>NZ_JBHXQO010000040.1:0-61748 GCF_042717135.1 Streptomyces sp. NPDC058620
GCGGCGCCACCTCGCCCTCGGAGGCACGCGAAAGGGCCGCCCCCGCTACATCCGGTGGCCGCCCCTTTCGCGGAGCGTGGGTGTCAGCCGTTCAGCTCGGCCGCCACCAGCTCCGCGATCTGCACGGCGTTGAGTGCCGCGCCCTTGCGCAGGTTGTCGTTGGAGACGAACAGCGCCAGACCGTGCTCGACGGTCTCGTCGACGCGGATGCGGCCCACGTACGAGGCGTCCTTGCCGGCCGCCTGGAGCGGGGTCGGGATCTCGGACAGCTCGACGCCCTCGGCGTCCTTCAGCAGCTCGTACGCGCGCTCGACGCTGACCGGACGGGCGAACCGGGCGTTGATCTGGAGCGAGTGGCCCGAGAAGACCGGGACGCGGACACAGGTGCCGGACACCTTGAGCTCCGGGATCTCCAGGATCTTGCGGGACTCGTTACGGAGCTTCTGCTCCTCGTCCGTCTCGAACGAACCGTCGTCCACGATCGAGCCGGCCAGCGGCACCACGTTGAACGCGATCGGACGCTTGTAGACGGCGGGCGCGGGGAAGTCGACGGACTCGCCGTCATGGGCCAGCTTGTCGGCCTCGGCGACGACCTTCAGCGCCTGGCCGTGCAGCTCGGCGACACCGGCGACACCGGAGCCCGACACCGCCTGGTACGAGGCGACCGTCAGCGTCTCCAGGCCGGCCTCGGTGTGCAGCGGGCGCAGCACGGGCATGGCCGCCATCGTGGTGCAGTTCGGGTTGGCGATGATGCCCTTGGGGCGGACCTTCGCCGCGTGCGGGTTGACCTCGGAGACGACCAGCGGCACCTCGGGGTCCATCCGGAATGCGGAGGAGTTGTCGATCACGACGGCGCCCTGGGACGCGACCTTCTCGGCGAGCGCCCTCGACGTCGCGCCGCCGGCCGAGAACAGCACGATGTCCAGGCCCGTGTAGTCGGCCGTGGAGGCGTCCTCGACGGTGATGTCCGTGCCCTGCCACTCGATCGTGGAGCCCGCGGAACGCGCGGAGGCGAAGAGCCGCAGTTCGGCGACGGGGAACTTCCGCTCGGCCAGGATGCTGCGCATGACTGTGCCGACCTGACCGGTGGCGCCGACGATTCCGACCTTCACGAAGACTCCTCTGTACGTGTGTGCGACCCGCTTGCCGCTCCATGATGCGTATGTCCCTGCCCGCCTTGTCCAATCCATTGTCCGTTCCTCGGACGGCGAACGCCGTCCGGGTGAACGTTCCGCCGCTCTTCCGCGTCACAGGGGAAACACGTTCAGGGGGAGGCAGTCCTTGCTGGGAAGGAAGGCGGCCGGCGCGGGGGAAGATCCCCTCGGCCCGGCACACGTGAACCGCGTACGGGCGGTTCTTTCACTGGGCGGAGTGCCACACTCCGACCTCCAGGACGGGGTGCAGCAGGTACGGCTGCGCCTCCTGGAGCGATCGGCCGGCGGCCGGGAGGCTCCCCGCGAGATCGGCGCCTGGGCGGCCGTGGTCGCCTCCAACCTGGCCGCCGACTGGCACCGGGGCCGCAGCAGGCAGGAGCGGATCGGCGCCCGGCTCGCCGCGCTGAGCCCGGCGGACTCCCTGACCGAGGGCGGCCAGGAGGCCAGGCTGCTGGCCCTCACCGTCGCGGAGGGACTCGACGAGCTGCCCGCCGCGCAGCGTCAGGCCCTGGTGCTGCGGTTCTACGCCGATCTCTCCGTACCGCAGATCGCGGCGGAGCTGGGCATTCCCGAGGGCACGGTGAAGAGCCGCCTGCACACGGCGGCCGGAGCGATGCGCGAACGACTGGCGCGGACGCACGCGGACGAGGTGGTGTGACGGTGGACACGGACGAACAGGACGAGCTGATGGCCGTACTGCTGGGGGAGCCGTCGCCCGACGCGGACGATGACGCGGCCGCCGCGGCCCGGCATGCCGCAGCGGCCAGGGACATGGAACTGCTCGGGGAGCAGCTGCGCATCGTCGGGGACCGGCTGGCCGCCCCGGAGGCGCACGCGCCCGCCCGCTCCCGGTGGACCAGGAAGGGACCGCTCGCGCTGGCGGCGTCGGTGGTGATCGCCGTCTGTCTGACCGGGACCGGGATTCTCTGGTCGGTCGCTCAGCCGTCGGAGGAGAGCGGCGACGTCAAACTGACCGAGGAGGGCCGGCTGGCCTGCGCGCGGGTCGTCGCGGACGGCACGGTCAGCCGGACGGAACGGGCCGGCGGCCTCGTACGGGTCGTGCTGACGGTCGACCGGTACCTCAAGCCGGACAAGGGGCCCCGGGAGACCTCGTTCATCGTCCCGGGCGCCGAGGAGAACTACTTCCGGCCCGGCAGGCCCATGCTCGTGGTCGTCTCGCGCTTCCCCGGTGAGGGGGTCGAGTCGTACCTCGGTGACGACCGGGCCGCCGCCTGGCAGTGGATGACGGACGCGCTGCCCGCCTCGCGCACCCTGGACTGCACGGACCCCGGATGACGCACAGCGGGGCGGGAGCTCCCGGAAGAGCGCCCGCCCCGCTGTTCAGGTACTGCCGGCCGTTACGGCGTGACCTTCTCGATCACGACGCTGCCGGTGCCCGCCGCTGTGCCGCGGGCGTTCACCAGCTGGACCTCACCGAAGAACTGACGTCCCTCGGGTGCCGCACCGGCGACCAGGACCTCGGCGCCGAGCTGGGCCGAGGCGCCGTTGGCCAGGGTCACCGACTTCGACTCGTCGACCGTGATCGCACCGAGCGACGGCGCGTAGTACACGTCGCGGTAGTCGTACTCGGTGGTCCCCGCCGGAACCGCGTAGCCGTCGACGACGACGGTGTACGTACCGGCTGCGGGCTTCACCAGGCTGACCGACTCCTCGGAACCGGCCGTCGTGGACGCGCCGACCTCGGTGTCGCCGTTGTAGACGTACAGGTCGATGTCGGCGTTGGCGTCCGACGTGCCACCGATGGCGAAGTCGAGCTTCTCGACGCCCTCACCGATGGTGACCGTGGTCTCGTACGTCTCGCCCGTGGCGATCGACGGGCGCTCGACCTTGGCCGAACCCAGCGAGCCGCCCTTGAGCTTGCCCTCCAGGTCACCCGCGTTGTTCGTGACCGTCCAGTTCACCGCGGCCGGGGTGCCGACCTTCGCCTCGGCGATGGTCTGCACCGCCGGGTCGAAGGTGGCGCCGAGCAGCGAGACGTCCAGCTTGTACGGGTTGTCCAGCAGCGGCGACGTACGGCGCGACTCGACCTCGATCTCCCAGACTCCGGGCTGCGGGTCCTTGTAGGAACGTGTGTCCGGACGGCAGGTGTTGGTCGGGCTCTCGTAGTTCGGGTAGCAGTAGATCGTGGCGCTGTCCTCCACCGCGACCCCGTAGGGGTGGATGGAGATGAACCGCGTCTGGCTGCCCGAACGGAGTGCGCTGAGGGCGACCTCAAGGGTCTTCGCGCCCTCCGGCACGTTCACGAAGTACGACTTGTGGCCGTTGCGCTGCACCGAGCCGGACGTCGTGTAGGAGTAACCCGGCGCCACGAGCTGCTTGGAGACGACGACGGTGGCGAGGATCTGGTGGTCCACACCGACGGTCCGCGAGTCGTTCACCTTGAGGATCGCGCTGTGCACACCGGCACTGCCCGGGCGCGCCTTGACCTTGACGGTCACCGGCTTGCCGAGGGGCAGGTGGACGGTGCTCGAACCGGCCAGCGAGAAGGTGCCGTCGTTGTTCTTCCAGGACAGCGAGTGCGCGACGTTGCGGTCGGGGCCCGTGGTGCGGGTGACCGTCACGTCGTACGTCTTCGTCTGGCCGGCCTTCAGGCCGCCCTCACGGTCGTACAGGCCCGTGCCGAAGCCCGGGGTCTTCAGCGCGAAGTCGATCGCGGTGTCGACCGGGGCCTTCACCGAGTACTCGTGCGCCGTGGCACCCGACTTGATGGACTTCCAGGCACCGATGATGTTCATCAGACCGGCACCCTGGGCGTGCGCGGGCACACCGCTGATGTGGGTGGCGGTGCTGGTCAGCGCGGTGCGCAGATCGGCCGGGGGCAGCTCGATGTTCTTCTGCTCCGCGGCCGAGAGCAGCAGCGCGGCGGCACCGGCGGCCTGCGGCGAGGACATCGACGTGCCCTGCAGCATGGAGTAACCGGCCGGCAGGCTGTAGCCGGCCTCCTTGACCGGACCGCCGGCCTGCCACGTCTGGGTGGTGTTGATCGAGGCACCCGGAGCCGTCAGGATCGGGGCGAAGCCGCCGTCCTCACGCGGACCGCGCGAGGAGAAGTTCAGCATGGCGTACTTCTTGGTGACGTTCGAGCCGTAGTTCGCGGCCCACGTCTCCTTGGAGATGGACGCACCCACCGAGATGACGTGGTCGGCGAGACCGGGGTCACCGATGGTGTTCACACCCGGGCCGTCGTTGCCGGCCGAGATGACCAGCTGGACGCCGTAGTTGTCGATGAGCCGCTTGTAGAGCTCCGCGCGGGCGTTGTTGCCGTCGTTCAGTGGCGGCAGGCCGCCGATCGACATGTTGACGATGTCGACCCCGCGGTTCACGACGAGGTCGATCATGCCCTCGGTCAGCGCGATGTTGGTGCAGCCGCCGGACCAGGTGCAGGCACGCGAGGAGACGACCTTGGCGCCGGGCGCCGCGCCGTTCATCTTGCCGCCGAACAGGCCGTTGGCCGCGGTGATACCCGCGACGTGCGTGCCGTGCGAGCCCTCGATGACGCCGATGTTCACGAAGTCGGCCTTGGCGCCGGCCGCGTTGTACACGACGTTCTTGCGGGTCTCGACGACGAACGGAATCCGCTCGACGACGTCGGTCGCCGGGTTGTCCGTACCGAAGTAGCCGACCTGGTGGCCGTCCTTGTACGGCTTCATGACGGCGTCGTTGGTGAAGTCGGCGTCGTTGTTGAGGTCGACGCGCGCCGTGCCGGTGACCGCGTCGTAGAGGACGGCCCACACGTCGGTGGTGTCGCCGTCCCGGTTCAGGTCTCCCGCCATGTCGCCACCGCGGGTGGCGGCCTCGGAGAAGAGCTGGATCTTGTACGCGCCCTCGGGCGCCGCGTACGTGCGACCACCGATGGTGAAGGTGGGACCGGCCACGGAGGCCGTCATCCGCAGCCACGTACCGTCGCCGTCGCTGACCGGGTCGGTGGCCGTCACCCAGTCGACGATCTTGCGCTCGCCGGTGGTGGTCTTCTGCAGCGCCGGGTGACCGAGGTCGACGCCGGAGTCCAGGACACCGATGGTGATACCGCGGCCGTCGGCCTTCGGGTTCTGCGCGACGAAGTCGACCGCGCCCGTCTCGAAGGACGGGTTGTACGGGTTCTTCGCCGGGGTGTCCTTGCCGGGCGCCGGGTAGGAGCCCGTGGCCTGCGTCGACGCACCGGCCGCGCGGTCGCCCGCGGGAGTCGGGTCGTCGAGCTTGATCTCCTGCTTGAGATCGATGCCGTACACGGATGACAGCTTCTGCGCCGCCTTGAGCGTGGCCTCGGCGGTGGCGGTCGGCACGGTCGCGCGGACGTAGCCGAGCTTGTCGTACGTCTGCCCGAGCACGGACCCCTTGACGGCGTCCAGCTGCCGGGTGACCTCTTCGGTCGCACCGGGGGCGGTGGCGACCATGAGCGTGATGTTCTTCTCGCCCTTGGCCTCGGCCTGCGCCAGCACGTCGGCGTCGGCACTGCCGAGCTTGTCGCCCTTGCCGCTGGCGGCGGAGGGCTTGACCGGTGCGGTGGCCGGGTCGTCGGCGGCGAAGACCGGGGCTGCGCCGGAGGCGGCCAGCGCGGCCACCAGACCGGCGGCGGCGGCGATTCTGGCCGCTCGTCTCGCTCCGGGTATGAAGCTGGGGGATTCCTTGGTCATCAGCATCCCTGTATGTGAAAGAGAGAGTCCGGAATTCGGTACCCGATGACCGCTCACCCTGTCGTAAATGACAGGGGTTTGTGGAGAGTTGACGGGGGCGAGTATGGGACATGGCGTAGATCCGCCAATGAGGTCAAAGCGTCACGCGGGACGAATGGGCCCATAGGTGCCTTCACCGAGGCAGGATCACCACATAGGCGGCCGGTTCGCGGTCGTTCGCCGCCATCAGTGCCGTGCGCACCACGGTCGCCTGCTGCTCCAGGGTCTCGCGCAGCTTCTCCGCCGTGACGTGGACGACGGTGATCCCGAGCCGTTCCAGGTGGTCGCGCTTGTCGGCGTACGCGGACCAGTGCGCCTCGCCGTCCTCTGAGGGGGTACGGGAGTCGATCTCGACGGCCACGGCCTGGTCGGGCCAGTACGCGTCGACCTCGCCCAGACGGGGGCCGCCCGGCAGGCGCAGGTCCACGTTCCACAGCGGGGCAGGCAGTCCCCGTGTACGGACCATCTCGTACAGCCGGCTCTCCGCCACCGCCCGGCCCTCGGCCAGCAAGGACTCGACGGCCTCCCTCACATGGGCCAGCCCCAGCAGCTTCGCCGCACTCAACTCCCGTACCACCGCTGCCGGTTCGCAGTGCCCGCCCCGGACTGCCTCCGTCAGCATCCGGCGCGCCATGGAACCGTCCGTGATCCCGGCGACGGCATCCGCGAGAGCCCGCTCCACGGGGGCTACCGGGACCCCGTCCACCTGTACGGGTCTGGGCAGCCCGGCGCGGCGCAGCACCTGTACGTACCCGGTCGAGCGCAACCGCCGGGTGCGGGGCACCAGCACGTCGATCCGGTGGAGCGAGGCCACGGGCGGGGCGGAGGAGAACCCGTACAGGGTGAGCGCGGCCGGCCCCGTCGCCATGGCCTCCCCGTACGGGGGCCCGGCCGGTGCGGGCGCCGCCGAGCGCCGCGCGGACACGGGTGGGCGGCCGGCGTAGAGCAGGGCGCCGTGCAACCGCTCCTCGCCGGTGGGCGGGCCGGGGTGCAACAGGTATACACCGGGCAGCAGTTGCTGCCACGGACCACCGGGCAGGCACTGTGCGGCGGTCTGCGCGGCGGACACGCCCCGCGCCCGCAACTGCGCGGCGGACTGCACGTGGTGCCGTACCAGGTGGGGGCGGAGGGAGAGAGGGGTGTTCTGCGTCATGCCCCCGGGGTGCCCGCTCACTGAGGGGGCCCTAACCTCTGTTACACGTTCGTCGACATTCCGGGACAACGCCGCCCTAAAGTACGGGAGTTCGACTGCCGAAAAGACCCGTCCCGCCCGGAAATCCTGTGGCGGCCATCCGCATGCCCGTACGAACGTCGTGCGTACGGGCTCGTCCACCTGCCGGCAGGGCCCCGGGCCGCCACGAACGGGCGACCCGGGGCCGGGCCCAGACCTCAGCCCGTCCGGCGTCCGAGGACGCAACCCTCGCACCCGACCCGGGTCACACCGCGTCGCACGCCTGTCCCCGCAACGCCCGCGCCAGATCGTCCCGCGCTTCCAGGACCAGCCGCCGCAGCGCCGGCGCCGCGTCCGCGTGCGAGGCCAGCCACGCGTCCGTCGCTTCCAGCGTCTCCGGGCTGTCCTGGAGCCCCGGGAACAGCCCCGAGACCACGTCCATGCCGATCTGGATCGACCGCTCGGCCCACACCCGCTCGATCGCGTCGAAGTACGCGCTCGCGTACGGCGCCAGCAGCTCCCGCTGCGAGGACTGCACGAAGCCCGCGATCGTCGCCGTGACCAGCGCGTTGGACAGCTTGTCCGACTCCACGACCGCGGCCCACGCCTGCGCCTTGACGGCCGCGGACGGCCGCGAGGCCAGGCACCGCACGTGGTGCCGCTTGCCGGACGCCGTGTCGTCGCGCGCCAGCTCGGCGTCGATGACCGACTCGTCGGCCTGTCCGTGCGAGGCCAGCGGCGACAGGAACGCCCAGCGCAGCTCCTGGTCGACCTCCAGGCCGTCGATGTGCGCCGAGCCGTCGAGCAGCCCCGCCAGCAGCTGGAAGTCCGTGTCCGACGTGGCGACGGCCGCGAAGAACCGTGCCCAGGTCAGCTGGTGCTGGCTGCCCGGCTCCGCGGTGCGCAGCTCACGCAGCGCGCCCCCGGCCAGCAGCCGGCCGCCCTCTTCGCGCCACCCGGGCGCGATGTAGTGCACGAGCGCCGACTGCGTCCAGTTGTGCAGCATCTGGAGCACGCCGATGTCCGACTCGCGGCCGGAGAAGGCGAGTACGAGGGAGATGAAGTCCCGGGCCGGCAACAGCCCGTCCCGCGTCAGGTTCCACAGAGCCGACCAGCAGACCGCCCGCGCCAGGGGATCGGTGATGTCACCGAGGTGGGCCCCCAGGGTGGCGAGGGACCCCGCGTCGAAGCGGACCTTGCAGTACGTGAGGTCGTCGTCGTTGACGAGGATCAGCTCGGGCTTCTCCGCCCCGGCGAGCTCCCCGACGACCGTGCGCGCCCCGGCGACGTCCACCTCGGCGCGGGCGTAACGGACCAGGGCCCCGTCGGCGTCGTGCCGGTAGAGGCCGACCGCGATCCGGTGCGGGCGCAGCTCCGGGTGGGAGGCGGCGGCGTCCTGGAGGACGGCCAGCTCGGTGATCCGGCCGGCCACGTCGTACGTCACGTCCGGCGTGAGCACGTTGACGCCCGCCGTCTGCAGCCAGGCACGCGACCAGACCGTCATGTCGCGCCCGGACGTCTCGGCGAGCGCGGACAGCAGGTCGCCGAGCTGCGTGTTGCCGTAGGCGTGCCGCTTGAAGTAGCGCCGGGCGCCTTCGAGGAACGCGTCCCGTCCGACGTACGCCACCAGCTGCTTCAGCACCGAGGCGCCCTTGGCGTACGTGATGCCGTCGAAGTTGAGCTTGGCGTCCTCCAGGTCACGGATGTCGGCCGTGACGGGGTGGGTGGACGGCAGCTGGTCGGCGCGGTAGGCCCACGCCTTGCGGTTGTTGGCGAAGGTGACCCAGCCGTTGGTGAACCGCGTCGCCTCCACCTGGGAGAACGTGCCCATGAAGTCGGCGAAGGACTCCTTCAGCCACAGGTCGTCCCACCACTGCATGGTGACCAGGTCGCCGAACCACATGTGCGCCATCTCGTGCAGGATGACGTTGGCCCGGCGCTCGTACGACGCCGATGTCACCTTGCCGCGGTAGATGTACTCCTCGCGGAACGTGACACAGCCCGGGTTCTCCATCGCGCCGATGTTGTACTCGGGCACGAACGCCTGGTCGTACTTCCCGAACGGGTACGGGTAGTCGAAGTTGTCGTGGAAGAAGTCCAGGCCCTGCTTGGTGACGAGGAAGATGTCGTCCGCGTCGAAGTGGCGGGCAAGGCCCTTGCGGCACATCGCGCCGAGCGGGATCTCCAGCGTCGTGCCGTCGTCGAACACCCGGGTGTAGAGGTCGGTCTCGTAGTGGTACGGACCGGCGACGACCGCCGTGATGTACGTGGAGATCGGCTTCGTCTCGGCGAAGCGCCGCACCTCCCCGTCGCGGGACTCCTCGGCGCCGTTGCTCCGGACCGTCCAGCCGTCGGGAGCCGTGACCTCGAAGCGGAAGGGCGCCTTCAGGTCGGGCTGCTCGAAGTTCGCGAAGACGCGCCGGGCATCGGCCGGCTCGTACTGCGTGTACAGGTAGACCTCGCCGTCCTCCGGGTCGACGAAGCGGTGCAGACCTTCGCCGGTCCGGCTGTACGCGCACTGCGCGTCGACCACCAGGACGTTGTCGCCCCCGGCGAGGCCGTCGAGCGTCACCCGGGTCCCGTCGAAGACGACCGCCGGGTCCAGGGGCTTCCCGTTCAGCGTCACGGCGCTCACGCTCGGAGCCAGCAGATCGGCGAAGGTCGAGGCCCCCGCACGTGCGGCGCGGAACCGGATGGTGGTCTGCGAACGGAAGGTGCGCGGGCCGGCCTCCCCCTCGTCCCCGTCGGGCTCACCGACGGCGGAACGCAGGTCGAGGGCGACCTCGTAACCGTCGACGGTCAGCAGCTCGGCCCGCTCATGGGCCTCGTCGCGGGACAGGTTTTCACCGGGCACAGGCACTCCTTCGTGTCTCAGCCCGACCGGCAGTCGGGGGGCGGCATCGCACCCACCGCACGAGTGCCGGCCGGTCTCGTTCGAACGGCTTTGATCCTCGCATGCCGGTCATGGCGCCGGTATCCGGGAATGGCAGGGCCGCCCCGTGGCGTTGTGCCGCTCAGTGGTCGCGCCCTTCTGAGGAGAGACATGTCTGACAACAGCACGGCGAACGGCAGGACTCCGGTCGACTTCTGGTTCGACCCGCTCTGCCCCTGGGCGTGGATGACCTCCCGCTGGATGCTGGAGGTGGAGAAGGTCCGCGACGTCGAGGTCCGCTGGCACGTGATGAGCCTGGCCGTACTCAACGAGGACAAGCTGGACCAGCTGCCCGAGGAGTACCGCGACATGCTGGAGACGAAGGCGTGGGGCCCGGTCCGGGTCGTCATCGCCGCCCAGCAGAAGCACGGCGACGAGGTCGTCGGCCCCCTGTACACGGCGCTCGGCACCCGCTTCCACAACAAGGGCGAGGGCCCCACGCCCGCGGCCGTCGTCACGGCCCTGGAAGAGGTCGGCCTGCCGGTCGAGCTCGCGGCGTACGCGGACTCCGACGCCTACGACACCGAGCTGCGCGCCTCCCACAAGGAGGGCATCGACAAGGTCGGCCAGGAGGTCGGCACACCGGTCATCGCCGTTCCGGGCGCCGACGGCGAGCAGATCGCCTTCTTCGGCCCGGTCGTCACCCCCGCCCCCAAGGGCGAGGACGCGGCGAAGCTGTGGGACGGCACGCTGCTGGTGGCGTCGATCCCCGGCTTCTACGAGATCAAGCGGACCCGGACCCAGGGCCCGGTCTTCGACTGACGTCGCACAGGGAGGGCGGGTTCCGGACGAGGTCCGGAGCCCGCCCTCCCGCATGCGAGGCAGGCGGCGACGCCCTGCGGGGTGGGGAGCGGCACGCGCCGGTTACGCAGTGGCCTGATCCCGTTGGACTGCGTCGAGGTCGGTCGCGGACAGGACCGCCTCGACCGTCTCCCCGACCGACTGCCCCGAGGTGTCGATCCACGTTCCCGCATCACCGAGCTCCGCACGCATCGCACGGTCCAGGGGCGACCAGTCGGTGGCCAGCACCTTGTCCCGGGTCCGGTTGCGCTCCCGGGCGACGTCCGGGTCCGGGGCCAGGACGACGACGTGGAACCGGCCGGTCGCCAGCGTCTCCCGGTAGAAGTCGAGATGGGTGCGGCGTACGACCACATCGGCGAGTACGGGGACGAAGCCCGCCGCCACGAAACTGTCCGCCAGCAGACAGGCGTGCCGGGCCCGCAGGAAGATCTGCCGGTCCGCCTCCGCGTTGCCCTCCATGGTGGGCCACTCGTTCCCGCTGACGATCATGTCCTGGAGCGCGTCGACGTCGATGTGCGCCGACCTCCGCAGCCGCGCGGCCAGCGCGGCGGCCACCGTGGACTTCCCGCTTCCCGGGATGCCGGTCAGTAGGACGGCGCAGGGAGCGGGCTCCCGGTCGATGGGGCGGGGATCGAAGCTCACCGGGCGCTCCGCTCGCCGGGTGCGGCCGCCTCCAGCTCGTCGACGCTGCCGGACATGATCGTGCGTACGTGCTCCGTGATGTGCTCGGCGGGCCAGTCCCACCAGGCGACGGCGAGGAGGCGGGCGATGTCCTCGTCCTCGTACCGGGTCCGGATCAGTTTCGCGGGGTTGCCGCCGACGATCCCGTAGTCCGGTACGTCGGAGACGACCACCGCACCGGAACCGATGATCGCGCCGTGCCCGATCCGTACGCCGGGCATCACCGTCGTGCGGTAGCCGAACCACACGTCGTTGCCGACGACGGTGTCGCCCCGGCCGGGCAGGCCGGTCAGCAGGTCGAAGTGGTCGGCCCACGAGCCGCCCATCGTGGGGAACGGGAACGTGGACGGGCCGTCCATACGGTGGTTGGCGCCGTTCATGATGAACCGCACCCCCGTGCCGATCGCGCAGAACTTCCCGATGACGAGCTTCTCCGGCCCGTAGTGGTAGAGCACGTTGCGCGTCTCGAACCCGGTCGCGTCGTCCGGGTCGTCGTAGTACGAGAACTCCCCGACCTCGATCAGCGGCGAGGTCACGAGCGGCTTCAGCTGCACCACCCGTGGCTGCCCCGGCATGGGGTGCAGCACCGTGGGATCGGCGGGTACGAGGCTCATGTGGGCTGCTTCCGGCGGTCTCGACTACGGGTGGGCCCTCATGATGGCAGGCGCCTCCGGACGGCCGCACGCCCGTTTCCGCCCGGCCGCCGCTCTCCGGCTCAGGCCCGCAGGTCCTCCCGCGCGCTCACCGCGATGTCCGGGAAGTCCGTCACGACGGCGTCCACGCCCTGCGCGTAGTGGAAGGCGTACTCGGCGAACGCGTCACCGAACTCGGTGGGTGCGGTGCCCCGGCGGTACGGGGCCGGCAGGTACTGGTTCTCCGCGCGGAAGGTGTACGCGCCGACCTTCAGGCCCGCCGCGTGCGCGTCCGCCAGCAGGGTGAGCGGCGGGACGAGCGAGGACTTGTCCGGGCCGATCCAGTCCGCGTAACGGGCGATCTCGCGCAGCCCGGCGGGCGTCATCATCTCCTTGTACGTGACCGTGTGGCCGTAAGGACCGCCGCTCGTGCCGAGCGCCTGCCAGAGCGGCAGCCCGAGCCGGGCCTCGGCCACCCGGTGCAGGCTGGACGGTTCGAAGGACTGGACGACGCATTCGCGGGCGCTCAGCCGGTTGCGGCGGATGACGCGGATCAGTTCCGGCTCCAGCGGCAGCCCGATCGACCGGAAGTACGTGGGGTGCTTCGTCTCAGGGAAGACCGCGATGCGGCGCCCGTGCTCCTTCGACAGGGCGCGCGCCAGGTCGATGACCTCCTGGAACGTCATGACCTGCTGGCGGCCGTCGAAGACCGTGTTGCGGTTGCGGACCAGCGGCAGCCGCTCGACCGCCCGCAGCGTCTTCAGCTCGGCGAGCGTGAAGTCCTCGGTGAACCAGCCGGTGACGGCCCTGCCGTCCACGGTCTTCGTTGTGCGGCGGCCGGCGAACTCCGGGTGCGCGGCGACGTCGGTGGTGCCCGATATCTCGTTCTCGTGGCGCACGACCAGGACGTGGTCCTTCGTGGGGACGAGGTCGGGCTCGATCCAGTCGGCCCCGGCCCGTACCCCGAAGGTGTACGCGGCGGCGGTGTGCTCGGGGCGCCAGCCGGCCGCCCCCCGGTGGCCGATCACCAGCGGACCCGAGGGCCGGTGGCCGTGCGCCGGACGGGCGTCGGAGGCGACGGCGGGGCCCGCCGCCGCCGCGGTAACCGCGGCCGTGGCCAGGAGGATCGAGCGTCGTCTCGGGGCGTGGTGCATGCGGAACTCCTCGCGTGGGACGGAGGAACCACATAAGCGACGGCGGGTTACGGCACGGAGGACGGAGACCTGCGCCCTCATGTACGGGTGGGGCGCCCGGACTTGGCGCCGGCTCGCGCCCACGCGCGAGCGCCGGACGGGCCACCCGTACGGGCCCGTCCGGCGCTCCGGGACAGGAACGGCTACCGGACGGCCCCGGCACCCTTCCGCTGCCGCCACACACCGATCGCGGCCAGCACCAGCGTCAGCGCACCCGTGGCCAGCAACTGGTCGCGCGTGTCCGGCTGCCGCAGCATGAGCAGGAAGATCCCGCCCATGGCGGCCAGCGCCACGATCGTCCCGGCCGGGAACAGCCACATCCGCACGACCAGCTTCTCCGGAGCCTCCCGCTCCATCCGGCCGCGCAGGAGCAGCTGCGAGACCGCGATGAAGATCCACACCACCAGGATCACCGCCCCGATCATGTTGAGCAGCCAGGGGAAGACGTCGTCGGGCCGCCAGTAGCTGAGCAGCACGCACAGGAATCCGAAGACGGAGGAGATGAGAACCGCCCGGCGGGGAACACCCGAGGTGATCTTGCCGAGCCGCGCCGGTCCCTGGCCCCGCGCCACCAGAGAGCAGACCATGCGCGAGGCGCCGTAGATGTTGGCGTTCATCGCGGAGAGCAGCGCGACGAGGATGACCACGTTCATGATCTCGGCGGCGCCCGTGATGCCGAGGTGGTCCAGGGCCGCGTAGAACGGGCCGACTGCGGCGACCTTCGGGTCGTCCCACGGGACGAGGGTCACGATGACCGCCATCGAGCCGACGTAGAACAGCGCGATCCGCCACATGGCCGTCCGCACGGCCTTCGCGACACCCTGCACCGGGTTCTCCGACTCGGCCGCCGCGATGGTGACGGTCTCCAGACCGCCGTACGCGAAGACGGAGGCGAGGAGTCCGATGATGAAGCCGTCGGAACCGTTGGGCAGGAAGCCGCCGTCCCCCGTGAGGTTGGACGTGCCCGGCGCGTCCGTGCCCGGCAGTACACCGAGGATGGCCAGGACGCCCAGCACCAGGAAGAGCGTGATGGCGACGACCTTGAGCGAGGCGAACCAGAACTCGAACTCGCCGAAGTTCTTCACGGCGGCCAGGTTCGTACCGAGGAACATCACCATGAAGAGCGCGACCCAGGCCCACTCGGGGGTCCCGGGCAGCCAGCCGGTGACGATCTTCGCGGCGCCGATGCCCTCAAGGCCCACCGCGACACAGAGCAGCACCCAGAACGCCCACCCGGCGGTGAAACCCGCCCAGGGGCCGATCGCACGCTCGGCGTGCACGGAGAAGGAACCGGACGCCGGATTCGCGGCCGACATCTCGCCGAGCATGCGCATCACGAACATGACGAGCAGTCCGGAAATGCCGTAGGCGACGACGATCGAGGGGCCGGCGGCCGCGATACCGGCGCCGGAGCCGACGAACAGCCCGGCGCCGATGACACCGCCGAGGGCGATCATCGACAGGTGGCGCTGCTTGAGTCCGTGGGTGAGGGCGGAGTCGACCGTGGCGGTGCCGGGGGAGTTCGGTCCGGCGGTGGGGGGCGGCGCGGAGGTCCGGGACATGGACGAGCTCAGTTCGGTAGCCGGGACAGGGGAGGCCCACAGTCTGGGCAACACCCCGCCCAGGGGGAACGGTTGTCCGCTATACGGTCACCAGGCTCACACATGGTGCACACCCGGCTACTTATGGGGCGACATCCCGGCGGCCCCTGAACTCCCGCCCCACCGCGACCAGCAGCACCAGTCCCGTAGCCCCGGCCGACCACAGCACCTGGGGGCGCGCCGCGTCGTCGGTCAGCATCAGCACCAGCACGCCGAGCAGTCCGGCCAGCGTCAGCCAGGTCAGGTACGGGAAGCACCACATCTTCAGCGTCAGCGCCTCGGGCGCCTCACGCTCGATCCGGCCGCGCAGCCGCAACTGGGACGCCGCGATCAGACCCCAGACGAACAGGAGCACCGCACCGACCGAGTTGAGCATGTAGAGGAAGACCGAGTCGGGCCACTTCAGATTGAGCAGGACGGAGACGAAGCCGAAGGCGACGGAGGCCAGCACCGCCCGCCGGGGCACCCCACCGTCCCGGCCGCCGCCGGACACCTTCAGCAGCGCCCGCGGCGCCTCGCCTCGCTCGGCCAGCGAGAAGATCATGCGGGACGAGCCGTACAGATTGGCGTTGAGCGCGGACAGCAGCGCCACGAAGACCACGATGTTCATGATCTGCCCGGCGGACGGTACCCCGACCGCGTCCAGGACCTTCACATACGGGCTGAGCCCCGCCTGCTGCGCGGTCCACGGCAGCACGGTCACGATCACCAGCATCGAACCGACGTAGAAGAAGAGGATGCGCACCACCGCGCTGCGCACCGCTCGCCCCACCGCCCGCGCCGGATCGTCGGTCTCGGCCGCCGCGATGGTGACGACCTCCAGGCCGCCGAAGGCGAACACCACGGTCAGTACGCCGGAGACCACCCCGTCCCAGCCGTTCGGCAGGAACCCGCCCTGTCCCGTCAGGTTGGTGAGCCCCACCGGATCGGTGTCCGGAAGCACTCCGAAGATCGCCAGCAGCCCGAGCACCAGGAAGACCACGATCGCGGTGACCTCGAGCGCGGCGAACCAGAACTCGAACTCGCCGAAGTTCTTCACCGCCGTCAGATTGGCCGCGGTGAACACCACCATGAAGACCAGGACCCAGGCCCACGGCTCCACACCGGGCACCCAGCCATGCGCGATCTGCGCGGCGGCCGTCGCCTCCACGGCGAGCACGACCACCAGCAGGAACCAGTAGAGCCAGCCCGCGCTGAAACCTGCCCAGCGGCCCAGCGCCCGCTCCGCGTGGACGGAGAAGGAGCCGGAGGCGGGCATCGCCGAGGACATCTCGCCGAGCATCCGCATCACCAGCATCGCGAGCGCGCCCGCGATCAGGTACGAGAGGACGATGGCGGGACCCGCGACCGCGATCCCGGCGCCGGAACCGACGAACAGCCCGGCGCCGATCACCCCGCCCAGTCCGAGCATCGTCAGATGGCGCTGCTTCAGACCGTGGGACAACGGCTCGGACTGCGCGGGGGGAGGTGAGTCGTGCATGGGGTGCGGGTCACTCTCGGATCATTTATGGGGAACCTACAGTCTCACGCCGTCGGACCGGCCCCGGTGAGGGGCCCCGCCCCGCCCCCACCTCAGTGACGAGCGTCACGCCCAGGTGCGATTGCGTTCCGCGCTTTGTTCGAACCCGACCAATTCCCCAACCCCCGCTTTGTGGGCGGCTGATGGTGATCGATCGTTAACCCGTGGGCTAACGTCGGCCGGAGTCACCTGTCCTGCTGCCCTCACCCGCGGAGTCCCGATGAGTCTCGCCGCCACCCCCATCCGCTCCGGAGCGGTCCTCGCCGACCTGCTGCCCGCGGCCCGGCACCGCTACGCCGTCGACACGGCCCTGGTCATGGGCGGCGCCGCCCTCACCGGCCTCGCGGCCCAGATCGCCGTCCCGGTCCCCGGCTCCCCGGTCCCCGTCACCGGCCAGACCTTCGCGGCGCTCCTCGTCGGCACGGCGCTCGGCGCCCGCCGCGGCTTCCTCTCCCTCGGGCTGTACGCGCTGATCGGTATGGCCGGCATGCCGTGGTTCGCGGGCGGCACGTCCGGCGCGGGCGGCGCCTCGTTCGGCTACGTGCTGGGCATGCTGCTCGCCGCCACCGTGGTCGGCGGCCTGGCCCGCCGCGGCGGCGACCGTTCCGTGCTGCGTACCGCCGGCACGATGGTGGTCGGCTCCGTCATCATCTACGCGGTCGGCGTGCCGTACCTGGCGCTCTCCACCGGGATGTCGATGAGCTCGGCCGTGGCGCTCGGCCTGACGCCCTTCCTGATCGGGGACGCACTGAAGGCGGCCCTGGCCATGGGTGCGCTGCCCGCCTCCTGGAAGCTCGTCGGCCGGAGCCGGAAGTTCAGCGGCTGACGCCGTACGCCCCACCGAAGAGGCTCGCCGGGTCGTACCGCGACACCAGACCGGCGAGCCTCTCGCGTGTCCGGGGTTCATGGAAGTTCCCGGTACGGTCCCCGCCGCCGAACGAGAAGTTCAGCGAACGCCCCAGTACCGTGCCCTCCAAAGCGCCCGCCACCTCCGCGTACAGCGCCCGTACCGCGGCCACGTCCGTCCCGTCCAGCGGCGACAGCAGCCGCAGAAGGAACCCGGCGTCCCGGTACGGCACCGCGTTCGGCACGGCGGGCTGCCGGGCCAGCGCCCCGCCCAGGTGGTTGAGCTGGACGACCGTCATCATCGGCGCCTTCGGCCCCGTCAGCTCCAGCATCCGTTCGGCCGCCTCCGCCGCCGGCTCACCGAGGACCGCGCTGTCGCCGTAATAGGCGTGCGGGAACGGCGGATCGCTGTGAATCGTGTGGCTGTCGGTGTACGGCATCTCCCGCAGCGAATCCGCGAGGGCGGGCGCCACCTCGCGCAGCGGAGCGACCAGCCGCGCACCCTCCGCCGCGCTCCCGGTGTACGCGATCCGCACCGAGACGACGTACCGGCCGCGCATCGGCTCCGGGACCTGGGGGATGCCGGGGAGCGTCAGCGCGGAGAGCGAGGACGTCAGCGTGCCGGGCACGGTCCGTGTCCACTCCAGATAGCGGCGCAGTACGCCGGCGGCGGTGTCGCCGCTTCCGCCGTCGAAGGCGATCGAGCCCCCGTACAGCCGCTCCACGGCGACCAGACCGGTCTCCAGGGCCGTGACGATCCCGAGGCGGTGGCCACCTCCCCGCAGCGCCCAGAAGAGACCGGGCTCGCTGTCCGCGGTGACCCGGCGCAGAACGCCGTCGGCGGTCACCAGGCCGAGGGAGCGGACATGGTCCGCGGCGTAACCGAACTCCCTGGCCAGTACGCCCAGTCCGCCGCCCAGGGTGTACGAGACGGCGCCGACGCCCGGTGACGATCCGTTGAGCGGGGCGAGCCCGTGCGGGGCGGCGGCCTCGATCACCTGCCCCCAGGTGGCCCCCGCCCCGATCCGGGCGGTGCGCCGCTCCGGATCGATGTGGACGGAGTTCATCCGGCGCGTACTGATCAGCACCCCGCCCGCGCTCGCGCCGGGCCGTCCGTGCCCGGTCGCCTCGACGCCCACGGACAGCCCGCGCGCGGCGGCGTATGCCACGCCGGCCCTGACATCGCCGGCGTCGGCGGCGGCCACGACGCGCTCGGGCGCGAGGGCGAAACCGGTCTGGAAACCGGCCGTCTCCGTCGCGTAACCGTCGTCACCGGGGCGGAAAATGGTGGCAGACATGGAAAGGCTCTCCGTTCGCTCGCTGGGGGCTTGCGAAGGAGAGCCTTTCGGTAATACCTGACATCGCCTGTCAGGTATCGACTACTTCTTTCCGGCGTCCACGGAGTTGGCGGACTCGACGCCGTCCACGGCGCCCGGCTTCCGGCCGCGGAACTCACGTACGAGCGAGATCGCCACCACCAGCGCCGCGACCAGCAGCGAGAGGATGACCTGCTCGCGCCCGGTGTCGTCGGTCAGCATGTAGACCAGCACGAACGAGATCATCGCGATCGTCGCCCACGTCAGATACGGGAAGAGCCACATCCGTACGACCAGCTTCTCCGGCGACTCGCGCAGGATGATGCCGCGCATCCGCAGCTGGGTGAAGCAGATGACGAGCCAGACGAACAGCGCGACCGCGCCGGAGGAGTTCAGCAGGAACGCGAAGACGGTGTCGGGCCACTGGTAGTTGAAGAAGACGGCGACGAAGCCGAAGACCACCGAGGACAGGATGGCCGCCGTCGGCACGCCGCGCTTGTTCACCTTGGCGAACGCCTTCGGCGCGTCACCGCGCTGTCCGAGCGAGAACGCCATCCGCGAGGCCGTGTAGAGGCCCGAGTTGAGGCAGGACAGCACCGCGGTGAGCACGATGACGTCCATGACCTGGCCGGCGTGCGGGATGCCGATGGAGTTGAGCGCGGCGACGTACGAGCCGTCCTTGACGATGGACGGGTCGTTCCACGGCAGCAGCGTCAGGACGACGAAGATCGAGCCGAGGTAGAAGATGGCGATGCGCCAGATCACACTGTTGGTGGCCTTGGACACGGCGCGCTGCGGGTCCTCGGACTCACCGGCCGCCAGGGTGACGATCTCGCTGCCCATGAAGGAGAAGACGACCATCAGCACACCGGTGAGGATGGCCCCGGGACCTTCGGGGAAGAACCCGCCGCTGTCCGTGAGATGAGCGATCCCCGAACCGGGGTTGTCCGATCCCGGCAGGAAGCCGAAGACGGCGAGGAAGCCGACGACGACGAAGGCGCCGATCGCCACGACCTTGATCCCGGCGAACCAGAACTCGAACTCGCCGTACGAGCCGACCGAGACCAGGTTCGTCGCCGTCAGCACCACCATCACGATGAGCGCCCAAGCCCACTGCGGTACGCCGGGGATCCAGCCCTCCAGGATCTTCGCGCCGGCGGTCGCCTCGACGGCGAGCACCACGACCCAGAAGAACCAGTACAGCCAGCCGATCGAGAAACCGGCCCAGCGGCCCAGGGCCTGGTCGGCGTAGGCCGAGAAGGAGCCGGAGCTCGGGCGGGCGACGGCCATCTCGCCCAGCATCCGCATGACGAAGACGACCATGAGGCCGACCAGCGCGTACGACAGGAGGATGGCGGGCCCTGCGGCGGCGATACCGGCACCCGAACCCACGAAGAGGCCGGCACCGATGACACCGCCGATCGCGATCATCGAGAGATGACGGTTCTTGAGTCCGGCCTGAAGTCCGTCCGGCGAGCCGGGGCTGTCCGGCGTACCGGGCTGTCCGCCCGGCTCCGCCAGAGTCGTCTGCGACGTCATGGATCGAGTCCTTACGTTTTCTGATCGCGCCTTGTGGGCGTTGCCGCCATGGGGGGTGTGGGGTGGTGCGGCGGCCAGTCACGCATTCAAGCCCGGGAGGTACCGGAATAGGAACCCCCTCTTCCGATTCGTTCACCGGATCGTTGCCGCTGTGGCGTTGCGCACACGGCGCGCAAAGGGCCCGGAACCGGCCCCGGGTGCCCCGACCCCGCTGACGGATACCCCGTGATGTTCGTGCCACACTCGGAACATGCGCGTGTACCTCGGCTCCGACCATGCCGGCTACGAACTCAAGAACCACCTCGTCGAGTGGCTGACGGCCCATGGCCACGAGGCCGTCGACTGTGGTCCCCACATCTACGACGCCCAGGACGACTACCCGCCGTTCTGTCTCCGCGCCGCCGAGAAGACGGCAGCGGACCCGGACAGCCTGGGCATCGTCATCGGCGGTTCCGGCAACGGCGAGCAGATCGCCGCGAACAAGGTCAAGGGCGTCCGCGCCGCGCTCGCCTGGAGCGAGCAGACCGCCGCGCTCGGCCGCGAGCACAACGACGCCAACGTGGTGGCCATCGGTGGCCGGATGCACTCCGTGGAGGAGTCCACCAAGTTCGTCGAGATCTTCCTCGGCACCCCGTACTCGGGTGAGGAGCGCCACACCCGGCGCATCGAGATGCTCGCGGCGTACGAGGCGACCGGCGAGCTCCCCCCGATCCCGGCCCACCACCCGCAGCAGGGCTGACCGAGCCCGCACCCGTCTCATCCGTGCCGCCGGGCCCGTCCCGGCGGCACGGTCATGTCACAGCAACCCCACACCTGTACGGGAGCCGACGTGCCCGAGGGACACACGATCCACCGCCTCGCCGCGGACCACCGCGAGCGGTTCGCGGGCGCCCCGGTACGGGTCAGCAGCCCGCAGGGCAAGTTCTCCGCCAGCGCCGCCCTGCTCGACGGCCGCACCTTCACGGGCGTGGACGCCCACGGCAAGCACCTCTTCCTCGGCTTCGGGCACACCGGCTGGGTCCACATCCACCTCGGCCTCTTCGGCAAGCTGGGTTTCGGCAAGAACCCGGCCCCGCCGCCCACGGACACGGTCCGGCTGCGCCTGGTGAACGCTGACCACCACGCGGATCTGCGCGGCCCCACCACCTGCGCCCTGATCACCCCGGCCGAGAAACAGGCGATACACGACCGGCTCGGCCCGGACCCGCTGCGGACGGACGAGGACGGCGAGCGGGCCTGGCGGCGCATCTCCGGCAGCCGCGTCACCGTCGCGGCGCTCCTGATGGACCAGAAGGTCGTCGCGGGCGTGGGCAACGTCTACCGGGCCGAGGTCCTGTTCCGGCACGGCATCGACCCGTACCGCCCCGGCAAGGACCTCAGCCGCGCCGAGTGGGACGCGATCTGGGCCGACCTCGCGCTGCTGATGCGCGAAGGCGTCCGCAACAACCGCATCGACACGGTCCGCCCCGAGCACCTGCCCGAGGCGATGGGCCGGCCCCCGCGCGTCGACGACCACGGCGGCGAGGTCTACGTCTACCGCCGCACGCACCAGCCGTGCCACATCTGCACGACGGAGATCCGCACGGCGGACCTGGCAGCCCGCAACCTCTTCTGGTGCCCCACCTGCCAAGCGGGCTGAGCCCCACGGACCACCCGCCGCCAGCGGGACGAGTGACACGCCCCCCAGGTACGCGGACCCCAACTCCCGTACCGAGAGAGCCGGATCCGCCTCGTCCTCGGTCCGCCGGCAGCTCGCGCCGCCCTTCACGTCGGCCTGGAGCCGCCAACGCCCCGCGTTCCACGGGCAGAAGGCGTCCTCCACCTCCAGCACCCGATCGCGGGCTCGGAAGCCGTCAGGACGGCCAGAGCGGCTCACCCAGGGCCCGCACACCGCGCCGAACGCCCGCTCCGGATTCCCGAACCAGGTGTCCCATCCGGAAGGCCGCAGCCACGAAGTTGCGCCGTCATATGCCATCCCTACCAGGGGTGCGCCGGACGAGCTACCCGATTTCGAACGCATTGTCGCCGGGGTCCCCCTGCACTGGAGCCGCCCGGGTGGATAAGGTCCCCGCAATGGCACGTCGCGGAGGACCAGACTCGTACGCGGCCCGGTGGCGAAGATCGGCGCACCGGGCCCGCATCGCGCTGCGCAAATCCGGCGTGGACTACTTCCGCGGCGACGGCTCCGACTGGATCGCCCTCGTCGGTCTGCTGCTCACCGTTCCGGCCATCACCTTCACCACCCTCCTCAACCCGCTGTGGTGCGCCCCCGCCGCCCTCGTCCTCCCGATCGTCGCGGGCGGCCTGCTGCTGCGACCGGCCAGTCTCCTCGGCCTGTACGCGACCGCCGCCGCCGCGCTGATCGTCGAATCCATCGCGCTCGGCCCGTACGGCGCGGAGCCCGCCCGCGTCACCCCCGGCACCGTGCTGGTGGTCGCGGCCTGTGGCTTCTTCGGCCTGGTCCTCGCCCAGTTCAGGGCCCGGGTCGGCGTCCCGTGGCGGCGCGGCGGCACCATGCTCTTCGACCTGCGCGAACGCATCCGCGTCCAGAGCGCCCTGCCGAGGCTGCCCCAGGGCTGGCACCGCGAGATGGCCCTGCGCCCCGCGGGCGGCCAGTCCTTCTCCGGTGACTTCGTCGTCGCCGCACGCACCCACGGCGGCCGCACCCTGGAGGCCGTCCTCACCGATGTCTCGGGCAAGGGCATGGACGCCGGCTCCCGCGCCCTGCTGCTGTCCGGCGCCTTCGGCGGTCTCCTCGGCTCACTGCCCCCGCACGGCTTCCTGCCCGCCGCCAACGGCTATCTGCTGCGCCAGGACTGGGACGAGGGCTTCGCCACGTCGATCCACCTGGTACTGGACCTGGAGTCGGGCGACTACGAGCTCCTCTCCGCGGGCCACCCGCCGGCCCTCCAACTCCACGCGGGCAGCGGCGTGTGGGAGGAGATGGCGGCGGAGGGCCCCCTGCTCGGCGTCTACGACGGGGCGGAGTTCGACGCGGTCAAGGGCCATCTCGCCCCCGGCGACGTCCTGATGCTCTTCACCGACGGCCTGGTGGAGACCTCGGACCGGGACATCGCCGAGGGGATCGACCGGCTGACCGGCGAAGCGGACCGCTATGTCGCCACGGGCTTCGAAGGCGCCGCCTGGCATCTGATCGAGGCGTGCGCCAAGGACGTCAACGACGACCGCGCGCTGCTCCTGCTGTCGCGCCGCACCTGAACCGCGACCGAACCGTACGGAAGCGGTCGAAACCTCACGCCCGTCAACCGGGCAGAGCCCCGTACTCCTTGTCGCGTCCGCCGGGAAGAAGCCGGGCCAGAACGTGGGAGCGTCCGGCGGCCAGCGGTGCGAGGACCGCGAGCACGAGGACGTATCCGGCGATGAACGGAGAAAGCCGTTCGTCCAGTCCCGCGCCCGCCGCCATCGTGGCGAGGATCAGGGCGAACTCGCCGCGCGCCAGCAGCGTCGTGGAGATGTTCGCCGTGGCCTTCGGCCCGAAGGCGTACACCTTGGCGGCGGCCAGGCCCGCGCACACGTTCATCGCCACGGTCACCGCGACCGCGGCCAGCACCGGCCACACCACGCTGGGCAGGTCGCCCGGGTTGATCGAGAGGCCGAAGGCGAAGAAGAAGATCGCACCGAAGGCGTCCCGCAACGGGTGGACCAGCTTGAGGATGCGCGCACCCGAGGTCGTGCTCCCGAGCATCAGACCGACCATGAAGGCACCGATCGCGTCGGCGACGCCGAACCACTCCGAGACGCCGGCGACGAAGACCGCGGCGCCGAGGAAGGAGATGACGAGGAGTTCGTCGTCCTTCGTGTCGATCAGCCGGGACACGACCTTGGTGCCGAAGCGGGCGACCAGCGCGAGCAGCAGCAGGAAGCCGAACGCCTTGCCCCCGTCCATGACCGCCGCGCCGAGGCCGTCCGCACCGGACAGGATCGGCTGGAGAGCGGCGAGGTAGAGGGCGAGGAAGACGTCCTCGACGACGATGATGCCGAGGATCGGCTTGGTCTCCGGATTGCCGATGCGTCCGAGGTCGACCAGGACCTTCGTGACGATGGCCGACGACGAGATGCCGAGGACACCGGCGAGTACCAGTGCCTCCGAGGTCCCCCAGCCCAGCGCGAAGCCGAATCCGAGCCCCGCGCCGACGTTCAGGGCGAGGTACGCGCCTCCGGCGAGCGCCATCTTGCGCCCGCCCTCCTTGAGGTCGTCGAGGTGGAACTCGAGCCCCAGGTAGAAGAGCAGCAGCACCAGGCCGAGTGCGGAGAGCATCTCCAGGTCGTGCGGGTCGGCGACGAGGACGATGCCGGGGGTGTGCGGGCCGAGCAGGATCCCGGCCAGGATGAACAGGGGGATGGTCGGCAGCCCGATCCGCCCGCCGACGCGGGCGAGGACCGCGGCGGCGAGGAAGGCGCCGCCCATGGCGATGAGTGTGTCTGCGTGTCCGATGAGCCTGTCCTTCGGTCGTTCGGTCAAGAGCGCGTCAAGGAATCGTCAGTAATTAGTTTACCGAACGATTGACACTGCAACTCTTCGGACCGGTTAGGGACTCCGCCGAACCCCGCCGCATGTCACCCTCCGCCCGTAGAGTCGGCCCCGTGACGACTCCCCAACTGACCCTGGCCGAAGTCGAGGCGATCGCCCGCGAGGCCCACGCGGGCCAGACCGACAAGGCGGGACGCCCCTACGCCGAGCATCTGGCGGCGGTCGCCGAAGGCGTACGGAAGCGGGGCGGGAGCGACCAGCAGATCGCCGCGGCCTGGCTGCACGACGCCGTCGAGGACGACGCGCTCAGCCGGCGGTGGCTGGACGGGGCGGCTCTGCCGCAGCCCGTCAAAGACATGGTCCTCGCCGTCACCAAAAAGGACGGCGAGGACCTCTCCTCGTACACCGCGAGGATTCTCGCGACTCCCGGCGCCCTGCTCGTCAAGGAGTCGGATCTCGCCCACAACGCAGACCCTGCCCGGCTCGCGGTGCTGAAGCCGGCCACGCGTACCCGTCTGACGGCGAAATATGCGCAGGTACGAAGGCTCTTGGGGCTCACGGACGGCGAACCGCCCACCGAACGACGGGTTCAAGCCAACCCGTCGTCGCACTGACTCAGAGCCTGGCGGCATCCCGTCGGAACGCCCAGTTCATGTCCGGCTCCGTGGCGAACCGCAGGACACGCCGTACCGGCGGCGTGCAGAACAGCGTGACCGCCGCCGCCGCGACCAGCGAGACGAGCACGAGCCCACCGGGCGAACCCAGCCACTCGAAGCGGTCGAACAGGTCGGCGTATCCGGCCCCCTTCACCAGGAAGCCGTGCAGCAGGTAGCCGCAGATCGTCCCGGCGCCGAGCACCGTGAACCACATGTGCCGACGCGGCACCCAGGCCAGGAACGCGGCGGTCAGGACCAGTGCGCAGCCGAACATCGCCAGGGACATCACGGCCCCCGACCACCAGGGCGCGCCCATCTCCTGCGCGCTGTTGCTGCGGTAGAACCAGCCGAGCTGCATGCGCGGCGCGGCCCAGTAGGCGAACAGCAGGGACCCGACGAGCAACGGCAGGCTGAGCAGCCTGACCTCGCGCCGCCGTACCAGCTGGAAGTGCTCGGGCTTCAGGATCAGGCCGAGCACGAAGAAGGGGAGGAGCTGCAGCACGCGCTGGAGATCGAGGTCGTCCCCGATCGCCGGGGTCACCGAGGCGAGCACAGCGATCGCGAGTGCCACGGGCAGCGGGTGGCGCAGGGCCTTCCACACCGGAGTGGTGACCCGCCAGACGAACAGCGCGATCAGGAACCAGGTGAGGAACATCGGGTCGAGCAGGCTGATCTCCTGCTCGGGCGCCCCGCCGGCGTACCGCTTGAACAGCGAATACGCGGTCTCGAACACCACGTAGGGCACGGCGACGCCGGTGATCAGGCGCTTCACCTTGCTCGGCGTCATCTCGAACGAGCGCGAGAAGTAGCCGGAGATGAGGATGAAGGCCGGCATGTGGAACGCGTAGACGACCATGTACAGCGCCCGGGTGGCCCGGCTGCCGTCCATCACCGGCTCCCAGGCGTGCGCGACCGCGACCAGCACGATGGCGAGGAACTTCACGTTGTCGAAGTAGGCATCACGCTTTTTGGCCGGTGCGGCGGCAGCGGGACCGGTCGGCACGGGGGTGGGGGGAGTGCCGGGGGCCGTCAGGGTCTGCTCGGGTCTGGGCTCCGACTCCCGGGTCGCAGGGGGGAGTGGGGCCCTCTGAAATACGCTCGGAGCTTGGAACATCTAAGGCACCCTAGACCCGTCGATTGCAATTCGTAAAACCCTCAAGGCATATCGCGTGTTCCCGCTCATTCGGAAGTGAAACCACAGAGATATGCCCGCTATGCACCGCTTAATCCACCTTAAATGGCGCATAGTGGAGGGTGGTTGAGGGATGTGAATTTCGCCCCACTGATTCCTGGGAATGGGCTGTGAATGAAGTGTGGGGATATGGCAACCATCACATTCATTTAAATTCCCCCTACCTGGCGCACAGTTACCTCACAGCTGTCTCACAGCGGGGACCGCAATCCGTGCCCCGCGCGGGCCGGGACCGCCGGGGCGCCCGCCCGTGGCTGTCCGCCCCGGGGTGTGCGCGGGCGCGAGTATGGCGCGATTCGGGCAGGTTGATTCGCCACCTGGCGGCAACCACACGGGAGTTGGTGGCACGATGGATGCGACGGCGCGTGCTGGATCGCACGCTGCCGGGCCGGCAAGGCGGACCGACCAAGGGTGTGATCAGTCGTGGCCATTTCACTGTCTGTGGTGCTTCTGTTGGCGATCATCCTGGTGGTGCTGATCCGTGGTGGATCCATCAAGGCCGGGCCCGCGATCGTCGCAGTGCTCTTCGGCTTCTTCCTGGCATCGACCGGCATGGCGCCGTCGATCAACAGGTTCATGAACTCGCTCGCGGACACCATCAACCAGATCAGTTTCTGATCCGGGCGGTCCGTCGGCCCACGAGCCGTCAGTGGCTCAGGGACTAACGCGAAAGGCCCGGTTCGGCAGTCACTGCCGAACCGGGCCTTTCGTATGGAGCGGGCGACGGGAATCGAACCCGCGTAGCTAGTTTGGAAGACTAGGGCTCTACCATTGAGCTACGCCCGCATGCACCGCACCGCAGGTCCGTGGACCTCGGCACGAACAGCATCGTAGCGGGTCCGCGGCGTGCTCCGCACACCCGTTACGGGACCGGCCGGGCGCCCGCCGTGCAGCCGCGGCCGGACACCCCCTGTGAGACGCCCGGTGCAAAGCGTGCGAGGCATGGCCCGACGGCATGTACCCTTCGTGTCGCACCGACGGGGTGTGGCGCAGCTTGGTAGCGCGTCCGCTTTGGGAGCGGAAGGTCGTCGGTTCGAATCCGGCCACCCCGACCACAGGCAAGATCGCATTGGGGGAGTCATCCCCCTTGCCGTTACTATGCAAATTGCGTGCCCGTGTGTCCGATGAACCGGGCCCGATCCGCGAAGCCGCCCCCGGCGGTCCAGCAGAACCCCAAGAAGTCAGCCCCCAAGGAGACCGAACCGTGAAGAGCGCCGTGGAGACCCTGAACCCGACCCGGGTTCGGCTCAGCATTGAGGTGCCCTTCGAGGAGCTCAAGGACAGCCTCGACGCGGCGTACAAGAAGATCAACCAGCAGGTCACGGTGAAGGGCTTCCGTAAGGGCAAGATCCCCAACCGGGTCATCGACCAGCGGTTCGGCCGTGGTGCTGTGCTGGAGGAGGCCGTCAACGACGCCCTCCCGAAGTTCTACACCGAGGCTGTCAACGAGGGTGAGCTCAACGTTCTGGGCCAGCCCGAGGTCGACATCACCGAGCTGAAGGACGGCGAGCTGCTGTCCTTCACTGCCGAGGTTGACGTGCGCCCCGAGATCGAGATCCCGGACTACTCCGGCATCGAGGTCACCGTGGACGCCCTCGAGGTCACCGACGAGGACGTCGAGAAGGCCGTGGAGCAGCTCCGCGAGCGCTTCGCCTCCACCAACCCGGTCGAGCGTGCCGCCGCCGAAGGCGACGTCGTCACGATCGACCTGGAGGCCAAGGTCGAGGGAGAGGTCCTTGAGGACGGCGTGGCCGCGGGTGTCTCGTACACCATCGGTTCCGGCGAGCTCCTCGAAGGCATCGACGAGGCCGTGACCGGCCTGGAGGCCGGTGGCGAGGCCACCTTCACCTCTCAGCTGAAGGGCGGCTCCGCCGAGGGCAAGGACGCGGAGGTCACCGTCAAGGTCACCGCCGTCGCCTCCCGTGAGCTTCCCGAGCTGGACGACGAGTTCGCCCAGATGGCGAGCGAGTTCGACACGCTCGACGAGCTGAAGGCGGACAGCCGCAAGCGCCTCGAGAACACCAAGCAGTACGACCAGGCCACCCAGGCCCAGGAGCGCGTCCTCGACGAGCTGCTGAAGCTGGCCGAGGTCCCGATCCCCGAGAAGCTCCTCGCGGACGAGGTCCAGACCCGCAAGCACAACCTCGAGCACCACCAGCTCGGCCAGATGGGTATCGACCTCGAGAAGTACCTGGAGATCCAGGGCAAGACCCTCGAGGAGTTCGAGGCCGAGACCGCCGAGCAGGCGATCAAGGGCATCAAGACCCAGTTCATCCTGGACGAGCTCGTCAACAAGGAGAAGCTGAACGTCAACCAGGAGGAGCTCACCGAGCACCTCATGCGGCGCGCAGCCTCCTCCGGCATGAGCCCCGACCAGTTCGCCCAGGCCGTCGTCGAGGGTGGCCAGGTGCCGATGCTCGTCGGCGAGGTCGCCCGCGGCAAGGCGCTCGCCGTCGTCGTAGAGGCCGCCAAGGTCGTCGACACCAACGGTGAGGTCGTCGACCTCGAGGACGACGAGGAAGAGACCACGGAGGCCGTCGAGGCCGCCGATGGCGACACCGAGGACACCGAGGACGCCGAGGACAAGCCCCAGGGCTGAGCCTCGTACCGATCCGTTCGACGGGCTCCGGACGCTGTGCGTCCGGAGCCCGTCGTCGTATCGGCGTACGACCGTCGGAACCCTTGTGCGGACTGCTTACCTTGCGCTCCCAGCGAACAGTTGGGGAACCGGGATGGCGTTGTCCTACCTGCGCGTTAGGGTCCATGAAGGAAGGGTGGGGGAGTCCCCGCCCACCCGGTACGAAGACGCTGAGACGGCCGGAGCCGTCAGAGACGAGCAGGTGGATACGTGACGAATCTGATGCCCTACGCCGCCGGAGAGCCGTCCCTCGGTGGTGGCCTCGGCGACCAGGTCTACAGCCGACTGCTCGGCGAGCGCATCATCTTCCTCGGTCAGCAGGTCGACGATGACATCGCCAACAAGATCACCGCACAGCTGCTGCTCCTTGCCGCCGAGCCGGACAAGGACATCTACCTCTACATCAACAGCCCCGGTGGCTCGGTGACCGCAGGCATGGCGGTCTACGACACCATGCAGTACATCCCCAACGACGTCGTCACCATCGGTATGGGCATGGCGGCCTCGATGGGCCAGTTCCTGCTGACCGGTGGTTCGGCGGGCAAGCGCTTCGCGCTCCCGAACACCGACATCCTCATGCACCAGGGTTCGGCCGGCATCGGCGGTACCGCCTCGGACATCAAGATCCAGGCCCAGTACCTGCTCCGGACGAAGCGGCGTATGGCGGAGATCACCGCCCTCCACTCCGGTCAGACCGTGGAGACGATCATCCGCGACGGCGACCGTGACCGCTGGTACACCGCGGAAGAGGCCAAGGAGTACGGCCTCATCGACGAGATCATCTCGGTCGCGTCGGGCATCCCGGGCGGCGGCGGCACCGGCGCCTGATCCGGCCTCCACCGGACCGGCACCCTCTTCCGCGCCTCTCGTACGCCGAGAACCCAGCCCACAGAACGCCACCAGGATGGTGAACACCCACATGAACAACTTCCCCGGCGCCTCCGCGAGCGGCCTCTACACCGGCCCGCAGGTGGACAACCGCTACGTCGTCCCGCGCTTCGTGGAGCGCACCTCGCAGGGTGTGCGTGAGTACGACCCGTACGCGAAGCTCTTCGAGGAGCGCGTGATCTTCCTCGGCGTCCAGATCGACGACGCCTCGGCCAACGACGTCATGGCGCAGCTCCTGTGCCTGGAGTCGATGGACCCGGACCGCGACATCTCGATCTACATCAACAGCCCCGGCGGCTCGTTCACCGCGCTCACCGCGATCTACGACACGATGCAGTTCGTGAAGCCGGACATCCAGACGGTCTGCATGGGCCAGGCGGCCTCCGCCGCCGCGGTCCTGCTGGCGGCGGGCACGCCGGGCAAGCGCATGGCGCTCCCGCACGCCCGTGTGCTGATCCACCAGCCGTCCTCGCAGACCGGCCGTGAGCAGCTCTCCGACCTGGAGATCGCGGCCAACGAGATCCTCCGGATGCGTACGCAGCTGGAGGAGATGCTGGCCAAGCACTCCACCACCCCGCTGGAGAAGATCAGCGAGGACATCGAGCGCGACAAGATCCTTACGGCGGAGGACGCCCTCGCGTACGGTCTGGTGGACCAGATCGTCTCCACCCGTAAGACCACAGCAGGCGCTTCCGTCTGAGCCGGTCTTTCCCCTTGGCACGTTCCGTTCGCACGGTCTCGGCCGTGTGAACCGTGCCAAGGGGGGCCCGTACGGGGGGTCAGGCAAGGTACCGTCGGATAGAGGCACCAGGAGCCGCTGAACCAGGCGTCTCCCAGGCGAAGGGGAAGCACCTCGTGGCACGCATCGGTGATGGCGGCGACTTGCTCAAGTGCTCGTTCTGCGGAAAGAGCCAGAAGCAGGTGAAGAAGCTCATCGCGGGACCCGGTGTGTACATCTGCGATGAGTGCATCGATCTCTGCAACGAGATCATCGAGGAGGAGCTCGCGGAGACCTCCGAGGTGCGGTGGGAGGAGCTTCCCAAACCGCGCGAGATCTACGAGTTCCTCGAGGGGTACGTCGTAGGACAGGAGCCCGCGAAGAAGGCCCTCTCGGTCGCTGTGTACAACCACTACAAGCGGGTCCAGGCCGGCGAGAACAGCAGCGGGGCCAACCGCGACGACGCGATCGAGCTCGCCAAGTCCAACATCCTGCTGCTGGGCCCCACGGGCTCGGGCAAGACGCTCCTCGCGCAGACGCTGGCCCGCATGCTCAACGTCCCGTTCGCCATCGCCGACGCGACGGCGCTGACGGAGGCCGGCTATGTCGGCGAGGACGTCGAGAACATCCTGCTCAAGCTGATCCAGGCCGCTGACTACGACGTCAAGAAGGCCGAGACGGGGATCATCTACATCGATGAGATCGACAAGGTCGCCCGCAAGAGCGAGAACCCGTCGATCACCCGCGATGTCTCGGGCGAGGGCGTCCAGCAGGCCCTGCTGAAGATCCTGGAGGGCACCACCGCATCCGTACCGCCGCAGGGCGGCCGGAAGCACCCTCACCAGGAGTTCATCCAGATCGACACGACGAACGTGCTGTTCATCGTGGGCGGTGCCTTCTCCGGGCTGGAGAAGATCATCGAGTCGAGGGCCGGCGCCAAGGGCATCGGCTTCGGCGCGACGATCCGGTCCAAGCTGGAGATCCAGGCGAGCGACCAGTTCCAGGAGGTCATGCCGGAGGACCTGGTGAAGTTCGGGATGATCCCGGAGTTCATCGGCCGTCTCCCCGTGCTGACCTCGGTCCACAACCTGGACCGCGAGGCACTGCTCCAGATCCTGGTCGAGCCGCGCAACGCACTGGTGAAGCAGTACCAGAAGTTGTTCGAACTCGACGGCGTGGAGCTGGAGTTCGAGCGCGAGGCGCTGGAGGCCATCGCCGACCAGGCGATCCTGCGCCAGACGGGCGCGCGCGGCCTGCGCGCCATCATGGAGGAAGTCCTCCAGTCCGTGATGTACGAGGTGCCGTCCCGCAAGGACGTCGCCCGCGTCGTCATCACCCCGGACGTCGTCCGCAACAACGTCAACCCGACGCTGGTCCCGCGCGAGCCGCGCACGATCGGCAAGAACGACGGCGGCCGCCACGAGAAGTCCGCGTAGCGACGGCACGGAGCACGCACGCGAAGGGGGCGCTCCCACCACCGGTCGACGGTGGGAGCGCCCCCTTCGCGTTTCGCCAGGCACGCACCGACCGCGTCGGCCTGACGCCGAGCGTCGTGAGCCGCGCTGGGTGAGAGAGCGGCGCCAGGCCGGCGGACCGATGTCCGTCAGGGGCCGGCCGGGCGCTACTTGACCTCGACGCGCACGTCGTTGCGGAGCTTGGCCGCGTTGGCGGCCGCGTCGCCCATCGACGTGCTCTTGCCGGTCATCATCGCGGCCATGTCCAGGTCCAGGACGTAGACCACCGTGCTGTGGTCGCCCCAGATGCAGAGCGGCATCGTGGTGGGCTTTGTACCGCCCGTGCCACCAGCACCCGTGATCTTGGATTCCTGGCACTTCAGGACGCCGTTCTCGAACCCGGTCGGGGTGAACGCCTTGGGGCTTCCGAGGAGCTCGCCCTTGGTCTCGCTGTCGGTGTCCTTCTCGGCCTCCGCCTTCATGTTGGCGAACATGGCGTCGACGACCTTCTCGGGGTCCTCGATGTTTCCGTAGACACCGCTGAACGACAGCATCTTCTGCGCCGCCGTGTCCCCGGAGGTGTAACTCCCGCTGACGTTCTTGGCGTTGGCCACCCCCCAGGCTTCGGCTTCCTTGAGGTCCTTCTCCGACATCTGTTCGTCGTTCTGATTGGGGGCCTTCTTGTACGCGCCCCCGAGCACCGTCTCGGGCGTCACGAGCTTGTACGTCTTGCCGTCGTCCGCGACCGAGCCACCGCCGTCCGACGTCATGAAGTACACGCCACCTGCGATGACGGCCAGCGCCAGGACGGCGCCACCGATGATCAGACCGGTCTTCTTCCTGGGAGCGGCCGGCGGCATCGGCATCTGGCCGCCGTACGCGGGCTGGCCGCCGTACGGGGGCGCGGGCGGCTGCTGGCCGTACGGGCCCGGCTGCTGGCCCTGCGGGTAGCCGTAGCCCTGCGGGGGCTGCTGCTGCGGCGGTACACCCTGGGGGGCCTGCTGCGGGTACCCGTAACCGGGCTGGCCCTGCGGCGGACCCTGCGGCGGCTGGCCGCCGTACGGGCCCGGCTGCTGTCCGTACGGTCCGGGCTGGCCCTGCGGCTGCTGCCCGCCGTACGGGCCCGGCTGGTTGTAGCTCATGCTGCTGTCCCCTCAGAATGCTTATGCGTTCCGAACATCCTGGCGGACGCGGCCCTGACGTGGGGCATCGGGCGGCACACCGTTACTGAACCAACCGGTTTCAATGCAGGACTGTGACGGCCCTAAACTGTCCCTCGTGACCGAGAACACTCAGCAGCAGACAGCCAGCAACCCCGAACTGCCGACCCAGTACGCGCCGGCCGATGTAGAGGGGAAGCTGTATGAGCGCTGGGTAGAACGCGGGTATTTCGAAGCCGACGAGCACAGCGACAAGCCCCCGTACAGCATCGTCATCCCCCCGCCGAACGTCACCGGAAGCCTCCACCTGGGGCACGCCTTCGAGCACACGCTGATCGACGCCCTCGTCCGCCGCAAGCGCATGCAGGGCTTCGAGGCGCTCTACCAGCCCGGCATGGACCACGCCGGCATCGCCACCCAGAACGTCGTCGAGCGCGAGCTCGGCAAGGAGGGCAAGTCCCGCCACGACCTGGGCCGCGAGGCGTTCATCGAGCGCGTCTGGCAGTGGAAGAACGAGTCCGGCGGTCAGATCTCCGGCCAGATGCGCCGCCTCGGTGAGGGCGTCGACTGGTCCCGTGAGCGCTTCACCATGGACGAGGGCCTGTCCAAGGCCGTCCAGACCATCTTCAAGCGGCTGTACGACGACGGGCTGATCTACCGCGCCGAGCGCATCATCAACTGGTGCCCCCGCTGCCTCACCGCGATCTCCGACATCGAGGTCGAGTACCAGGAGGACGACGGCGAGCTCGTCTCCATGACATACGGCGACGGCGACGAGACCATCGTCGTCGCCACGACGCGCGCCGAGACGATGCTCGGTGACACTGCCGTCGCCGTCCACCCCGACGACGAGCGCTACAAGCACCTCGTCGGCAAGCAGATCAGGCTGCCGCTCACCGAGCGCACGATCCCGGTCGTCGCCGACCACCACGTCGACCCCGCGTTCGGCACCGGCGCCGTCAAGGTGACCCCGGCCCACGACCCGAACGACTTCGAGATCGGCAAGCGGCACGACCTGCCGTTCCTCACGGTCATGGACGAGCGCGCCGTCATCACGGTCTCCGGCCCCTACGAGGGCCTCGACCGCCTGGAGGCCCGCTCCGCCATCGTCGCGGCACTGCGCGCCGAGGGCCGGATCGTCGCCGAGAAGCGCCCGTACGTCCACTCCGTCGGACACTGCTCGCGCTGCAAGACCACGATCGAGCCGCGCCTCTCCCTCCAGTGGTGGGTCAAGGTCGCCCCGCTCGCCAAGGCGGCCGGTGACGCCGTCCGCGACGGCAGCGTCAAGATCCACCCGCAGGAGATGGAGAAGCGGTACTTCGACTGGGTCGACAACCTCCACGACTGGACGATCTCGCGCCAGCTCTGGTGGGGTCACCGCATCCCCGTCTGGTACGGCCCGAACGGCGAGGTCGTCTGCGTCGGACCGGACGAGGAGGCCCCCACGGGCGAGGGCTGGACCCAGGACAGCGACGTCCTGGACACCTGGTTCTCCTCCGGCCTGTGGCCGTTCTCCACGCTGGGCTGGCCCGAACAGACGGACAGCCTCGCGAAGTTCTATCCGAACTCCGTCCTGGTCACCGGCTACGACATCCTCTTCTTCTGGGTCGCCCGGATGATGATGTTCGGCCTCTACGTCAACGACGGCGTCCCGCCGTTCGGGACGATCGTCCTGCACGGCATGGTCCGCGACGAGCACGGCAAGAAGATGTCGAAGTCCTTCGGCAACGTGGTCAACCCGCTGGACTGGATGGACAAGTACGGCTCCGACGCCCTGCGCTTCACGCTGGCACGCGGCGCCAACCCGGGCGTCGACGTCCCGATCGGCGAGGAGTGGGTCCAGGGTTCCGCGAAGTTCGCCAACAAGATCTGGAACGCCACGCGCTTCGCGCTGATGAACGGCGCCACGATCGAGGGCGAACTCCCGTCCGCCGGCGAGATGTCGGTGACGGACCGGTGGATCCTCTCCCGGCTCAACAAGACCGTCGCCGAAGTCGACGCGTACTACGACGACTTCCAGTTCTCCAAGCTCAGCGAGGCGCTCCGGCACTTCGCCTGGGACGAGGTCTTCGACTGGTACGTCGAGCTCTCCAAGACCACGTTCTTCGCGGGCGGCAAGCCCGCCGAGGTCTCGGGCCGTGTCCTGGGCGAGGTCCTCGACGTGATGCTGCGCCTGCTGCACCCGGTCGTCCCGTTCGTCACGGAGACCCTGTGGACGGCGCTCACCGGCCGCGAGTCCGTCGTCATCGCCGACTGGCCCACCGACTCCGGATTCCGCGACGACGCCGCGGAGAAGGAGATCGAGCTGGTCCAGCAGGTCGTCACCGAGGTCCGCAGGTTCCGCTCCGACCAGGGGCTCCAGCCGGGCCAGAAGGTCCCGGCCCGGCTCACCCTGACCGGCACGGAGCTCGCCCCGCACGAGGCGGCCATCCGCCAGCTGCTGCGTCTCCAGCCCGCCGAGGAGGGCTTCCAGGCCACTGCGACGCTGCCGGTCGCGGGCGCCACGGTGGCGCTCGACCTCTCCGGCACGATCGATGTCGCGGCGGAGCGCAAGCGCCTGACGAAGGACCTCGACGCGGCCCGGTCGGAGGTCGCGCAGGCCAACGGCAAGCTCGGCAACGAGGCGTTCGTGGCGAAGGCCCCGGACCACGTCGTCGAGAAGATCCGTGGCCGTCTGACCAAGGCCGAGGCGGACATCGCGCGGATCCAGGGACAGCTGGACAGCCTGCCCGCAGCCTGATCGGCGCACCCGCGCGAGGCCCCGGATTAACCAACAGCATCCGCACGGTCCGGGGCCTCGCGCGTCCCACGGGCAAGAGCCCGGGAGCGTGGGGGAGGGCGGGTAGCAGGCCGTGTCGGTGGTCCTCCGTAGACTGGACCCGTGACCGAGCAGCCCGACCCCAGCGACAACAGCTTCGACGAGATCGTCGAAGCCGAGACCCAGCGCGACCCCGACCTGGCGGTGATCGAGGCCGGGAGCCGCACACTGCGCACCCACTCGGGACCGCCGCAGGGCGCCGAGGTTCCCGCCCGCCCCACCGACCCGGAGACCGACAAGGCACTGCGCGCCGTGGAGCAGGAGCTCGCCGGCCGCTGGGGCGAGACCAAGCTCGAACCCTCGGTGACGCGCATCGCGGCACTGATGGACGTGCTGGGTGAGCCGCAGCGCGCGTACCCCTCCATCCACATCACCGGGACCAACGGCAAGACCAGCACGGCCCGCATGATCGAGGCCCTGCTGAACGCCTTCGACCTGCGCACCGGCCGCTACACCTCGCCGCACGTCCAGTCGATCACCGAGCGGATCAGTCTGGACGGCGCCCCGATCGAGGCCGAGCGCTTCGTCGATACGTACGAGGACATCAAGGCGTACGTCGACATGGTCGACGCCCAGCAGGACATCCGGCTGTCGTTCTTCGAGGTACTGACGGGCATGGCGTACGCGGCCTTCGCCGACGCGCCGGTCGATGTCGCGGTCGTCGAGGTCGGCATGGGCGGCACCTGGGACGCGACCAACGTCATCGACGCCTCGGTCGCGGTCGTCACCCCCATCTCGCTGGACCACACGGACCGCCTCGGCAACACGCCCGCGGAGATCGCGGGGGAGAAGGCCGGCGTCATCAAGCAGGGCGCGACGGTCATCCTGGCGCAGCAGCCCGTGGACGCCGCTCAGGTGATGCTGAAGAAGGCCGTCGAGGTGGACGCCACCGTCGCCCGCGAAGGCATGGAGTTCGGCATCGTCACCCGGGAGATCGCGGTCGGCGGCCAGTTCCTGACCCTGCGCGGCCTCGGCGGTGAGTACGACGGGATCTTCCTCCCGCTGTACGGCGCCCACCAGGCGCACAACGCGGCGGTCGCGCTCTCCGCGGTCGAGGCGTTCTTCGGCATCGGCGCCGAGCAGAGCGGGTCGCTCGACATCGAGGCGGTCCGCAAGGCGTTCGCCTCGGTCGCCTCGCCGGGCCGTCTCGAAGTCGTACGCAGCAGTCCCACCGTCGTCCTGGACGCGGCCCACAACCCGGCGGGCGCGCGAGCCGCCGCGGACGGGCTGACGGAGGCGTTCAGCTTCTCCCGGCTCATCGGTGTGGTCGGCACGAGCGGCGACAAGGACGTCCGGGGGCTCCTCGAAGCCTTCGAGCCGATCTTCGCCGAGGTCGTCATCACACAGAACTCCAGCGGGCGGGCGATGGACGCGGACGAACTGGCCGCGATCGCCGTCGAGGTCTTCGGCAACGAGCGCGTGCAGGTCGAGCCGCGCCTCGACGACGCGCTGGAGGCGGCGATCACCCTCGCCGAGGAAGAGGACGAGTACGCGGGAGCGGGTGTCCTCGTGACCGGCTCCGTCATCACGGTCGGCGAGGCCCGGCTGCTTCTGGGAAGGGGCTGACCTGTGCGTATGCTCTGCGCGTCGACGCTGCTCGGCGAGTTCTTCGTCATCGGGTTCGCCGGCCTGGTGGCCATGAAGTCGGATGGTCTGTCGACGGCCACGGTGTGGACCGTCTGCGGCATCGGCATGCTGCTGTCCGTCGTCCTCTGCGGCCTCATCACCCGTCCGGGCGGCATCCAGCTGGGCTGGGCGTTCCAGATCGCGCTGGTGCTGAGCGGCTTCGTCGTCCCGATGATGTTCGTCCTCGGGCTGGCTTTCGGCGGCCTGTGGTGGGCCTCCGTGCACTACGGGCGCAAGATCGACGAGGCGAAGGCCAGATGGGCGGCGCAGGAGGCCGCGCACACACCGGCCGCGGGCTGATGTCCACCGTGCCGTCGCCCGTCGGCGACGGCACGTAAACCCGGCCGTCGGTCCGTTCACGTACCCCTGTAATCTCGCTTCACCGCACCCGTATGCCTGCAAGGAGCCGTACATGACTCAGCGCACCCTCGTCCTTCTCAAGCCCGACGCCGTCCGGCGTGGGCTGATCGGCGAGATCGTCGGCCGCATCGAGCGCAAGGCCGGCTGGCAGATCACCGCGCTGGAGCTGCGCACGCTCGACCAGGAGACGCTGGAGCAGCACTACGGCGAGCACAAGGGCCGCCCGTTCTACGAGCCGCTCGTCGAGTTCATGGCATCCGGCCCCGTCGTCGCTCTGGTGGCCGAAGGCGAGCGGGTTATCGAGGGCGTCCGCGCCCTCGCGGGACCGACCGACCCGATCGCCGCCGCGCCCGGCTCGATCCGCGGTGACTTCGGCACGATCACCCGGGAGAACCTCATCCACGCCTCGGACTCCGAGGAGTCCGCAGAGCGAGAACTGAAGCTGTTCTTTCCCGGACTTTCCTGACCTCGGATCAGCCAAACAGCGCTCATGACCTGGGGCGACCGAAGTAATTCGGTCGCCCTTCGGTATAGGGCCCGCGATCGCGGGAACGCATCCTTCCGACGTATCGTCACCATGAGTGGAGCGGGCACCCGTTCCACCCGCATTGGCGAAGGACCGTCGCGCTGTGTCCGTGCTCACGGCACTACGATGGAAGCTTCCACGCCCACAGCGCCAACCTCGCCTACCAAAAACAAGCCAATCGCTTCAATTGGGAAGGCCCGACGCATCCTCATGGGGAACAAGGGGAACTCAATGTCGTTCATCGGCCGTGACATGGCTATCGACCTCGGGACTGCCAACACGCTGGTGTACGTCAGGGGGCGCGGCATCGTTCTGAACGAGCCGTCCGTCGTGGCCATCAACACCAACACGGGTGGCATCCTCGCGGTCGGTTCCGAGGCCAAGAAGATGATCGGCCGCACACCGGGCAACATCGTTGCCGTGCGGCCACTGAAGGACGGCGTCATCGCCGACTTCGAGATCACGGAGCGCATGCTCCGCTACTTCATCCTCAAGATCCACAAGCGCCGCTACCTGGCCCGCCCGCGGGTCGTCGTCTGTGTGCCCTCCGGCATCACAGGGGTCGAGCGACGCGCCGTCATCGAGGCATCGACGCAGGCCGGCGCGCGTCAGGTGCACATCATCGAGGAGCCCATGGCGGCAGCCATCGGCTCGGGCCTGCCGGTCCACGAGGCCACCGGGAACATGGTCGTCGACATCGGTGGCGGCACCACCGAGGTCGCGGTGATCTCGCTCGGCGGAATCGTCACTGCCCAGTCGATCCGGGTCGCCGGTGACGAGCTGGACAACGCGATCATCCAGCACGTCAAGAAGGAGTACTCGCTCCTCCTCGGTGAGCGGACCGCCGAACAGATCAAGATCACGATCGGTTCCGCGTACGACATGGACAAGGACGAGCACACCGAGATCCGGGGCCGCGACCTCGTGTCCGGGCTCCCCAAGACCGTCGTCATCTCGGCAGCCGAGGTCCGCAAAGCCATCGAGGAGCCGGTCAACGCGATCGTCGACGCGGTGAAGACGACCCTCGACAAGTGCCCGCCGGAGCTCTCCGGCGACGTCATGGACCGGGGCATCGTCCTGACCGGCGGCGGCGCGCTCCTGCGCGGTCTCGACGAGCGGCTCCGCCAGGAGACCGGCATGCCGATCCACATCGCCGAGGACCCGTTGGACTCCGTGGCCCTCGGTTCCGGCAAGTGCGTCGAGGAGTTCGAGGCGCTCCAGCAGGTACTGGACGCCCAGCCGCGCAGGTGACCGATCCCTCGGTAGGCCCCCACACCCCTCACGGGATGTGGGGGCCGGGCGGACGCCGCCGCCCCGTAGCGCAGATCGTTGATATACAGGCACGAACATTCCGACGAGGAAGGCACGGCCGCCGCACGTGAGGGACACACGAGAGAGCCGGCTGCTCCTGGTGCTGCTGGTTGCCACCGCGTTCGCATTGATCACGGTGGATATCCGTGGTGGCGAGGAGTCGCCGGTCGACGGCGCCCGGCAGGCCGGCGCAACGGTCTTCGGACCGGTCGAGAACGGCGTCGCGGCAGCAGTGGACCCGGTGGGCAACGCCATAGGAGCCGTACGCGACTCCGGGGACCGGCACGACCGGATCGCGGCCCTCGAACACGAGAACGCGGCGCTGAAGGCCAGGCTCGGCAGCGACGACCGCAACCGCAGCCGGATCCGCCAGCTCGACGCGATGATGAAGAACGCGGGCGCCGGCCAGTACGGCATCAAGGCCGCCGAGGTCATCGCCATAGGAGCGGCCCAGGGCTTCTCCTGGACGATCACCATCGACGCGGGCGCCAACGACGGGCTCAAGCGCGACATGACCGTACTCAACGGTGAGGGCCTGGTCGGCCGGGTCACCACCGTCGGACCGAACACCGCGACCGTCCTGCTCGCCAACGACCCCGACTTCACCGTCGGCACCCGGATGGAGAGGACCGACGAGCTCGGCTTCGCCACCGGCCAGGGGTCCAGGCCGCTCTCGGTCCAGTTCCTCAACGGCAAGGCCAAGGTGCAGAACGGCGACCGCCTCGTCACCTTCGGCTCCAGCAAGGACAAGCCGTTCGTACCCGGAGTCCCCGTCGGCGAAGTGGTCCGTGTCGACCCGTCCGGCGGAGCCCTGACCCGAACGGTCTACGTGAAGCCGTACGTCGGCTTCACCAAGCTCGACATCGTCGGCATCGTCGTCCAGGCACCGCGCGAGGACCCCCGCGACATGGTCCTGCCCAAGCAGCCCAAGAAGCCGGAGAAGCCGAAGCCCACGCCGACGGTCACGGTCACCCTCCAGCCCAACGGCGACCTCGTCGACGGCAGCGGAAAGGTCGTCGGGAACGTCAACGAAACCGGCCGGCCCGCGGAGAACGACGCCGCCGACCCGGCAGGCAACGCCGATCCAGCCGATCCCGCCGGCAACGCCGCAACCGACCAGGAGTAGAGCTGATCCCCATGCGCCTCAACCGGACTCTGCTCTCCGTCACCCTGGTCGTGGTCGCCCTCGTCGTCCAGGTCTCCGTACTCGCCCGCCTCCAGCTCCCCGGCGCGGTCCCCGACCTGCTGCTGCTCGTCGTGGTCGCACTCGCCCTCGTCCACGGCCACGTCAGCGGCGCCCTCATCGGCTTCGGCGCGGGCCTCCTCGCGGACCTGGCACCCCCCGCCGACCACGCCGCCGGGCGCTACGCCCTGGTGCTCTGCGTCATCGGCTACCTGGTGGGCCTGGCCAGGCCGGAGAACGGGCAGCTCAAGTCGGCGTTCGTCCCGATGGCCGTCGTCGTCGCCGCGGCCATCGGATCCACCTTGCTGTACGCGGGCGTCGGCGCCCTCGTCGGTGACACGGCCGCCCGCCATGTGGGCCTGGGCAGTCTGCTGTTCACCGCCGCGGTCTACGACCTGCTGCTCGCACCGTTCACCGTGCCGCTCATCATGGCGCTCGCCAGACGCACCGAGAACGATCCGCTCGTCGAGAGTTCGAACAGCGGCGACGTCGCCACGGGCTGGCTCTCCTCGGGCACAGGACTTCGCATCGGCGGCCAGCGCGGCGGACTGCGCGTGAAGGCCGCCCGCAACCGCGCCGCACGCGCAGGAAGGATCAAGGGGGTCAAACGACTGTGAGGGACCAGTACCCGACCACCACCGGGGGCGCCGCGTGAGCAACATTCCCGAGACCGGACGGACCCAGCGGGTCCAGATCCGCCTCATCGTCATTCAGGTCCTCGTCTTCTCCCTGCTGCTGACGCTCGGCGGCCGCCTCTGGTACCTCCAGATCCGCAACGGACAGGAGTACACCGACGAGGCGAAGAACAACCACGTGCAGCAGGTCGTCCAGCCCGCCGTCCGAGGCGCCATCCTCGACGCGCGCGGCGTACCCCTCGCCGACAACGAGACGCGTCTCGTCGTCTCCGCCAGCCGCACCGAGCTGATGAAGATGAAGGACGACGGCGTAGGCGTCCTCACCCGGCTGGCCGAAGTCCTGGACATGAAGACCAAGGACGTCCTCGACAAGGTCCGCCTCTGCGACTCGAAGACACCACAGCCCTGCTGGAACGGCTCGCCCTACCAGCCCATCCCGGTGACGGACGAGGCCACCACGCAGCAGGCCCTCCAGATCCGTGAGCGCGCCGAGGACTTCCCCGGCATCACCGCCGAACCCACCGCCGTACGCCGCTACGCCGCACCCGGCAAGGCCAACACCGCCCAGGTGCTCGGCTACCTCTCGCCGGTCACCGACGAAGAGCTCACCAAGGCCCAGGACAGCGACTCCCCGTACCTGCGCTCCGACCAGGTCGGTCGCTCCGGCCTGGAGCGCACGTACGACAAGGAACTGCGCGGCAAGGCCGGCGTCACCCGCTACGAGGTCGACAACCTCGGCCGCGTCATCGGAGAGGCCGAGAACGACAAGGCGGAGCCCGGCGCGAGCGTCGTCACCTCCATCGACGCCCGGGTCCAGGCCGTCGCCGAGTACGAGCTGAACAAGGCGATGGAGACGGCCCGCAAGGAGATGGACCGCAACACCAACCAGCTCTACAAGGCCGACTCAGGCGCCGTCGTCGTCATGGAGTCCAAGACCGGCCGCATCGTCTCGATGGCCTCCCTGCCCACCTACGACCCCAACGCCTGGGTCGGCGGCATCTCCGGCAAGGACTACGCCAGGCTCACCGGCAAGAAGTCCAACTTCCCGCTGCTGAACCGGGCCATCCAGGGCCAGGCGGCCCCCGGGTCGATCTTCAAGGTCGTCTCCTCGACCGCCGCGGTCAACGCCGGATACCCCTTCGACGGGAACTACCCCTGCCCCAGCTCGTACTCCATCGGCGGCCAGGTCTTCAAGAACTTCGAGTCCCAGGGCTACGGCAGCATCAGCCTCGGCCGCGCCCTCGAAGTCTCCTGCGACACCGTCTACTACGGTCTCGCGCACAAGGAGTGGCAGCGGGACGGCGGCACGCAGCCGAAGAAGAAGGCCAACGACTGGTTCTACAGGACGGCCCATCAGTTCGGTCTCGGCAAGGAGACCGGAATCGATCTCCCCAACGAGGTCACCGGCCGCGTCCCCGACCGACAGTGGAAGGAGAACTTCTTCCGGCTGAACAAGGACGGCTGGTGCAAGCAGGGCAAGAAGGACGGCACGTACGTCGAGATGATCGCGTACGAGAACTGCCTCGAAGGCGACAAGATGCGCGCCGGTGACTCCGTCAACTACTCGATCGGCCAGGGAGACACCCTCGTCACCCCGATCCAGATGGCGACCATCTACGCGGCCATCTCCAACGGCGGCACGCTCTACAACCCGACCGTCGGCAAGGCCATCGTCAGCGGCGACGGCAAGTCCGTCCGCGAGATCAAGCCGAAGTCGCACGGCAAGCTCCCCTTCAAGGGAGACACGCGCGACGAAATAGACGAAGCCCTCGCGGGTGTCGCGACCCGGGGCAGCGCCGCCTGGCGATTCGGCGGATGGCCCCAGGACAAGATCCCGATGCACGCCAAGACGGGCACGGCCGAGGTCTACGGCAAGCAGACGACCTCCTGGTTCGCCACGTACACCGAGGACTACTCGATCGTCATGACGATCTCCCAGGGTGGTACGGGCTCCGGCGCGTCCGGCCCCGCCGTGCGCAACATCTACAACGCCCTCTACGGCCTCGACGCCGCGGGCAAGCAGGACCCGAAGAAGGCACTCCTGCTCAAGCCGCAGAAGGACCTGCCTAAAATCCAGCCCGACGGCTCGATCGACGCGCCGAAGGTCAAGCCGTACGACCCCGAGTCGCAGAAGCCCGCCGAAGAGGCACAGCAGGCACTCGCCGGAGCCCCGGGAAGGCGGGACTGATGGCCGGCTTCTCCGTCTCCCGGTACGCCCCCGAGCGGTCCTCCTGGGCCAGGATCACCGCCCGCGACTCCCTCGTGCGGCGGCTCGACTGGCCGCTGCTCGGCTCGGCGCTCGCGCTGTCGCTCATCGGCTCGCTCCTGGTCTGGTCGGCGACCCGCAACCGTGACTCGCTCACCCACGGCGACCCGTACTACTTCCTCTTCAGGCACGCCCTCAACACCGGCATCGGCGTCGCCCTGATGATCGGCACGATCTGGCTCGGCCACCGCACCCTGCGCGGCGCGGTCCCGGTCCTGTACGGCCTCTCCGTGGTCCTCGTCCTGGCGGTCCTCACCCCGCTCGGCGCCACCGTGAACGGCGCCCACGCCTGGATCATCATCGGCGGCGGCTTCTCCCTGCAGCCCTCCGAATTCACCAAGATCACGATCATTATCGGCATGGCGATGCTGCTCGCCGCCCGCGTCGACGCGGGCGACCAGCTGCACCCCGACCACCGGACCGTCGCCAAGTCGCTCGGCCTGGCGCTCATCCCTATAGCGGTCGTCATGCTGATGCCCGACCTCGGCTCCGTCATGGTCATGGCCGTCATCGTCCTCGGTGTGCTCCTGGCCTCCGGCGCGTCCAACCGCTGGGTCTTCGGACTCCTCGGCGCGGGCAGCGTCGGCGCCGTCTCGATCTGGCAGCTAGGGCTCCTCGACGACTACCAGATCGCCCGGTTCGCGGCCTTCGCCAACCCGGCACTGGACCCGGCGGGCGTCGGCTACAACACCAACCAGGCCCGCATCGCGATCGGCTCCGGCGGCCTGGCGGGCACCGGCCTCTTCAAGGGCTCCCAGACCACCGGCCAGTTCGTCCCCGAACAGCAGACCGACTTCGTCTTCACCGTCGCGGGAGAGGAACTGGGCTTCCTCGGCGCCGGACTGATCATCGTCCTGCTCGGCGTCGTCCTGTGGCGCGCCTGCCGGATCGCCCGTGAGACGACCGAGCTGTACGGCACGGTCGTCGCCGCCGGGATCATCGCCTGGTTCGCGTTCCAGTCCTTCGAGAACATCGGAATGACGCTCGGCATCATGCCGGTCGCCGGACTCCCGCTGCCGTTCGTGTCGTACGGAGGATCATCGATGTTCGCCGTCTGGGTAGCGGTCGGACTGCTCCAGTCGATCCGGGTCCAGCGGCCGATATCCGCCTGATCCACTGCTGATCGGCCGCCGCCCCCTGCCCGTTCGCGCGCAACCCGTCTAGATTCGGTACATGGCGGACTCGAAGCGTGAGATCGAGCGTAAGTACGAAGCGACTCCCGATACCCGGCTGCCCGACCTGACCAGGGTGGCCGGGGTCTCGGACGTCACCCACCACGGCGTCACCGAACTCGACGCCGTCTACTACGACACCGCGGACTTCCGGCTCGCGGCCGGCTCCCTCACCCTGCGGCGCAGGACCGGCGGGGCCGACGAGGGCTGGCACCTCAAACTCCCGGTCGCCCCCGGAATCCGCGACGAGATCCGGGCCCCGCTCGCCGACGCCCTGCCGGACGGCCTCGCCGGACTGCTCCGCTCCAGGGTGCGCCAAGCCGACGTGGTCCCCGTCGTACGGCTGCTCTCGGCCCGCGACGTCCACCACCTCGTCGACGCGGACGGCGCCCTCCTGGCCGAGCTGAGCGTCGACGAGGTCCTCGCCGAACGGCTCACCGAGGAGGGCCGCGGCACCACCGCCGCGTGGACCGAGATCGAGGTCGAACTCGCCGACGACGGCGACCCGGCCTTCCTCGACGCCGTCGAACGGCGGCTGCGCAAGGCCGGCGTGCAGCCCTCCGCGTCCGCCTCCAAGCTGGCCAGGGCGCTCACCGAGACGGGCCCCTCGGCGAAACGGCACCCGGCCAAGAAGCCGAAGACGGCGAAGACCGCGAAGAAGGAAAGCAAGCAGCAGCCCCCGACCGCCGGTGACCACGTCCTCGCCTACGCGCGCGCCCAGATCGAGGCCGTCGTCGCCCACGACCCCGCCGTGCGCCGCGAGCTCCCCGACTCCGTGCACCAGATGCGCGTCGCCACCCGCCGGCTGCGCAGCGCCTTCAGGACGTACCGGAAGATCCTCGACCGGACGGTCACCGACACCCTGGGCGAAGAGCTGAAGTGGCTGGCCGCCGAGCTCGGCGTCGACCGCGACCAGGAAGTCCTCGAAGCCCGCCTCCGGGCGCGCACCGACGACCTGCCCCGCACCCTGCTCCTCGGCCCCGTCGGAAGCCGGCTGCGCATCTGGTCCGTGGCCCGGCACACCAGCACCCGGCGCCGCATCGCGGCCGTACTCGACGGAAAGCGCTACCTGGCCCTGCTGGACTCCCTCGACGCGTTCCTCGCCGACCCGCCGCTGCTGCCCGGCGCCGCCCGGGAGCCCGGGGAAGCGCTGCCCCGCGCCGTGCTGAAGGACTACAAGCGCCTCGCCACCCGCGTCGGCCACGCCCTGGAGCAGCCGCCGGGCGAGGGCCGGGACCTGGCGATGCACGAGGCCCGCAAGGCGGCGAAGCGCGCGCGGTACGCGGGGGAGGCGGCGCGGCCGGCGCTCGGCAAACCCGCCAAGAGGTTCGCCAAACGGATGCAGGCCGTGCAGAAGGTCCTCGGCGACCACCAGGACAGCGTGCTCGCCCGCGACGCCCTGGGGACCCTGGCGGTCCAGGCCCACGCGGCGGGGGAGACCGCGTTCACCTGGGGACTGCTGTACGGGCAGGAGCAGGCGTCCGCGGCGGACAGGGAACGGGAACTGCCGGACGTCTGGGCCCGGGCCTCCGAGCCGGCTGTGCGCTCGGCGTTGAAGGGCTGAGCCCCGGGGTACGCTGGATGGTCACCCCTGCCAGCTCACGAAGGTCCCCAGATGTCTGCCGAGTCGGTCTTCCCACAGCTCGAAGCTCTGCTCCCGCATGTGCAGAAGCCCATCCAGTACGTCGGCGGTGAGCTCAACTCCACCGTCAAGCCGTGGGACGAATGCGACGTCCGCTGGGCCCTGATGTACCCGGACGCGTACGAGGTCGGACTGCCCAACCAGGGCGTCATGATCCTGTACGAGGTACTCAACGAGCGCCAGGGCGTCCTCGCCGAGCGCACCTACAGCGTCTGGCCGGACCTCGAAGCACTGATGCGTGAGCACGAGGTGCCGCAGTTCACCGTGGACAGCCACCGGCCCGTCGGCGCGTTCGACGTCTTCGGGCTGAGCTTCTCCACCGAGCTCGGCTACACCAACATGCTCACCGCCCTGGACCTCGCGGGCATCCCGCTGGAGTCCAAGGACCGTACGGTCGACGACCCGATCGTGCTCGCGGGCGGCCACGCGGCCTTCAACCCCGAGCCGATCGCGGAGTTCATCGACTGCGCGGTCATCGGCGACGGCGAGCAGGCGGTCCTGGAGATCACCGAGATCGTCCGCGCGTGGAAGGCCGAGGGCCGCCCCGGCGGACGCGAGGAGGTGCTGTTCCGCCTCGCGAAGACCGGTGGCGTCTACGTCCCGCGCTTCTACGACGTCGAGTACCTCCCCGACGGCCGCATCGGCCGTGTCGTACCCAACAAGTCGGGCGTGCCGTGGCGGGTGTCCAAGCACACCGTCATGGACCTCGACGAGTGGCCCTACCCGAAGCAGCCGCTCGTCCCCCTCGCCGAGACCGTCCACGAGCGGATGTCCGTCGAGATCTTCCGCGGCTGCACCCGCGGCTGCCGTTTCTGCCAGGCCGGCATGATCACGCGCCCCGTGCGGGAGCGAAGCATCACCGGCATCGGCGAGATGGTCGAGAAGGGCCTCAAGGCGACCGGCTTCGAAGAGGTCGGTCTGCTCTCGCTCTCCTCCGCGGACCACTCGGAGATCGGCGAGATCGCCAAGGGCCTCGCCGACCGGTACACCGAGGACAAGATCGGTCTCTCGCTGCCCTCGACCCGCGTCGACGCGTTCAACGTGGACCTGGCCAACGAGCTGACCCGTAACGGCCGCCGCTCCGGTCTCACGTTCGCCCCCGAGGGCGGCTCCGAGCGCCTGCGCAAGGTCATCAACAAGATGGTCTCGGAGGAGGACCTGATCCGTACGGTCTCCACCGCGTACGGCAACGGCTGGCGTCAGGTGAAGCTGTACTTCATGTGCGGCCTGCCCACCGAGACCGACGAGGACGTCCTCCAGATCGGCGACATGGCGGTCAAGGTGATCGCCAAGGGCCGCGAGGTGTCCGGGCAGAACGACATCCGCTGCACCGTCTCCATCGGCGGCTTCGTCCCCAAGCCGCACACCCCGTTCCAGTGGGCCCCGCAGCTCAGCGCCGAGGAGACCGACGCCCGGCTGAAGAAGCTCCGGGACAAGATCCGCGACGACAAGAAGTACGGCCGCTCGATCGGTTTCCGCTACCACGACGGCAAGCCGGGCATCGTCGAGGGCCTTCTCTCCCGCGGCGACCGCCGGGTCGGCTCCGTCATCCGCGCGGTCTACGAGGCCGGCGGCCGTTTCGACGGCTGGCGCGAGCACTTCAGCTACGACCTGTGGATGGCCAGCGCCGAGAAGGCGCTGCCCGAGTTCGGTGTGGACGTCGACTGGTACACCACCCGGGAGCGGACGTACGAGGAGGTCCTGCCCTGGGACCACCTGGACTCCGGTCTCGACAAGGACTGGCTCTGGGAGGACTGGCAGGACTCGCTCGACGAGACCGAGGTCGAGGACTGCCGCTGGACCCCGTGCTTCGACTGCGGTGTCTGCCCCCAGATGGACACGAGCATCCAGATCGGCCCGACCGGCAAGACGCTGCTGCCGCTCACGGTCGTGAAGTAGTCGCACGCCGTTTCCGGGTGACAACTCGGTGACGGAGGCCCGGATCCGTAAACCACGGACCGGGCCTTCGCGTCGCTTCCGTCATGGACCAGGAATCGCAGCCCAGCCCGTACGGAAAGCACCAGGCGCCCGCACGGTACGAACCGGGCGACGGCTGCCTGACCACGCTCATCAGGATCCCGGTACGGATCGTGGTGCTGGTGCTCGTCCTTCCCGTACGCATGGTCTGGGACGTCCTCGTCGCCGGCGCCCGCGCCACCGACCGGATTCTGCTGCGCCCGCTCGGCAGGGCGCTGGCACGGCTCCTCGACGTCCTGATCGCGATTCCGGCGGTATGGCTGTACCGCTCCGCACTGACCCCGCTCGGCCACGCGCTGCTGTGGCTCGCGGCCGCCGTCTTCGTGTGGCCCTGGGTGGGGCTGTGGCGTTACGTCGTCGTCCCCGTGGCCCATTACGGCATCTTCGCAGTCCCGCTCGGCTGGTTCTACGCTGCCGTCCTCACGCCGCTGGGGCACGGCTTGGGGTGGATCGGCCGCACGCTGCTCGCCCCCGCCGGCCGAGGGATCGCCCTCGCACTGAAGTGGGTGCTGACCGCGCTGTTCGTGTGGCCGGTGGTGGGTGTGTGGAGATACGTCCTCACCCCGCTCGGCCACGCCTTCACCTGGATGGCGCACAACCTGGTCGTGTTGCCGCTGACCTGGGCGTACCGGCAACTGCTGACCCCGCTCGGCCACGGCACCGTGTGGCTGCTCACCGTGCTGCTCGTCGTCCCCGTCGTCTGGGTGTACGGACGGGTCCTCGCCCCGGTAGGCCGCGAGATCCTCGCCGCGTTCGCCATGGCCTGGCGGATCGCCGGGTTCATCTCGCGCGCCGTCGGCCGGGCCCTGGCCTGGCTGGCCTGGAATCTGGTGGGCGCGCCAGCCACCTGGGCCTACCGCTCGGTGTGCACTCCCGTCGGACATTTCGTACGGGACCAGGTCTGGGCTCCTGCCCGGCGGGCGGCCCTGGAGGCGGGACGCACGGCGCGGGGCGCGCTGCGCGCGGCACGTGAAACCGTGCGCCAGGCCCGCCGTGACGCCTGGAGAGCGCTGGCCGGAGAACGGCGGGCGGCCGAACCCCGGGAACTCGATGGGTCCGCTGCGCGTAGGCTGGGTAGTGAGCACCATGCAACGACTGACCCCAGCGCGGCGCCCGCACCCGAGATCTCCCCGCTGACAGCGCAAGCCGTCAAGCGGGGGTGAGCCGGAGCGGACACCCCGGGGCACCCCCATACTTCGTGGGCGGTACGCCACCGCGTCCGCCCCGCACCGAGGAGAAGAACCACTGGGCAAGCGACAGCCCGAAGGCCCGCCGCCCGCACCGGCAGTGCAGCGCATCCGACTGCGCTACACGAAGCGCGGCCGCCTCCGGTTCACCAGTCACCGAGACTTCCAGCGTGCCTTCGAGCGGGCGCTGCGCCGCTCCGAGGTGCCCATGGCCTACTCGGCGGGCTTCACGCCCCACCCGAAGGTCTCCTACGCCAATGCCGCACCCACCGGCACGGGCAGCGAGGCCGAGTTCCTGGAGATCGCCCTCACCGAGGCGCGTGACCCGGACACCCTGCGAGAGCTGCTCAACGAGTCGCTGCCGGACGGCCTGGACGTCACGGACGCGGTGGAGGCCCGTACGTCCGGTCTCGCCGACCGGCTGACCGCCTCCGTATGGGAGATGCGCCTCGACGGTGTGACCGTCGAGGACACGGCGAAGGCCGTCTCCGCCTTCATGGACGCCGAGACCGTCGAGGTCCAGCGCCGCGCGAAGAACGGGATGCGCACCTTCGACGCCCGCGCCGCCGTCGCCGGTCTGCAGGCTCTTGATCCACCGGCTGATAGGCCCGGGGACAAGCCCTGTGCGATACTGCGGCTGGTTGTTCGGCACGTGACGCCTGCCGTGCGACCCGACGACGTCCTGTCCGGTCTCCGCGTTGTGGCCGACCTCGCGCCGCCGGTCCCCGCAGCGGTGACCAGGCTGGCGCAGGGGCTCTTCGACGAGGAGTCCGGCACGGTGACCGACCCGCTCGCGCCCGACCGCGAGGCAGCCCCGACCGCTTCTTCAGCGGTCGCCCCGGCCGCCGTCGCGACGGCGCCGGAAGGTGCAGGTTCCGCGTAAGGCGGTCGTTGTAGCGCGGCCCTTCGACTCGGGAGCCACCTGGGTCGGGCCGCGAACTGACCAGAAGACTTTCGCCAGGCCGTACGCACACCGCGTACGGAACCGGCGAGCCAGACATCAGCTCCCGTGCGGCGCCCGCGCCCCGGACGGCGGTATCGCACCTTCGCGAACCGTGCCGGACCGGAATCAGGCGCGGCGCCCGGGAGCGTGACGGGAGAACCGCCCGCATGCTTGAGCCGACCGAACCCGGAACCAACGGGAACACCGAAGACAACAACAGCCCCGGGGACAAGCTGCCGCCGCGCCGCAGGCGCCGCGCGGCTTCGCGTCCCGCGGGCCCGCCGTCGGCGGGTACGCCGGGAGCGGTCGCCGATGACGTCACGCCGGCCGTACCGGCCGATGACGCCGCACAGCCCGAGACCACCGGAACGGCCGATGCCGCACCTCCGCGTGCCCGCCGCCGTGCGGTCCGCAAGGCGACCGCCCCGGCGGGCGCCCCTGGCGCGGCACCCGAGACCACTGAGGCCCCCGCGGCCGCAGAGACCCCTGTGACGGCCGAGGCTGCCGAGCCCGCCGAGGCCGAGGCGCCCGCCGCCCCGCCCCGTGCGCGCCGCCGTGCGGTCCGCAAGGCCACGGCTGCGGCCGGTGCGCCGCAGGCCGTCGCCGAATCCGTGACCGAGCCGGTGGCCGAGGCGGCCCCCGAGCCCGTCGCGGACGTCACCGAAGCACCCGAGGCACCCGCGGCTCCGCGTGGCCGTCGTCGTGCCGTGCGCAAGGCGACCGCACCGGCGGGCGCCCCGCAGACCACCGAGGACGTCGTCGTGGCAGCCGCAGAGCCCACCGCGCCCGCCGCTCCTGTCGAGGAGCCGGAAGCCGCACCGGTCGTCGAGGCCCCCCGTGGCCGCACCCGGCGCCGCGCGTCGGCCCCGGCGGGCACGCCGCAGGCCGAGGCCCCCGTCGAGCCCGAGGCGGTCGTCGAGCCGGCCGCCGAGGTCGCCGAGACGGCCGAGGCCGTCGAAGCGCCCGTCGCCGATGCCGCGCCCCCGGCGCGCACCCGCCGTCGCGCGGTCCGCAAGGCGACCGCTCCGGCGGGCGCCCCGCAGTCCGCCGAGGCCCCCGCTGGCGCGGAGGACGTCGCCGAGACCGGTGAGACCCTTCCCGCGGCCGTGGCCGAGGAGCTCGCAGCCGAGCCCGAGCAGGTCGAGGAGGCTGCCCCGCGCGGCCGCCAGCGCCGCCGGGCCACCGCGGCTGCCGGCCGGCCGGAGTTCACCGGCAAGGTCGAGGAGCCCGTCCGCAAGAGCCGTCGCGCGACGCGCCCGGCCGTGGCCGTCTTCCAGGCCCCGGTCTTCTCCGAGCCGATGTTCCAGACCCCGGAGACCGCCGCTGCCGCGGCTGCCGCCGCCGGTCCCGCGGCGGAGCAGGACGAGGTCGAGGAGGCCGAGCAGGCCCCCGTGGCCGAGCCCGTGACCGCCGAGACCGTGGAGGCGCAGGCGGAGCCCGCCGAGGCCGCGCCGCAGGGCGGCTCGCGCCGCCGTCGCCGTCGCCGTGGTGAGGCCGTCGAGGCGGCCGAGCCGGTCGCCGCCCCCGTGGCCGCTCCCGTCGAGGAGGCCGTGGAGGACGAGCACGAGGCCGAGGCCGAGACGGACGCCGAGCACGAGGGCGAGGAGACGGACGAGTACGGGGACCGGCCTTCGCGCCGTCGCCGTCGTGGTGGCCGTCGCCGCCGTCGCGGTGAGAGCAACGACCTGGACGACGCCGAGCACGACGAGGCCCCCGCGGACCGTACCGAGGACGAGGCCGAGCGCGTACAGGAGCACGACGAGGACGACGAGGACGACAACGACTCGGCCGGCGGCTCCAGCAGCAGCCGTCGCCGCCGTCGCCGTCGCCGTCGCAGCGGTGAGGCCGCGGCCGAGGCCGACAACGGCACGGACGACCCGGAGCGTACGGTCGTCAAGGTCCGCGAGCCCCGCAAGAAGGAAGTGGAGCGCGAGCCCGGTACCGGCTTCGACGAGGTCCAGTCCATCAAGGGCTCGACCCGTATGGAGGCCAAGAAGCAGCGCCGCCGCGAAGGCCGCGAGCAGGGCCGCCGCCGGGTGCCGATCATCACCGAGGCGGAGTTCCTGGCGCGCCGCGAGGCCGTCGAGCGGGTGATGGTCGTCCGCCAGAGCGGCGAACGCACCCAGATCGGCGTCCTCGAGGACAACGTGCTCGTCGAGCACTACGTCAACAAGGAGCAGGCCACCAGCTACGTCGGCAACGTCTACCTGGGCAAGGTGCAGAACGTACTGCCGTCCATGGAGGCCGCGTTCGTCGACATCGGCAAGGGCCGCAACGCCGTCCTGTACGCCGGTGAGGTGAACTTCGAGGCGCTCGGCATGGCCCACGGGCCGCGCCGCATCGAGACCGCGCTGAAGTCCGGCCAGTCGGTCCTCGTCCAGGTGACGAAGGACCCGATCGGCCACAAGGGCGCCCGCCTGACCAGCCAGGTCTCGCTGCCCGGCCGCTACCTGGTCTACGTGCCCGAGGGCTCGATGACCGGGATCAGCCGCAAGCTGCCCGACACCGAGCGGTCCCGGCTCAAGACCATCCTCAAGAAGATCGTTCCCGAGGACGCGGGCGTCATCGTGCGCACGGCGGCCGAGGGCGCGAGCGAGGACGAGCTGCGCCGCGATGTCGAGCGACTGCAGGAGCAGTGGGAGGACATCCAGCGCAAGTCGAGGAACAGCGGCAGCTCCAACGCTCCGACGCTGCTCTACGGCGAGCCGGACATGACGGTCCGAGTGGTCCGCGACATCTTCAACGAGGACTTCTCGAAGGTCATCGTCAGCGGTGACGAGGCGTGGGACACGATCCACGGTTACGTTTCGCAGGTGGCACCGGACCTGACGGACCGGCTGTCCCGCTGGACCTCCGAGGTCGACGTCTTCGCGACGTACCGGATCGACGAGCAGCTGATGAAGGCGCTGGACCGCAAGGTCTACCTGCCGAGCGGCGGCTCGCTGGTCATCGACAAGACCGAGGCGATGGTCGTCGTCGACGTCAACACCGGCAAGTTCACCGGTCAGGGCGGAAACCTCGAGGAGACCGTCACCAAGAACAACCTGGAGGCGGCCGAGGAGATCGTGCGTCAGCTGCGGCTGCGCGACCTCGGTGGCATCGTCGTCGTCGACTTCATCGACATGGTGCTGGAGTCCAACCGGGACCTCGTGCTGCGGCGACTCCTGGAGTGCCTGGGCCGGGACCGTACGAAGCACCAGGTCGCCGAGGTCACCTCGCTCGGCCTGGTCCAGATGACCCGCAAGCGGGTCGGCCAGGGTCTGCTGGAGTCCTTCTCCGAGACCTGTGTCCACTGCAACGGGCGCGGTGTCATCGTCCACATGGAGCAGCCGACCACCGTCGGTGGGGGTGGCGGCGGCAAGCGCGCCAAGAAGCGCGGCCGCGGCGGCGTGGGCCAGGACCAGGTCCACGAGCACGACCACGAGCAGATCGACGAGGACGAGCACGAGATCGAGAGCGAGGCCGAGGTGGCGGCGGAGATCGCGGCTCCGGTCGCGCTGCCCGAGCCGGAGTTCGTCCCCGACGAGGAGCTGTACAGCAGTCCGGCCGAGGCCGAGGCAGCTGCCGGGCGCGGTCGTGGCCGTCGGCGTGCGACCCGCAAGGTGTCGGCTCCGGCCGGCGCCCCGAAGGCCGCCGCCGAGCGAGTGACGGCACCCGAACCGGTGGCCGAGGCCGCTCCGGTCGTCGAGCCCGAGCCGCAGCCCGAGCCGGTCGTCGAGACCTCGGTGGCCGCTCCGGCCCCCGAGGCCGAGGCGCCCGTCCAGGGCCGTACCCGTCGCCGGGCGACCCGTAAGGCGACCGCACCGGCGGGTTCGCCGAAGCCGGTCGAGACGGTGGAGCCGGTCGCCGCGGAGGACCCCGTCGTCGGGTCCCCCGTCGTGTCGGTCCCGGTCGCCGAGGCCCCCGTCGTCGAGGCCCCCGAGGCCGAGGCCCCGGCTCCGGTCGCCGCGCCGCGTGCGCGGCGCCGGGCCACCCGTAAGGCCACCGCACCCGCGGGCTCGCCTGCGGGCGCCGAGGAGGCGGAGGTCGTCGTGGTGACCGCCACGCCCGTGACCGAAGGCACTTCCGAAGCGGTGTCCGAGTCCGCTTCCGAATCCGTTTCCGACAGCACGGAGACGGACGCGGAGGCAGCGGCTCCGGCCAAGAAGACGGCCCGCAAGGCCGCCGCCAAGAAGGCTCCGGCCAAGAAGGCGGCAGCCAAGAAGACGGTCGCCAAGAAGACCGCCGCGAAGAAGACGACCGCCAAGAAGGCCGCCTCGAAGAAGACGGTGGCAGCCGAGCAGTCGTCGCCCTCCGTGACGGCTCCGGCCTCGTCGTCCGATTCCGCGCAGTCGGCCGGCTGACACGCCGACAGCCGGTCGTGCACCCACACGTGCCCCGTCCCGAGAGTCTCGGGGCGGGGCACGTGCTTTGTTCCAGAACTGATGCACCGACCGGTTAACAGCCCCGAAATGGCATTAGAAATCCCTGATAATGTGACGGGGGTTGCTGTGCTGTGAGGATCCTCTTCATGGAACTACACACAGTGACCGGGTGCCGGTGGAGGACAGACCGGCCCCGGATTCCTCGGCAGGGCGTCGGCATTCCGCCGGTGGGGTTAAGCGCGGCCTCGTAAGACGTCCCGCACCCCAGACCTCTGCCAGTAAAGAGCTCTTGCGGTGTTCAAGGAGGACGTCCATGACGAGCATCAACGAGCAGCCGATTCCTGCTGCCCGCCCGGTCATCGGTGAAGAAGAGATCGAGGCCGCCGTACGCGTGCTGCGCAGCGGACGCGTCGTACAAGGGCCGGAGGTAGCGGCATTCGAGGAGGGCTTCTCGGAGGTGGTCGACGGCCGCCACTGCGTCGCCGTCAACTCGGGCACCTCCGCCCTGCACCTCCTGCTGCTCGCTCTGGGCATCGGCCCCGGCGACGAGGTGATCGTCCCCTCGTTCTCCTTCGCCGCGTCAGCCAACGCAGTCCGTCTCGTCGGCGCCGACGTCGTCTTCGCCGACATCGAGCCCGGCAGCTTCGGCCTGGACCCGGCATCCGTCGAGGCGGCGATCACGCCGCGTACCGCCGCGATCATGCCGGTGCACCTCTACGGTCACCCGGCCGCGATGGACAAGCTCATGCCCATCGCCGAGAAGCACAAGCTCGCCGTCGTCGAGGACGCCTGCCAGGCGCACGCCGCCGCCCTCAACGGCACGCCGGTGGGCGCCTTCGGGGCCGGAGGAACGTTCAGCTTCTACCCGACCAAGAACATGCACTCCCTCGAAGGGGGCATGGTCACCACGGCCGACGCCGAGCTCGCCCGCACCCTGCGCCTCCTGCGCAACCAGGGCATGGAGCAGCGGTACGCCAACGAGATCGTCGGCGCCAACATGCGGATGACGGACGTGGCCGCCGCGGTCGGCCGCGTACAGCTGACGAAGCTCGACGGCTGGACCGAGCAGCGCCGCGCCAACGCCGCGTACCTCGACGCGCACATCAGCAACCCGGCCGTGACCACTCCGCCGGTCGCCGAGGGCGCGCGCCACGTCTACCACCAGTACACGATCCGGGTGCGGGGCGACCGCGACGCCGCGATGGCCGCGCTCACCGAGGCGGGCGTCGGCAACGCCGTCTACTACCCGACGCCGATCCACCGGCTCAAGCCCTACTGGGAGCCGGACCAGAAGGCCGGCCGCACCTGGGACCTGCCGGAGACCGAGCGCGCCGCGGCCGAGGTCGTCTCGCTGCCCGTCCACCCGTCGCTCACCGAGAGCGAGCTGGAGCGGATCGCCAACGCCGTGAACACCCTGGGAGCGAAGCTGTGACCGCCGCACTCAAGGCCGGACTGATCGGCCTGGGCTCCATGGGGCGTCACCACGCCCGGGTCCTCGCCTCGCTCGACGGTGTGACGCTGGTCGGCGTCGTCGACCCGATGGGAGACAAGAACGGCTGGGCGCAGGGCGCTCCCGTGCTGTCCACGGTCGAGGAGCTCATCGCCCTCGGTATCGACTACGCCGTCGTGGCCTGCCCCACGGGGCTGCACGAGGAAGTCGGTCTGAAGCTGGCGGACGCCGGTATCTGCGCCCTCATCGAGAAGCCGCTCGCGGACACCGTCGAGGGCGCCCGCCGCCTCGTGGACGCCTTCGAGTCGCGCGGTCTGGTGGCCGGTGTCGGTCACATCGAGCGCTGCAACCCGGCCCTGCTCTCGCTGCGCAGCCGCCTGGAGGCCGGTGAGCTCGGCGACGTGTACCAGGTCGTCACCCGCCGCCAGGGGCCGTTCCCGCACCGCATCGCCGATGTCGGCGTGGTGAAGGACCTGGCCACGCACGACATCGACCTGACGGGCTGGGTGACCGGCCAGACGTACACCTCGATCGCCGCGCACACCGTGTCGAAGTCCGGCCGCCCGCACGAGGACATGGTCTCCGCCGTCGGCAAGCTCTCCGACGGCACGATGGTGAACCACCTGGTCAACTGGCTGAGCCCGCTCAAGGAGCGCTTCACCTCGGTCACCGGCGAGCGCGGCTGCTTCATCGCCGACACCCTCACCGCCGACCTGACGTTCCACTCCAACGCCGCGGTGACGACCGAGTGGGAGGCGCTCCGCGCGTTCCGCGGTGTCTCCGAGGGCGACATGATCCGATACGCGATCCCGAAGCGCGAGCCGCTGCTCGTCGAGCACGAGCTCTTCCGGGACGCGGTGCTGGGCGAGCCGGCCGACATCTGCACGCTGCGGCAGGGTCTGCGTACCGTCGAGGTGGCGGCGGCCGTGCTCCGGTCCGCGACGTCCGGCCTCGCCGTTTCGCTGGAGGAGAGGGACATCTCGCTCGAGGGTGTGACCAGTTGACCCCACCCGATGTCACCGTCGTCGTCGCTGTGTACAACACGATGCCGTATCTCACCGAGTGCCTGAACTCGCTCGTGGGGCAGAGCATCGGTCTTGAGCGGCTCGAAGTCATCGCAGTGAACGACGGTTCGACCGACGAGAGCGGCAAGGAACTGGACCGCTTCGCGGCGAAGTATCCCGACACCGTGAAGGTGCTGCACCAGGCCAATTCGGGTGGCCCCGCGGCCCCGAGCAACCGCGCCCTGGACATCGCCACCGGACGTTTCGTCTACTTCATCGGCTCCGACGACTACCTCGGCGACGAGGCGCTGGAACGGATGGTCGCCTGCGCCGACAAGCACGACTCCGACGTGGTCATCGGCAAGATGGTCGGGACGAACGGCCGGTACGTCCACCAGAAGCTGTACACCGGGAACATGCCCGACATCAGCCTCTACGACTCGGTGCTTCCCTACACCCTGGCGAACACCAAGCTGTTCCGCCGGTCCCTGGTCGAGAAGCACGGGCTGCGTTTCCCCGAGGACCTGCCGGTCGGCAGCGACCAGCCTTTCACCATCGAGGCGTGCGTCCGGGCCAGCAAGATCTCCGTGCTCTCCGACTACACGTACTACTACGCGGTCAAGCGCGGTGACGCGAGCAACATCACCTACCGCGCCGACCACCTGGCACGCCTGCGCTGCACCGCGAGGATCATGGAGCACACCGCCGGGCTCATCGAGCCCGGTCCGCAGCGCGACGCGGTCTTCAAGCGGCACTTCGACTGGGAGCTGTCCAAGCTCCTTCAGAAGGACTTCCCCGCCCTCGACGCCGACACCAGGCGTCAGGTGTGCGAAGGCATCGCCGTCCTGGTCGACGCCTACTACACCGATGGCCTGCGCGAGGGTACGGGCGTGAAGCGCCGCGTGCGCTTCGGCCTCGCCCAGCGCGGCGCCGTCGACGAGCTCAGCCGTGCCATCCAGGACGAGGCCGAGCACGGAGCGCCGCCCTTCGTGCTGGAGGGCGGCCGGGCCTTCGCCGCCTACCCGGGCTTCCGGGACCCGGCCGTGGGCCTGCCCGACCACTTCTACGAGGTGCACGAAGGGGTCACCGGCCGCCTCTCAGCCTCCACGGAACTGGAGTCGGCCGACTGGGAGCAGGACGGCGAGGAACTGTCGCTCGTGCTGCGGCTGCGGCTCGGGATCATCGGCGACACGGACTCCGCGGTGGTCGCCCTGGCGCAGGGCGCGATGCCCAAGAGCGCGGACAAGCCCGGAGCCCGAAGGATGCCGGCCGACGCCCGACGCCCGCGTGTCGTCGGCGAGTTCACCCGGGAGACGGTGGGCGACGGTACGCGTACGCGGCTGACCGCCCGTATCCCCATTCCGCCCGCCGCGGCCAAGCGAGGCGTCCGCGTCTACGCCGACGTGGCAGGCTCGACGTATGAGATTCCCGTGCGGACCGACGGGCTGCCGATGCCGCTGGCACGCCGGTGGGGGCGGACGAACCCGCACCGCGTCTCGGCAAGCCCGAATACCAAGGGCCGGCTCGTGATCACCACGGCTCCGCTGTGGGAGAGCAAGTCCGGCACGGGCCCGCGGCTGCGCCGCATGCTGTCCAGGCTGAAGAGGAAGTAACCCCAGTGAACATCTGTGTAGTCGCGCTCGGCAAGATCGGTCTTCCGCTCGCCGTGCAGTTCGCCGCCAAGGGCCACAAGGTCATCGGCGCGGACGTCAACGAGAAGGTCGTCGAGCTGGTCAACGCGGCCACCGAGCCGTTCCCCGGTGAGTACGACCTCGACGTCAAGCTCAAGGAGACGGTGGCCGCGGGCCTGCTGTCCGCGACGACGGACACGACGGCCGCGGTCGCCGCGTCCGACGCCGTCGTGGTCGTCGTGCCGCTCTTCGTGGACGCCGAGGGCACCCCGGACTTCGGCTGGATGGACTCGGCGACGAAGGCCATCGCCGCTGGCCTGAAGCCCGGCACCCTCGTCTCGTACGAGACCACCCTGCCCGTCGGCACGACCCGCACCCGCTGGGCGCCGATGCTCGCCGAGGGCTCCGGCCTCACCCCGGGCGAGGACTTCCACCTGGTCTTCTCCCCGGAGCGGGTGCTCACGGGCCGCGTCTTCGCGGACCTGCGCCGCTACCCGAAGCTCGTCGGCGGTATCGACGAGGCGTCGGCGCAGCGCGGTGTCGAGTTCTACGAGGCCGTCCTCGACTTCGACGACCGCGAGGACCTGCCGCGGCCGAACGGCGTGTGGGACCTCGGTACCGCCGAGGCGTCCGAACTCGCCAAGCTCGCCGAGACGACCTACCGCGACGTCAACATCGGTCTGGCCAACCAGTTCGCCCGGTTCGCCGACAAGACCGGCATCGACGTCAAGAAGGTCATCGAGGCCTGCAACAGCCAGCCGTACAGCCACATCCACCAGCCCGGCATCGCCGTCGGCGGCCACTGCATCCCGATCTACCCGCGGATGTACCTGTGGAACGACCCGGAGGCGACCGTCGTGCGCTCGGCCCGCGAGGCCAACGCCGCGATGCCCGAGTACGCCGTGGACCTGCTGGCCGCCGCCTACGGCGACCTGGACGGCGCCGGCGTGCTGGTGCTCGGCGCCGCCTACCGCGGCGGCGTCAAGGAGACGGCCTTCTCCGGCGTCTTCGGCGTCGTCGAGGCTCTGAAGGCGCGCGGCGCCATGCCGTTCGTCTCGGACCCGATGTACACCCCCGAGGAACTGACCGCGCACGGGCTCGTCCCGCACGAGGGCCAGGCCGTCACCGCGGCCATCCTCCAGGCGGACCACGCCGAGTACCGCGAACTGGCCGCCGCCGACCTGCCGGACGTCCGCGTCCTGGTCGACGGGCGCCGGACCACGGACCCGGCTCGTTGGGAAGGCGTTCGCCGCGTCGTCATCGGCGGCTGATCAGATGACCTGGCTGATCACCGGCGGGGCCGGCTACATCGGGTCGCACGTCGTAAAGGAGATGGCGGACCAGCAGTCCGTCGTCGTTCTCGACGACCTCAGCACCGGCCGAGCCGATCGGCTCCCCACAGGAGTGCCGCTGGTGGTCGGCACCGTTTTGGACCGGGAACTGGTCGACCGGGTTCTCTCAGATCATGCGGTGACCGGAATCGTGCACATCGCCGGAAAGAAGCAGGTGGCGGAGTCCGTCGAGCGGCCTCTGTACTACTACCGCGAGAACGTCGACGGACTGCGCACCCTGCTGGACGCGGCCACCACGGCCGGAGTGAGCCGCTTCCTCTTTTCCTCGTCGGCAGCCGTATACGGCATGCCGGATGTCGACCTGGTCACCGAAGAGACCCCCTGCCAGCCGCTCAGCCCGTACGGCGAGACCAAGCTGGCGGGCGAGTGGATGGTGGCCGCGGCCGGACGTGCACACGGAATGGCCACGGCCTCGCTGCGGTACTTCAACGTGGCCGGGGCTGCCGCAGCCGAACTGGGCGATGACGGCATCTTCAACCTGGTGCCGATGGTCTTCGAACGTCTCGCCGCCGACGAACCGCCCCGCATCTTCGGCGAGGACTACCCGACCCCGGACGGCACTTGCGTTCGCGACTACATCCACGTCGAGGACATTGCCTCTGCGCATGTGGCCGCGACACGACGCCTTGCCGAGGATGCCGGTGCCGCCCTGGTACTCAACATCGGCCGGGGGGAGGGCGTCTCGGTCGCGGAGATGGTCGACATCATCCTCGACCTCACCGGCCGCACTGATGTCCGCCCAGTGGCCGAGGCGCGCAGACCGGGGGACCCGGCCCGGGTGGTCGCCGCGGTGGACGCCAGCGCCAAGGAGCTGGGCTGGTCGGCCCAGCACGGCATACGCACCATGGTCGAGTCCGCCTGGGCGGGGTGGTGCCTCCGGCACGGGCGGCCCGGCTGACCGGGCGGCGCGCGGACAGGACGGAGGGCCCACACCCCACGGGGTGTGGGCCCCCCCTGCGGTGACAATCACGGACGCCGGTGTGAGCCCCGGAACCACGGCGCGAAGTGGATATTGGCGGCGGAG
>NZ_JBHXQO010000041.1:0-60154 GCF_042717135.1 Streptomyces sp. NPDC058620
ACTGCAGGGGGGACCCTGTGGGAGAGTAGGACGCCGCCGAACAATTATTCCGGGAAAGCCCCGTGCCCTTGTGGCACGGGGCTTTTCTGCGTTCATCTGCCCTTCAGCCGAGACTGTTCCTCTCTGCTGAAGGGCAGATGTGTGTCGGATTTAGAGGCGACCCGTAGCCTTGAGAGCCAAGTAGGCATCGGCCAGCGCGGGCGCAAGCTTCTCCGGGGTGGCATCGACGACCACCACGCCATGACGCTTGAGCTGATCCGCTGTGCGGAGGCGCTGGGACTGTGCCTGAGTGCCGGCTGCTGCCTCGTAGATCGCGTCCACTGTGCCCCGCGAGCGTGTCATCGTCTCGATCCGGGGATCAGCGACCGAGGCGAGCAGCACCGTGTGGCGCTTGGTGAGCTGAGGAAGAACCGGGAGCAGGCCGTCTTCGATGGGGGCGGCGTCCAGACCGGTGAGAAGGACTATCAGTGAACGGCGAGGGGCACTGGCCAGTGCCGCCTTGCTGAGGCCGTGAGCGTCCGTCTCGACGAGCTCTGCTTCCAACGGAGCCATGGCTCTGACGATCGTCGACAGAACGTCACCGGCTGCCGTGCTGCCCTGGACCTGGGCGCGGACACGACGGTCGTAGGCAAGGAAGTTGACCCGGTCGCCGGCACGCGTCGCGAGGGCGGTGAGGAGCAGGGTGGCGTCCATGGCCGCGTCAAGACGGGGTACGTCACCTACTCGGCCCGCCGATGTGCGGCCGGTGTCCAGCACGATGAGGATGTGCCGGTCCCGTTCGGGACGCCAGGTGCGGACAGCGACGGCCGACTGGCGGGCAGTGGCCCGCCAGTCGATGGAGCGCGTGTCGTCACCGGGCACGTAAGCACGAAGGCTGTCGAACTCGGTGCCTTCGCCGCGGGTGAGCACGCTGGTTCGCCCGTCGAGCTCGCGGAGCCTGGCCAGCCGGGAAGGCAGGTGCTTGCGGCTCGTGAACGGCGGGAGGACCCGGACCGTCCAGGGGACCTGATGGTTTCCCTGACGTGCAGCCAGGCCGAGGGGCCCGTAGGACCGGACGGTGATCTGCTCGGCCCTGCGGTCACCACGTCGGGTCGGGCGGAGGAACGTGGTGAGGCGACGCCGTTCACCCGCGGGCACAGCCAATTCGTGTCGGGATGCGGCCTGGTCGGTGCCGGCGGGCCAGCTGCTGGGCGGCCAGGCGTCGCGCAGGTGGGCCCGGAGGCGACGACGCGAAGGGTTGGTTACGGTCAGTTGCACTTCTGCTCCGTCACCCAGTCGAACAGACGTGTCGCCGGATCGGGTGAACTGGAGCGTGCGCACTGGCGCGGCCAGGGCGTAGTCGCACAGAATTGCTAGAGACAGCGGGGCGTTGACCGCGAGCATGCCTGTCCAACTCGGAGCCAGGATGCCTACGGGGAGTGACCCCAGGGCGGCCAAGAGCGCGGTTCGTCCGGTGAGGGCCATGGTCACCGCCTCATCGGGGAACGGGGACGTGGGCGAGCACCGCGGTGATGACGGAGTCGGGGGTGACTCCTTCCATCTCCGCTTCGGGCCGCAGTTGGATGCGATGACGGAGTGTGGGAAGCGCCAGAGCCTTTACGTCGTCCGGTATCACGTAGTCCCGGCCGGTGAGCCAGGCCCAGGCGCGTGCGGTGGAGAGCAGAGCTGTGGCGCCTCGTGGGGAGGCGCCGAGGGCGAGTGAGGGGGACTCACGTGTGGCACGACAGATATCCACGACATAGCCGGCGATCTCCGGGGAGACCTTGGTCTTCGAGACGGCCGAGCGGGCAGCCTCCAGGTCGGCGGGTGTCGCGACCGGGCGAATGCCCGCTGCTTTCAGATCACGGGGGTTGAAGCCGTCAGCATGACGGGTCAGGACGCTGATCTCGTCCTCGCGCGAAGGAAGAGGGACCGTCAGTTTGAGCAGAAAGCGGTCCAGTTGGGCCTCGGGGAGGGGGTAGGTGCCCTCGTACTCGACCGGGTTCTGGGTCGCGGCCACCAGGAACGGGTCGGGCAATAGGCGCGGTGTCCCGTCGACGGTCACCTGGCGTTCCTCCATGGCTTCCAGGAGGGACGACTGGGTCTTGGGGGGTGTGCGGTTGATCTCGTCGGCAAGCAGCAGGTTCGTGAAGACCGGGCCGGGCTGGAAGGAGAATTCGGCCGTGCGGGCGTCGTAGACGAGAGAGCCTGTGACGTCGCTCGGCATGAGGTCCGGGGTGAACTGGACACGCTTGGTGTCGAGTTCGAGTGATGCCGCGAGGGCTCGGACCAGGAGGGTCTTGGCCACACCGGGGACCCCTTCGAGCAGGACGTGCCCGCGGCAGAGCAGCGCGACGACCAGACCGGTGACGGCCGGGTCCTGACCGACCACTGCCTTGGCGATCTCGGAACGCAGGGCCTCCAAGGACGCGCGGGCGCTGTCGGAGTCCACGGGGGCCGCAGGAGTCCAGGGGGTCTCCTGGGGCTTCGTGGACTCGGGGGTCGGGGCGCTCATGAAGTGCGTACCTCTCTTTCGAGGGCGTCGAGTTGGTCGGTCAGGAGAACAAGAGCGGCGTCGTCGGCGGGCGTGGGCCCGAAGAGCAGGGCGGTGAGATCGCCGCCTCTGCCGGTGACGCGTGCCGAGATCGCGGGGGTGAGGACTTCGGGGGAATGCGCATCGCGGGGGGAGACACCGGCGAGGGGTGCGAGGCGGGCACGGGCGGCGGAGCGCAGTGAGGCGGCGGCTCGGTCGCGGGCGTTGGCCTTGCGGTACAGGCGGGCACGGCCCTCGGTGGTTTCCGAGGCTTGGATGGCCACGGGAAGCCGTTCGGTGACGAGGGGGCCCAGGCGTCGTGCGCGCCAGATGGCGACGAGTACTGCAGCGAGGGCGAGTTGCAGGGTGCCCCACAGCCAGCCGGAGGGGATCAGGTCCGTGAAGCTCGCCGAGTCGCTCGCGGTGCTGTCTTCGTCGGTGGCACGGTCTCCGCGTTCCTTGTCGACTTCGGTGGCGGAGGGATCAGCGAGTGAAGGGAGGTACCAGACGAGATGCGGGCGGGAACCGAGGAGTTGCAGGGCCAGCGAGGCATTGCCCTGCCGGTCGAGGCGGTTGTTGTGGAGCAGGTCGGAGGAGCCGAGCAGGACGGTGTCGCCGGCTCGCTGTTCATGGACGACGAGCACGGTGGGGAGGCCGTCGCTCAGGTAGCAGGAGGTGACGGTCAGGGCATCCGCCCTGTAGCGGATGCCGCCTGTCTCCGTGGTGCCCGCGTTACGGGCGGCGGGGAGGTCGCAGCGTGGGGCCCTCGGTTCGACAGGACGGGAGGACTCGGCGCGTACGCCCGGGGCCAGGTGGTGCAGGGACAGGGGGCCGGGGGCGAGCAGGACCGTGCGACCTGCCGAGTCGGCTGTCGCCGTGCTGAGCCGGCGCTGCTGGTACGACGTGAGCAGATTGGGCGCGGTGACGAGCAGGGTCGCGTCGGGGCCGGTCGCGCTGGTGGCCTCGTCGAGTGTGGTGACGACGTCGACGGATACACCGCTCCGTTCGAGGAGTTCCGCGACGGCGCGGCTGCCCTGCGGGTCGGCGGAGCGGGGATCGAGGCGGCCGTGATGGTCGCCGGAGCGCACGGCGGCGAGGGTGATGCCCGCCACGACCAGGATGAGCAGGGCGAGCATCAGCCCGCGGGTGCGGTTCCAGACCTGGCGTGGGGTGAGCGATGCCGAGGTGGAGGACGCGGTGATGGTCTCGGTCATGCGCCGGCTCCTCGGGCCGTGCCGGCCAGCGAGGGCTTGGCTTCCATGAGTTCGAGGTCGAGGGCGCGCAGGGTGGCGTATGCCTGCTCGTGCGCTGTGCGGCCGCCATACGTGACGTCGTCGAAGACCCGGGCGGCGGTGCGGAGGCGGTCGGCGTGCTGGGGCAGGGAGCGGCCTGCTTCGGCCGCGGCCTCGTCCGCGGTGCGGCCCGGACGCGGGTCGAGCAGTGCGCGTTCTTCCAGGGTGCGGACCACGGCGCGCATGCGTTCTTGGACCGCTTCGGTCCAGCGGCCCGCGGCGGCGTGCGCCTCGGCAGTGGTGCGGTACGCGTCCGCGCTGCGGGTGCCGCTGCCGAAGAGGGCGTCGGCCGAGCGGACCCCGCGTTGGGGAGTGCCCAGCCGCCACCAGAGGGCGGCGGCCAGGCCCACGACGATCAGTACGACCAGGACGATGCCGAGCGGCCCGCCGGGCGCGCCGTCGGCGACCGAGTCGAAGAGGCTCCCGATCCACTCCCAGAAGCGATTGAGGCCGCGCTGGAGGAGGTTCGGATCGTTCTCGTGGTACATCGGTCTGGACAGTTCGTCCTCAGCCGCTTCGCGGGCAGGGACCCGTGGAGTGTCCACGGGTATCTCGTCCGCCCTGATGAGTCGCCGTACCGATGTGATGGCCCCCGCCCCCGACACTGCATCAGCTCCTGGGGGTGTCGAAGCCCGGCACGTTCGCGGCCCGCGCCAGGTCGAGGTCGAGGGCTTCGCGGCGGATGCGCTGATCGACGTAGAGCAGCGCCATCACTCCCGCGGTGAACGGGTAGGTCAGCGTCGAGACGATCACCTCGCCGATGCCCGAGACGATGAGGAACGGCCAGCCGAATTCGGCGGTGTCGCCGCTCATCAGGTCGCCGATTCCGCCGCTGTCGACGGCCATCGCGATGATGGCGAAGGGGACGCCGATCACCAGCGCGACGACGATGACCAGCAGGTAGGTGAGCGCCAGGATGCCGAAGGTGCGCCACCACGCACCGCGGACCAGCTTCGCGGACCGGCGCATCGAGGTCAGGATCGACTGGCGTTCCAGCATCAGTGCCGGAGCCGCGAGGGTGAAGCGGACCATCAGCCAGAGGACGACGACCAGGGCGGCAGCGAAGCCGAACACGGCCAGGAGGGCACCGGCGGTGGAGCCCAGCAGCAGGCCGGGGAGCAGACCGATCGTCATGATCGCGGCGCTCATGAGGCTGAGGAGCAGCGTCAGCCCGAGCAGTTGCGGGAGCCTGGGACGGGCCTCGGTCCAGGCGTCGGAGAGCGTCGCGCCACGGCCCAGTACCGAGCGGCTGATCACCACCGTGAGCACCGCCGTGGTGGTGAGTGTGGCGATCATCGAGATGAGCGTGGCCGGGGCGCTGCTGAGCAGGGTGGACTGCATGGAGTCCGCGGCCTGGCGCAGAGCCTCGGTGCCGACGGCGTTCGGGTCGACCGATACCGGGTCGGGCAGCAGGTAGCGCTGGATGAGAATGATCGCGATCTGCGCGATCACGGCGACGGTGAGGCTGACGCCCAGCACCGTGCGCCAATGAGCGCGCATCGTGGACACCGCGCCGTCGAGGATTTCGCCGATGCCCAGGGGGCGGAGCGGGATGACGCCGGGCTTCGCCGCCATGGGCGGGCGGCCCCATCCCGGGCCCTGGGGAGCGCCGCCCCAGCCGGGTGCCGGCGGGGGCGCTCCGGGACCGGTACCGGACGTGCTCGGGGGGGACCACTGCCCTGGGGGCGGCTGCGAGGGAGACCACTGGGGTGCAGGGCTTCCTGCGTCCACGGGCTCGGAGGGCCGGGGGATTCCCGTCTCCTGGCCGTCGGAGGGGGCAGATCCGGGCGAGGCCCAGCCCGGAGAGTCGTTCATTCTCGCTCCTTCACGATCCCGTCCGCTCATCGGGGCGGCAGGTTGGCAGCCATCGTGCCACGCGACGCTGCGGTGCGGGCCGGGCGCTCTATCTCCTTTGCGCCTTCATTTGTGGGTGCCTCACCGGGCAGACTGGGCGGATGGCTGATCAGGACGCGCAATCGACGGTGGGCATCGAGCCCCCCGCGCTCTCCGTACTCCGCTGGGACGAGCTTCCGGAAGGTCCCGTACTGGTCCTCCTCGACCAGACACGGCTGCCGGTCGAGGAGGTTGAGCTGGTCTGTACCGATGTACCCGCGCTGGTGCGGGCCATCCAGTCCCTGGCGGTGCGGGGAGCTCCACTGCTGGGCATTGCCGGGGGGTACGGGGTGGCGCTCGCCGCGGCCCGTGGATACGACGTGGCCGAGGCGACGGGACTGCTGGAACGGGCGAGACCCACCGCGGTGAACCTCGGGTACGGGGTGCGGCGGGTGGCCCGGGCGTACTGGGCGGCCGTCGAGAAGGGCCTGGACGCGGAGCAGGCGGCCGGGGCGGCGCTTGCCGAGGCGCGGGTGCTGCACCAGCAGGACGCGGCGGCCAGCGGGCGTATGGCGCGGTTCGGGCTGGCGCTTCTGGACGAGCTGCTGCCCGGAGGGGGTCACCAGCTCCTTACGCACTGCAACTCCGGGGCTCTCGTCTCGGGGGGTGAGGGCACGGCTTTCGCGGTGGCCCTCCAGGCGCACCGGGCGGGCCGGCTGAGGCGGCTGTGGGTGGACGAGACGCGTCCGCTGCTCCAGGGGGCGAGGCTCACCGCCTATGAAGCGGCGCGGAACGGGATGGCGTACAGCTTGCTCACGGACAACGCGGCGGGGTCGCTGTTTGCCGCAGGTGAGGTGGATGCCGTACTTATCGGGGCGGACCGTATCGCTGCGGACGGCTCGGTGGCGAACAAGGTGGGGAGTTATCCGTTGGCAGTGCTCGCCAAGTACCACCACGTGCCGTTCATCGTCGTCGCGCCGATCACGACCGTCGATCTGGACACCGCGGACGGGCAGGCGATCATTGTGGAGCAGCGCCCCGGTCGTGAAGTGACGGAGATCACATCTCCGCACCTGGTGTCACCGGAGGGGGAGGCGGGCGGATTGCTCGTGGCCCCGTTGGGGACACCGGCGTACAACCCCGCGTTCGACGTCACGCCGCCGGAGCTGGTCACGGCGATCGTCACGGAGGAGGGCGTAATCTCCCCGGTCACGGGGGTCGGACTGGCAGAGCTGTGTGCCAGGTCATCGCAGGTAACGATTAGCTAATGGGATGATGTCGTTTATGAAGGGACGCGTCCTTGTCGTCGACGACGACACCGCACTGGCCGAGATGCTCGGGATTGTGCTGCGTGGAGAAGGTTTCGAGCCGTCGTTCGTAGCGGACGGTGACAAGGCACTTGCTGCATTTCGTGAGGCGAAGCCGGACCTGGTTCTGCTGGATCTCATGCTGCCCGGTCGGGACGGCATCGAGGTCTGCAGGCTGATCAGGGCCGAGTCAGGTGTGCCGATCGTCATGCTCACTGCCAAGAGCGACACGGTCGATGTAGTGGTGGGCCTGGAATCCGGGGCCGACGACTACATCGTCAAGCCGTTCAAACCGAAGGAGTTGGTTGCCCGGATCAGGGCGCGTTTGCGGAGGACCGAAGAGCCTGCGCCGGAACAGCTGGCCATAGGTGACCTGGTCATCGACGTGGCCGGCCACTCGGTGAAGCGGGAGGGCCAGTCCATCGCGCTGACCCCGCTGGAGTTCGACCTGCTGGTCGCGCTCGCCCGTAAGCCGTGGCAGGTCTTCACCCGCGAGGTGCTGCTCGAGCAGGTGTGGGGCTATCGCCATGCCGCCGACACCCGTCTGGTGAACGTCCATGTCCAGCGGCTCCGCTCCAAGGTCGAGAAGGACCCGGAGCGGCCGGAAATCGTGGTGACCGTCCGAGGCGTCGGTTACAAGGCCGGACCGAGCTGACATGACCCTGGGCAGTGCTGCTCCGAAGCCCGGGGAGCCGGGAGTCCGTACGGAGCGGGCTGCCGGTCCGGGACGGAAGTCTTCTCGGATGGGCCGTGTACTGCAGAGCGGCCCGATGCCCCGCTTGCTGATGCGGTGGGTGCGGCGTCCGCTGCTGCCCGCTGTGCGGCTGTGGCGGCGCAATCTTCAGCTGCGTGTCGTCGCCGGCACCCTGCTGATGTCCATCGGCGTGGTGCTGCTGCTGGGCTTCGTCGTGATGGGGCAGGTCCGCAACGGCCTGCTCGAGGCGAAGAGCAAGGCTGCCCAGACGCAGGCCGCCGGTGGGTTCGCGGCTGCCCAGGAGAAGGCGAACGAGCCGCTCGTCCCGGGTGACCGGCGGGGCCAGGACGGTGTCGACGGCGTCACGGCCAACACGTCCTGGCGCACGGAGCTGGTCGATCAGCTGGCGAGCGGCGGCAAGAACGCCTTCAACGTGGTCGCGCTCAGTGCCGACTCCGTCGACGGAGGCGCGAGCAGCCGCGCGCCGCGTGGTTCGGGCAGCGTGGACGCGTCCAGCGTGCCGCAGCGCCTGCGGGACGACGTGGACAAGGGGCCCGGGGCTTTCCAGACCTACTCCCTGATCCGGTACTCGTACGGAAAGGAGTCGCAGCCCGGGCTGGTCGTGGGCAAGCGGCTCTACGACATCGACCACAATCCGTACGAGCTGTACTACCTCTTCCCGCTGACGCAGGAGGAGAAGTCCCTGAGCCTGGTCATGACGACGCTGGCCACGGCCGGGCTGTTCGTCGTGGTGCTGCTCGGGGCGATCGCCTGGTTCGTCGTGCGGCAGGTCGTCACGCCCGTACGGATGGCGGCCGGCATCGCCGAGCGGCTCTCCGCGGGCAGACTCCAGGAACGCATGAAGGTCACCGGCGAGGACGACATCGCCCGGCTCGGTGAAGCCTTCAACAAGATGGCGCAGAACCTTCAGCTGAAGATCCAGCAGCTGGAGGAACTCTCCCGTATGCAGCGGCGATTCGTCTCGGACGTCTCGCACGAGCTGCGGACCCCGCTGACCACCGTGCGGATGGCCGCCGATGTCATCCATGAGGCGCGTGCAGACTTCGACCCGGTGACGGCACGGTCCGCCGAACTGCTCGGGGACCAGCTGGACCGTTTCGAGTCGCTGCTCTCCGACCTGCTGGAGATCAGCCGGTTCGACGCGGGCGCCGCGGCGCTGGAAGCCGAACCGATAGATCTGCGTACGGTCGTACGACGAGTGATCGGCGGAGCCGAGCCGCTGGCCGAGCGCAAGGGCACCCGCATCCGGGTGATCGGCGACGAACAGCCGGTGATCGCGGAAGCCGATGCCCGCCGGGTCGAGCGTGTACTGCGCAACCTCGTGGTCAACGCCGTCGAGCACGGCGAGGGCCGGGACGTCGTCGTACGCCTCGGTGTGGCCCAGGGCGCGGTGGCCGTGGCGGTCCGCGACTACGGCGTAGGGCTCAAGCCCGGCGAGGCGACCCGGGTCTTCAACCGCTTCTGGCGTGCCGACCCCGCCCGGGCCCGCACGACGGGCGGTACCGGTCTCGGGCTCTCGATCGCCGTCGAGGACGCCCGGCTGCACGGCGGCTGGCTCCAGGCGTGGGGAGAGCCCGGCGGTGGTTCGCAGTTCCGGCTCACCCTGCCGCGTACGGCGGACGAACCGCTGCGCGGTTCACCGATACCGCTGGAACCGGAGGACTCGCGGCGCAACCGGGAGAACCGGGAGCGCGCCGAGGCCAGCCCGGCGACCGTGAGCGATCACCGGCTGATGGCCGTGCCGAACCAGCCCGGTTCGACGGAGCGCTCGGCGCTGGCCGCACGCGCCCCCGTGGCGCCGCGCGTGGCACCGGCATCCGTCCATCCGGCCGCCCTGCCGGGCAATGGTGCACGTGTGGTGGCGCGTCAGGCCGGGGACCGGCCGGGCGGTGGCGCCGACTATGAAGCGCAGAACCCGGACCGGGAGGACACGACTCGTGGACACTGACCGTCTGCAGGGCGGCCATGGACGCGCGGTGCGGATGTCCGCGCTGCTCTGCTGCGGCGTCGTGGTGCTGACCGGGTGCGCCTCCATGCCCGTCACCGGGGACGTGAAGCCGGTCGATGCCTCGCAACCCGGTGACTCCCAGGTGCAGGTGTACGCGGTGGCGCCCAGGGAGGGCGCCACGCCCACCGAGGTGGTCGACGGCTTTCTCGAGTCGATGACCAGCGACGACCCCAAGTTCATGACGACCCGCAAGTACCTGACCGAGGAAGCGGCCCGTACCTGGAAGCCGAGCGCGGGCACCACGGTGCTGGCCAAGGCGCCCAACAGGAACGGCCCCTCGCTCCACGACAAGGACCGCAAGCGCACGGAAGGCGCCTACACGCTGACCGGCGAGCAGGTCGCATCGGTGGACGCGCAGAGTTCCTATCAGCCGCTGGCACCCACGGACTACTCCCAGACCCTCCACCTGGTGCAGGAGAAGGGGGCTGACGGCAAGCAGGAGTGGCGCATCGACATCGTGCCGGACGGCCTGGTGCTCGGGCAGTCCGACTTCAGGCGGCTCTACCGGTCCGTCAACAAGTACTACTTCGCCACGGGGCGGACCAACGGCCGTTCCACCCTGGTGGCCGACCCCGTCTACGTACGCAACCGGACGGACCCCGTCACCCGGATGGACACCGCCACGCAGACGGTCCGGGCGCTTCTCGTGGGGCCGACGAACTGGCTGCGACCCGTGGCCGATTCCCGCTTCCCCACCGGTACGGCGCTGAGGAAGGGCGTCACTTCCCTGGCGCCCGACGATCAGAACGTCCTGAAGGTGCCGCTCAACAAGAAGGCGGACAAGGTGGGCCGGACGGCCTGCCGGATGATGGCCGCCCAGGTCTTCTTCACCCTGCGGGACCTGACGTCCGCCCGTGTCGAACAGGTGGAGCTGCGGAGCGACCGGGGCCGGCTGTGTTCGCTCGCCTCGGACGAGGCGGTCGAGTTCGCCCCCGACAGCGGTTCCGGTGCGCCGGACAGTCAGTACTTCGTCAGTGCCAAGGGGCAGGTGGAGCGGATACCGGGGAACAGCAAGGGCACCGGTGACCCCGAGCCCGTGACCGGCCCGCTCGGCAGCGGGGCGGTGCCGATGAGCACGGTCGGAGTGGCCCGCGACGAACAGCTGGCGGCGGGTGTCTCCGCGGACCATCAGCACCTCTATGTCTCCTCCCTCGTCTTGGACGGCGAACTCGCCGAGCCCGTGGTGACCAGCGCGGCGAAGGAGGCCGAGGACCGGCTCTCGGCTCCGAGCTGGGACGGCCGGGGCGACCTGTGGGTGGCCGACCGCGACCCGGCAGGACCCAGGCTGCTGCGCCTGGTCGGCGGCAAGGGCACGCCCCAGGAGGTCACCGTTCCGAGCCTGAACGGAGGGCGGATCGAGGCCCTGCGGATGTCGTCCGACGGGGTGCGGATCGCGCTGCTGCTCCTGTCGAAGGACGGGCACACGACGCTGAAGATCGGACGGGTCGAGCGCAGGGGTTCCGTGGAGCAGCCGCAGGTCTCCGTCGAGGATCTGCGTCAGGCCGCGCCGCAGCTCACTGACGTGTCGGCGATTTCCTGGTCCGGCCGCAGCCGCCTCGTGGTGGTCGGCAAGGAGGAGGGCGGCGTGCAGCAGGTGCGTTACGTGCAGGCGGACGGTTCGACTTCCCCCTCCGGCGTGCTGCCCGGGGTGAACCAGGTGACGGCGGTCGCGGCGGCGGACGACGAACAGCTGCCCCTGATGGCGGAGACCGAGGACGACGGAATCGTGAAGCTGTCGCCGGGCGACAACTGGCAGACGGTGCTCAAGGCGGGCTCCTCCCTCGTCTACCCGGGCTGAGGCGGTCCGTAGTTGTCCACAGGGGTGGCCGGTTTCCGGCCGCCCCTGCACTGTGGGGAGATGCGGCGATGGTGGCGGGAATTCACCGGACTGGTCCTGCCGGCGGCCTGTGGTGGCTGCGGCAGACCGCGTACCGAGCTCTGTGCCGGGTGCCGGGCCGCGCTGCTCGGTGCGGCGCCCCGCCGGGTGAGACCCGCACCCGAGCCTGACGGACTCCCGGTGGTGCGGGCCGCGGCCCCGTACGAGAACGCGGTACGGGCGGTGCTCCTGGCTCATAAGGAGCGGGGTGCACTAGGACTCGCCGGGGTGCTCGGAAGCGCTCTGGCGGCCGCTGTGCGGGCCGGGGCGGGATGTGTGCGCGGGGCGGGGCCGCTGCTGCTCGTGCCCGTACCGTCGGCGCGGCGTTCCACCGCCGCGCGGGGCCATGATCCGGCGCGGCGTATCGCCCTGGCCGCGGCGGCGGAGCTACGGCGTACGGGGACGCCCGCCCGTGTCCTCGGGGTACTGCGGCAGCAACGGGCCGTGGCCGACCAGTCGGGGCTCGGGGCCGGGCAGCGGCGGGCGAATCTGGCCGGGGCGCTCGAAGTGGTGGACAGCTCCGGGCGGCTGCTCGCGGGTGGCCGGGTGGTGCTGGTCGACGACCTCATGACCACGGGAGCTTCGCTGGCCGAGGCGGCGCGTGCCCTGCGCGCAGGCGCCGCGGCGGATGCCGGTGCACGCTGGAAGAACACCGGGGAGCAGGCCCTGCGAGCCGCGGTTGTCTCAGCCTCTCCGTCCGCTTTCGAAATAAACCGGAACTGACGCAGAACTTGCATCGTTGCAGGTAGTGAGTGAGCAAATGAACCTGAACGGAGGTACGCGCGAGTAGCGGGTGCCGACACCCGGCCGGGCAGGCTATGTTCGGTTGTGAGGAATGGTGAATGCCAGACCTCGATGAATGCACCACCAGGTTTCGGGCAGGTACTCATCGGCAGTCCAGAAACGCTGGAGCCGGTGGGGTGGAGACCTTGCCGGAGGGGAAGAGGGGGTGAAAGCCACCGAGTCCGAGGCTCCGGCGATGACCGGAGTTTGGTGCAAAAGGGAAATGCTCCGCCGCTGAAGCGGAGCGATCCGGGAACGGAGTTCTGCGTGGACATCGTCGTCAAGGGCCGCAAGACCGAGGTGCCCGAGCGGTTCCGCAAGCACGTGGCCGAGAAGTTGAAGCTGGACAAGATCCAGAATTTCGACGGCAAGGTGATCAGCCTGGACGTCGAGGTGTCCAAGGAGCCGAATCCCCGTCAGGCCGACCGTTCCGACCGGGTGGAGATCACGCTCCGCTCCCGCGGACCTGTCATCCGGGCGGAAGCGGCCGCGGGCGATCCGTACGCAGCGCTGGACCTGGCCACCGGCAAGCTGGAGGCGCGGCTGCGCAAGCAGCACGACAAGCGCTACAGCCGCCGCGGTGCCGGCCGGCTGTCTGCTGCCGAGGTCGGAGAGACTGTGCCGGGCGTCGCCTCGTTCAACGGGAACGGTGAACTGGTCCCCGATGAGACGTCGACGGGCAGCGTGCCCACCACCAAGATCGGTTCGCTCGAGGTGCAGGGCGAAGGACCGCTGGTGATGCGCGAGAAGACGCACGTAGCGGCACCGATGGCACTCGACCAGGCGCTCTACGAGATGGAGCTGGTCGGGCATGACTTCTACTTGTTCGTCGACTCGGAGAGCAAGGAACCCAGTGTCGTCTACCGGCGGCACGCCTACGACTACGGTGTCATCCGCCTGGTGACGGACCCGCTCGCCGCTGATGAAGCAGGCGGCGCGGGCGGTGCGCTCGGCGGCTGACGCCGCCCCTTCGTGGTGCCCCTGGAGCGCTTGTGCGCCCCCAGGGGCACCCGCGTGCGACAACTGGATCACCGCTCCGGCGTCCAGGCATGAAAGCATGGCGTCCCAGGCCAACCGGGGCTCCATGAGCTGCCGTTGGCGGACAGCTTGTGGACGACAGGCCGTGGCCTTCAGGGGGAGGAACGATGGCGAACACCTTCGGGCCCGTGCGCGATGCGAATGACGCCGACGATGCCGCTGGTTCGGATACCGGCGTGGACGCGGACAACGACAGCGGCTCGCGCAAGGAACCCATCCGGGTTCTCGTGGTCGACGATCACGCGCTCTTCCGCAGAGGTCTGGAGATCGTCCTCGCGCAGGAGGAGGACATCCAGGTCGTCGGCGAGGCCGGTGACGGGGCGGAAGCCGTGGACAAGGCGGCCGACCTGCTGCCGGACATCGTGCTGATGGACGTACGGATGCCCAAGCGCGGCGGTATCGAGGCGTGCACCTCCATCAAGGAAGTGGCCCCCAGCGCGAAGATCATCATGCTGACGATCAGCGACGAGGAGGCCGACCTCTACGAAGCGATCAAGGCGGGCGCCACCGGGTACCTCCTCAAGGAGATCTCCACCGACGAGGTGGCCACGGCGATTCGCGCGGTCGCCGACGGGCAGTCCCAGATCAGCCCGTCGATGGCGTCGAAACTGCTGACCGAGTTCAAGTCGATGATCCAGCGCACCGACGAGCGCAGGCTCGTTCCGGCGCCGAGGCTCACCGAACGTGAACTGGAAGTCCTCAAGCTCGTTGCAACGGGCATGAACAATCGCGATATCGCGAAGGAGTTGTTCATTTCCGAGAACACGGTGAAGAACCACGTCCGCAACATTCTGGAGAAGCTGCAGCTCCACTCCCGGATGGAAGCCGTGGTCTATGCCATGCGGGAGAAGATCCTCGAGATCCGGTAGACCGCGCCGGGCCGGGCCGGGGAGTCGGCTCAGGCGAGAGCGCGGGCGATTTCCGCCATGAGCGGTTCGCGCAGTTCCGGAGCGTCGACCCGGTCCAGCCGGACGTTCGTACAGCCGACCCAGGACGCCGCTTCCACCAGAGCCTCGGCCATCGGCGTCACGGCCCTCCGGCTGAGGAGCGACACCTGCCGGGCGACCAGTGTGGAGCCCTCACGGGCAGGGTCGACCCGGCCCTGAAGCCTGCCTCCGGCCAGCAGCGGCATCGCGAAGTACCCGTGGACCCGCTTGGGCTTGGGGACGTACGCCTCCAGGCGGTGGGTGAAGCCGAAGATCCGCTCGGTACGTGCCCGTTCCCAGATCAGTGAGTCGAAGGGCGAGAGCAGCGTCGTGCGGTGCCGTCCGCGCGGTTCCGACGCCAGGGCCTCGGGGTCCGCCCAGGCCGGCTTGGCCCAGCCCTCCACCGAGACCGGCACCAGGCCCGAGTCCGCCACCACGGCGTCGAACTGTTCGCCCTTGAGACGGTGGTAGTCCGCGATGTCGGCCCGGGTGCCGACCCCCAGCGACCGGCCGGCCAGGGCCACCAGCCTGCGGTGGCACTCCGTGTCGTCGAGGTCGTCGTGGAGAACGGCGTCCGGGATCGCGCGCTCGGCGAGGTCGTAGACGCGCTTCCAGCCGCGTCGCTCCGTGCAGACCACCTCGCCGTGCATCAGCGCCCGCTCGACGGCCACCTTCGAGGCCGACCAGTCCCACCACTCGCCGCCGTTCTTCGCGCCGCCGAGTTCCGTGGCGGTCAGCGGGCCCTCGGCGCGCAGCTGCTTGATCACCGTCTCGTACGCCCCGTCGGGGAGGTCGTGGTGCCAGTGCGGACGGGAGCGGTAGGCGCGGCGGCGGAACGCGAAGTGCGGCCACTCCTCGACCGGCAGGATGCAGGCGGCATGCGACCAGTACTCGAACGAGCGCCCGCCCGACCAGTACGCCTCCTCGACGGTGCGGCGGTCGACGGCGCCGAGACGCGCGTACGGAACGAGTTCGTGCGATCTGGCCAGCACCGAGATGGTGTCGAGCTGTACTGCTCCGAGGTGACGGAGCACGCCCGGCACGCCCGCCCGGCGGTCCGGGGCGCCCAGGAATCCCTGTGCGCGCAGGGCGATCCGGCGGGCCTGGTCGGCGGAGAGTTCCACGGCGGGAAGCGGCATGGGCGTCATGCACTGAACCCTAGAGCGGGGCACTGACAGTCGGGCCCGGTACGGGTGACAAGAGCCGTTCCTGTGGCCCGCACCGGTGCCTCGTCGCAGGTCAGCGGCTCGCGGGGACGTAGGGGTGGTTGCCGGGAAGTCCCAGGTCCGACGGCAGCAGGGCGCCGATCCAGACATCGCGGCGTACCCCCTTGTTCAGCAGCGCCGACCGCTGCTCCCCCTCCATCCGGAAACCGGCCCGCTCGGCGACCGACCGCGACGGGGTGTTGCCGACCTCGGCCCGCCACTCCAGGCGGTCCGCGCCGAGCGAGGCGAACGACCAGTGGGCCGATGCCAGCACCGCCTCCGTCATATAGCCGCGCCCGCGGTGCTCCTTGCCGGTCCAGAAGCCCACCTCGTACGTCCCGGGCAGGACGCGGTGGTTGATGCCGAGCGCGCCGACGAGCAGGCCGCTGTCCCTCAGCACCACCGCGAAGTTGTACATGGAGTCGTCCTGCCAGCCCCTGGGCGAGAGCGCGGCCGTGAAGATCTCCGCGTCGGCTCTCGCGTACGGGGAAGGGACCACCGTCCAGCGCTGGATGTCATGGTCCTGGCAGGCCGCGTACACGCCGTCCGCGTCGTCCGGTGCGAAGGGACGCAGGATCAGGCGTTCGGTCGTGAGAGTGATCGGCTCCATGGAGAGATTGTGGTGAGGAGCGGCCAGTTGTGCGAGCACTTTTGCCGCATCCCGGCACCTTCGAGCCCTTCCGTCCGTTGTCCCGGAAGGGTGCGGTGAGGTCCACGCGGCAGCAGCCCTCCCGACGCGGTGGGGTCCTCGCTTACGATGGCCGTTGCGGTGGGGCCCACCTGCCGTGCCCGCGCCAGAGTCCATTACACGACCCAGTGCCAGGCCCGACCGGCAAGGAGACCAGCCTCAGTGTCCGTCTTCAACAAGCTCATGCGTGCAGGCGAAGGCAAGATCCTGCGCAAACTGCACCGCATCGCGGACCAGGTCAGCTCCATCGAAGAGGACTTCGTCAACCTCTCCGACGCCGAGCTGCGGGCGCTCACCGACGAGTACAAGGAACGGTACGCGGACGGCGAGAGCCTGGACGACCTGCTTCCCGAAGCGTTCGCGACCGTCCGCGAGGCGGCCAAGCGCGTCCTCGGACAGCGCCACTACGACGTCCAGATGATGGGCGGCGCCGCCCTGCACCTCGGCTATGTCGCCGAGATGAAGACCGGCGAGGGCAAGACCCTCGTCGGCACCCTGCCCGCGTATCTCAACGCGCTCTCCGGCAAGGGTGTTCATCTGATCACGGTCAATGACTACCTGGCCGAGCGTGACTCCGAGATGATGGGCCGGGTCCACAAGTTCCTGGGCCTGTCCGTCGGCTGCATCGTCGCCAACATGACTCCGGCGCAGCGCCGTGAGCAGTACGGCTGCGACATCACGTACGGCACCAACAACGAGTTCGGCTTCGACTACCTCCGCGACAACATGGCGTGGTCCCAGGACGAGCTCGTCCAGCGCGGCCACAACTTCGCCATCGTGGACGAGGTCGACTCGATCCTGGTCGACGAGGCCCGTACGCCGTTGATCATCTCCGGCCCGGCCGACCAGGCCACCAAGTGGTACGGCGACTTCGCCAAGCTGGTGACGCGGCTCTCCAGGGGTGAGGCCGGCAACCCGCTGAAGGGCATCGAGGAGACCGGCGACTACGAGGTCGACGAGAAGAAGCGGACCGTGGCCATCCATGAGCCCGGTGTCGCGAAGGTCGAGGACTGGCTCGGAATCGACAACCTCTACGAGTCGGTGAACACGCCTCTCGTCGGGTACCTCAACAACGCCATCAAGGCCAAGGAACTCTTCAAGAAGGACAAGGACTACGTCGTCGTCGACGGCGAAGTCATGATCGTCGACGAGCACACCGGCCGTATGCTCGCCGGCCGCCGTTACAACGAGGGCATGCACCAGGCCATCGAGGCGAAGGAAGGGGTGGACATCAAGGACGAGAACCAGACGCTCGCCACGATCACCCTCCAGAACTTCTTCCGCCTCTACGGCAAGCTCTCCGGCATGACCGGTACGGCGATGACCGAGGCGGCCGAGTTCCACCAGATCTACAAGCTGGGCGTCGTGCCGATCCCGACGAACCGGCCGATGGTCCGGGCGGACCAGTCGGACCTGATCTACCGCACCGAGGTCGCGAAGTTCGCCGCCGTCGTCGACGACATCGCCGAGAAGCACGAGAAGGGCCAGCCGATCCTGGTCGGCACCACCTCGGTCGAGAAGTCCGAGTACCTCTCGCAGCAGCTCTCCAAGCGCGGGGTCCAGCACGAGGTGCTCAACGCCAAGCAGCACGACCGTGAAGCGACGATCGTCGCCCAGGCCGGCCGCAAGGGCGCCGTCACGGTCGCGACGAACATGGCCGGCCGAGGCACGGACATCAAGCTCGGCGGTAACCCCGACGACCTCGCCGAGGCGGAGCTGCGCCAGCGCGGGCTCGACCCGGTCGAGCACGTCGAGGAGTGGGCGGCGGCGCTGCCCGCGGCGCTGGAGAAGGCCGAGCTCGCGGTGAAGGCCGAGTTCGAAGAGGTCAAGGACCTCGGCGGGCTGTACGTGCTCGGTACGGAGCGGCACGAGTCGCGGCGTATCGACAACCAGCTGCGCGGTCGTTCCGGCCGTCAGGGCGACCCGGGCGAGTCCCGCTTCTACCTGTCGCTGGGCGACGACCTGATGCGGCTCTTCAAGGCGCAGATGGTCGAGCGCGTGATGTCGATGGCCAACGTGCCGGACGACGTGCCGATCGAGAACAAGATGGTGACGCGGGCGATCGCGTCGGCGCAGTCGCAGGTCGAGCAGCAGAACTTCGAGACGCGTAAGAACGTCCTGAAGTACGACGAGGTGCTCAACCGGCAGCGTGAGGTCATCTACGGCGAGCGCCGCCGTGTCCTGGAGGGCGAGGACCTGCAGGACCAGATCCGCCACTTCATGGACGACACGATCGACGACTACATCCGGCAGGAGACCGCCGAGGGCTTCGCCGAGGAGTGGGACCTGGACCGGCTGTGGGGCGCTTTCAAGCAGCTCTACCCGGTGAAGGTCACGGTCGAGGAGCTGGAGGAGGCCGCCGGCGATCTGGCCGGGGTCACCGCGGAGTTCATCGCCCAGTCCGTCAAGGACGACATCCACGAGCAGTACGAGGAGCGGGAGAAGACGCTCGGCTCGGACATCATGCGCGAGCTGGAGCGTCGCGTGGTGCTGTCCGTCCTGGACCGCAAGTGGCGCGAGCACCTCTACGAGATGGACTATCTCCAGGAGGGCATCGGCCTGCGGGCCATGGCGCAGAAGGACCCGTTGGTCGAGTACCAGCGCGAGGGCTTCGACATGTTCAACGCCATGATGGAGGGCATCAAGGAGGAGTCCGTCGGCTACCTGTTCAACCTGGAGGTCCAGGTCGAGCAGCAGGTCGAGGAGGTCCCGGTGCAGGACGCCGCCGAGCGGACCTCGCTCTCCAAGGAGGGCGCTCCCGCGGTCTCCCGTCCGGAGATCCGGGCCAAGGGCCTGGACGCACCGCAGCGGCCGGACCGGCTGCACTTCTCCGCCCCCACGGTGGACGGGGAGGGCGGCGTCGTCGAGGGTGACTTCACCAACGGCGACAGTGCTCGCTCGGAGGCGGACGGCATGACGCGCGCCGAGCGTCGCAAGGCGCAGAAGGGCGGCAGCACCGGTGGTGGTGGCGGCCGTCGTCGTAAGAAGTAGCGCAGGGCATTGAGGGCGCGGCGGTACTGAGGTACCGCCCGCGTCCGCCGGACGGCTGGGGCCGGGCACCTTCTGGGTGTCCGGCCCCAGCCGTTGTCTCGTGGGGTGGATCCGGCCCACGGCTCGGGGTTCCCGGCTCAGTCGCGGGAGGGGGCGGGCCTCGCGTGCGGGACGCGTTCGCCGCCCAGCTCCACCGCCGCGCAGCGCCAGCGGAGGTCGGTGCCCCGTTCCAGGCGGAAGGCCATGGCGCGGACCCGGTCGCCCGCTGCGACGCTCGCGAAGGCTTCGACGACCCCGGTGGCCGGCTGGGCGCCGTGGCAGTGGCGCAGGACCGGCCGGACGCCCTCCGCGCCGAACGGGCTGCTCGGCGCGAGTTCGGCGAGCTGGTCGTACGCCTCGCCGATGGTGTGCCCGAGCATCCAGTGCACCGGGCGCCGGCCGCTGAGCACCGCGAGCAGGCGTTCGGCGAACCACTGGTGCGGGCGGGGATGCCGCGCGGTCCGTTGCCGGATCTGTTGCGGGGGTACGGTGCCTGGCCTCCGCTGGTCGCGTCGTGCGGCGGGCCTGGTCTTGTCCATGCTCATGCTCATCGCCCCCGTGCTGTCAGGTGCCCGATGAATACCGGGCAGTAACTTCTGCTGCGGATCTTCTACGGGGCGGGCGGGCGGCGCCGCAAGCCGGGAAACAGCACCGCTTCGGACGCCCGGAGATCACCTATCCGGGTATCGGGGCCTGTGCCGCAAGGGCGCGGCGGGAGTGACGGGCCGCCGCGGGGTGGACGAACGGGGGCCGCTCAAGGACCCCAACGAGGGACCTCCCACGTATCCTGAGAACGTTTCCGACTACGAAAGCGGCCAGCCATGCGCGTGTACGTCCCCCTGACCCTCTCCGGTCTCGCTGCGGCGCACAGGGCGGGCGAAGTCGGACCCGGGCCGCTGACCGCCTATGCGGTGACGCCCGCACTGCGCGAGTGGTACGTCTCCGACGACATCGAGGAGCTGGAGTACGCGGCGCTCAACCGGGCCGCCTCCGCCTCGCTGCGCATGATCGCCGGGAACCCCGACGAGCCCCGGCGCAGGGTCGTCGTCGCCGTCGACGTACCCGACGGGGCAGCGGTCGCCGACCCCGATCACAGCCTGGACGGGTCCTCGCTCGGCGAGGTGCGGATCGAGGCCGCCGTGGCGCTGGCGAAGGCCGCGGCCGTGCACGTGGACGCCGATGACGCCGAGAAGGACGTGGCGGCCGCCGCGGCGGTGCTGGGGGCCGCGGACCTCGGCGACGACGACGCGCAGTTCACGGTGGACGGCGCCGAGGATCACGAGCTGCTGTGGTTCGGCATCCAGGAGATCCCGAACCTGATCGGCTGACTGTCGGACCCGGCAGGTACGTTCTTCGGCATGGGGACGTCAGGGAATCACCGCACGCATCTGGTCTGGGACTGGAACGGCACGCTGCTCGACGACATCGAGGCAGTCATCGGCGCGACGAACGCCGCCTTCACCGAGGTCGGCCTCGCGCCGATCACGCTGGAGCAGTACCGGGAGATGTACTGCATCCCGATTCCCCGCTTCTACGAGCGGCTGCTGGGGCGGCTGCCCACCGACGCCGAGTGGGAGCGGATGGACGGCATCTTCCATCGCCACTACACCGAGCAGCGGGTCGCCTGCGGGCTCACCCCGGGTGTCGAGGAGCTGCTCTCGCAGTGGCGGCTGGCAGGCCGTAGCCAGTCCCTGCTGAGCATGTACGGACACGAGGAGCTCGTTCCCGTGGTCCGGGGGTACGGCATCGAACGGCACTTCGTGCGGGTCGACGGCCGTACCGGCCCGTCCGGGGGCAGTAAGGCGCTGCACATGGAGCGGCACTTCGCGGCGCTGGACGGGATCTCTCCGGAGCGGTCGGTGATCATCGGCGACGCGGTGGACGACGCGGTGGCCGCGGCGCACGTCGGCGCGCGAGCGGTGCTCTACACCGGGGGGTCGCACAGCAGGGCCAGCCTGGAGGGTGCCGGGGTGCCCGTGGTGGACACCCTGGCCGAGGCGGTTTCGCTCGCCGCGCTCATGGGGGGCTGAGCGGGCGGCGGGAAAGGGCCCGGGCCGCCCGCGGGCCCGGCGCGTCCGCAAGCGCCGGCCGGGCTCGAACCCGGCGGCGCTGGGCGGTCAGGGCAGGGGAGCCGTCGTGCGCAGCACCTTGAGGAACTCGCGCATCCAGGCCGAGTGGTCCGGCCAGGCGCGAGACGAGACGAGTGTGCCGTCCACGATCGCTTCGGCGTCATGGAACTCCGCGCCGGCCGTCCGCATGTCCGGTTCGAGCGCGGGATAAGCGGTGACCCGGCGGCCGGACAGGACGCCGGTGGCCGCGGTGATCAGCGGACCGTGGCAGATCTGGGCGACCGGCCGGTCGGAGTCGAAGAACGCCTGGACGATCTTGCGGAGCTCGGCGTTGTTGCGCAGGTACTCGGGGGCCCGGCCGCCCGGGATCACCAGGGCCGCGTAGGAACCGGGGTCGACGTCCGCGAAGGCGAGGTCGGCGGGCCAGGTGTAGCCGGGCTTCTCGGTGTACGTGTCGAAGCCGGGCTCGAAATCGTGGACCACGAAGCGGAGAGTCTTGCGCTCGGGGGCCGCGATGTCGACCTCGTACCCCTCCTCGCGCAGCCGCTGGTACGGGTAGAGGACTTCGAGCGACTCGGCCGCATCGCCGGTGGTGATCAGGATCTTCGCTGCCATGACAGGACTCCCCGCACGTCGAAGGGTGTCGAAGGCCGGCCCGGAACGCCGGGTTCGAACGCCGGTTGTCGCAGGACAGGTGCCGGAGGGCGGAAGCCGTGCGACCTGGACAGCCTGCCGGTTGTGGCACGGTTCGCCAAGACGACGCGGCGCACTGTCCAAAGTGTCAAAGTTGGGACCCGTCTTTTGTACACATACAGCTCATGACGGTGACGGGGGCAAGGGAGATAGCCTGGTGCCGTGATCAGCGCGATACGCCTCGGGGGCAGCGAAGCCCCCGGCCTGCGCCCGGAGTGCCACAGTGCCCGGGCGATCCGCGCTCTCCGTATCCCGGACCGCCTGCCAGAAATGGCCAATATGGTCCTGGGTATCTCTCATAGCGGCATAGCGTCGACTCCGACCGGATACCCCGTGTCGTGGCGGTACGTCGTCTTTTTCACCTACGTCACGCAACGGCGCGCGACAGGAGCCAGAGGACATGCAGACCAAGCTGGACGAAGCCAAGGCCGAGTTGCTCGCACGGGCCGCCGAGGTAGCTGACAACAGCCCGGGCGGTGGCGTCGGTGGCCCGGGACATACCCCCCGGGTGCACGTCGCCGGGACGGGTGCCGGGACCGGACAGGGAGACCGTCCCAGCGAGAGCACCCTGCTCGCCTATCTCCAGCGCTACTACCTGCACACCGCCCCGGAGGACGTCAGTGGCCGGGACCCGGTCGATGTCTTCGGTGCGGCTTCCTCCCACTACCGGCTCGCCGAGAACCGGCCCCAGGGCACGGCGAGCGTCCGGGTGCACACCCCGACCGTCGAGGAGAACGGCTGGACGTCCAGCCACTCCGTGGTCGAGGTCGTCACGGACGACATGCCGTTCCTGGTCGACTCCGTCACCAACGAGCTGTCCCGGCAGGGGCGTGGCATCCATGTCGTGATCCACCCGCAGATCATCGTCCGCCGCGACGTCACCGGAAAGCTCATCGAGGTCCTCACCGACGTCAACGGCAACGGCCCGGCCCCGAAGGGCCGTAAGAACGCCAAGGGCGCCAAGGACGACAAGGCCGAGCTGCCGCACGACGCGCTCGTCGAGTCCTGGATCCACGTCGAGATCGACCGCGAGACCGACCGCGCCGACCTGAAGCAGATCACCGCCGATCTGCTGCGGGTCCTGTCCGACGTACGGGAGACCGTCGAGGACTGGGAGAAGATGCGCGACGCCGCACTGCGCATCGCCGACGACCTTCCCGGTGAGCCGCTGGACGACCTCGCCGACGAGGAGGTCGACGAGGCCCGCGAGCTGCTGCGCTGGCTCGCCGCCGACCACTTCACCTTCCTCGGCTACCGCGAGTACGAGCTCAAGGACAGCGACGCGCTCACCGCCGTCCCCGGCACCGGCCTCGGCATCCTGCGCGCCGACCCGCAGCACACGGGCGAGGAGGCCCACCCGGTCTCCCCGTCCTTCGACCGGCTGCCGGCCGACGTCCGCGCCAAGGCCCGCGAGCACAAGCTGCTCGTCCTGACGAAGGCCAACAGCCGCGCGACCGTGCACCGCCCCAGCTACCTCGACTACGTCGGAGTGAAGAAGTTCGACACCGACGGCAACGTCATCGGCGAGCGCCGCTTCCTCGGCCTGTTCTCCTCCGCCGCCTACACCGAGTCCGTGCGCCGGGTGCCCGTCGTCCGCCGCAAGGTCGCCGAGGTGCTCGAAGGCGCGGGCTTCTCGTACAACAGCCACGACGGCCGCGACCTGCTCCAGATCCTGGAGACGTACCCGCGCGACGAGCTGTTCCAGACGCCGCCCGACCAGCTGCGCTCCATCGTCACCTCCGTGCTCTACCTCCAGGAGCGCCGCCGGCTGCGGCTGTACCTGCGCCAGGACGAGTACGGGCGCTACTACTCCGCGATCGTCTACCTGCCGCGCGACCGCTACACCACCGGCGTGCGCCTGCGGCTCATCGACATCCTCAAGGAGGAACTGGGCGGCACCAACGTCGACTTCACCGCCTGGAACACCGAGTCGATCCTCTCCCGGCTGCACTTCGTCATCCGGGTCCCGCCGGGCACCGAGCTGCCGCACCTCACCGACGCCGACACCGACCGCATCGAGGCACGGCTCGTCGAGGCCGCCCGCTCCTGGGCCGACGGTTTCCAGGACGCGCTGAACGCCGAGTGCGGCGAGGAGCGTGCCGCCGAGCTGCTGCGCCGCTACGGGCACTCCTTCCCCGAGGGCTACAAGGCCGACCACTCGCCGCGCGCGGCCGTCGCGGACCTGGTGCACCTCGAAGCGCTCCAGCGCGGGGAGAAGGAATTCGCGCTCAGCCTGTACGAGCCCGTCGGCGCCGTCTCCCGCGAGCGCCGCTTCAAGATCTACCGGACCGGCGAGCAGGTCTCCCTCTCGGCCGTCCTCCCGGTGCTCCAGCGGCTCGGCGTCGAGGTCGTCGACGAGCGTCCGTACGAGCTGCGCTGCGCGGACCGTACGAGCGCCTGGATCTACGACTTCGGGCTGCGCCTGCCGCAGACCGACGGCGGCGGCGACTACCTCGCCGACGACGCCCGGGACCGTTTCCAGGAAGCCTTCTCGGCCTCCTGGACGGGTGAGGCCGAGAACGACGGCTTCAACGCGCTGGTGCTGCGCGCCGGTCTCAACTGGCGTCAGGCCATGGTGCTGCGCGCCTACGCGAAGTACCTGCGCCAGGCGGGTTCGACCTTCAGCCAGGACTACATGGAGGACACCCTCCACAACAACGTCCACACCACCCGGCTGCTGGTCTCGCTCTTCGAGGCGCGGATGTCGCCCGAGCGGCAGCGGGCCGGCACGGAGCTGACCGACGGGCTCCTGGAGGAGCTCGACGGTGCGCTCGACCAGGTCGCCTCGCTCGACGAGGACCGCATCCTGCGGTCCTTCCTCACCGTCATCAAGGCCACGCTGCGCACCAACTTCTTCCAGAAGGCGGAGAACGGCAAGCCGCACGGCTATGTGTCGATGAAGTTCGACCCGCAGGCCATTCCGGATCTTCCCGCGCCGCGCCCGGCGTTCGAGATCTGGGTGTACTCGCCGCGCGTCGAGGGCGTCCACCTGCGCTTCGGCAAGGTCGCCCGCGGTGGTCTGCGCTGGTCGGACCGGCGTGAGGACTTCCGTACGGAGATCCTCGGCCTGGTCAAGGCGCAGATGGTGAAGAACACCGTCATCGTGCCGGTCGGCGCCAAGGGCGGCTTCGTCGCCAAGCAGCTCCCGGACCCGGCCGTCGACCGCGACGCCTGGCTGGCCGAGGGCATCGCCTCGTACAAGATGTTCATCTCGGCGCTGCTCGACATCACCGACAACATGGTGGCCGGCGAAGTCGTGCCGCCCGCCGACGTCGTCCGCCACGACGAGGACGACACCTACCTCGTCGTCGCCGCGGACAAGGGCACGGCGAGCTTCTCCGACATCGCGAACGAGGTCGCCGTCGCGTACGGCTTCTGGCTCGGTGACGCCTTCGCCTCCGGCGGCTCCGCCGGTTACGACCACAAGGGCATGGGCATCACCGCCCGCGGCGCCTGGGAGTCCGTCAAGCGGCACTTCCGCGAGCTCGGTCACGACACCCAGACGCAGGACTTCACCGTCGTCGGCGTCGGCGACATGTCCGGTGACGTGTTCGGCAACGGCATGCTGCTCTCCGAGCACATCCGGCTGGTCGCGGCCTTCGACCACCGGCACATCTTCATCGACCCGAAGCCGGACGCCGCCGCCTCGTACGCCGAGCGGCGCCGCCTCTTCGACCTGCCGCGCAGCTCCTGGGCCGACTACAACAAGGAACTGCTCTCCACGGGCGGCGGCATCCACCCCCGCAGCGCCAAGTCGATCCCGATCAACGCGCACGTCCGTGAGGCGCTCGGCATCGAGTCGGGGGTCACGAAGATGACGCCCGCCGAGCTGATGCAGAACATCCTCAAGGCCGATGTCGACCTCCTGTGGAACGGGGGCATCGGTACGTACATCAAGTCGTCCCACGAGTCGAACGCGGACGTCGGCGACAAGGCCAACGACGCGATCCGGGTCAACGGCGAGGACCTGCGGGCCAAGGTCGTCGGCGAGGGCGGCAACCTCGGCGCGACCCAGCTCGGCCGGATCGAGTTCGCCCGCAACGGCGGCCGGATCAACACCGACGCGATCGACAACAGCGCCGGTGTGGACACCTCCGACCACGAGGTGAACATCAAGATCCTGCTCAACGGGCTCGTCCGCGACGGGGACATGACCGTCAAGCAGCGCAACAAGCTGCTCGCCGAGATGACCGACGAGGTCGGCCGGCTGGTGCTGCGCAACAACTACGCGCAGAACACCGCGCTCGCCAACGCCTGCGCCCAGGCGCCGTCCCTGCTCCACGCCCACCAGCGCTTCATGCGCCGGCTGGGCCGCGACGGGGCCCTGGACCGGGCGCTGGAGTTCCTGCCCAACGACCGGCAGATCCGCGAACTGCTGAACTCCGGCAAGGGGCTCAGCCAGCCCGAGCTGGCGGTGCTGCTCGCGTACACCAAGATCACGGCCGCCGACGAGCTGATCTCCACCAGCCTGCCGGACGACCCGCATCTGCAGAAGCTGGTGCACGCCTACTTCCCCCAGCAGCTGCGGGAGCGCTTCCCGGAGGCCGTCGACGGGCACGCGCTGCGCCGCGAGATCATCACGACCGTGCTGGTCAACGACACCGTGAACACCGGTGGTTCGACCTTCCTGCACCGGCTGCGGGAAGAGACCGGAGCCTCGATCGAGGAGATCGTGCGGGCGCAGGCCGCGGCCCGCGAGATCTTCGGCCTGGCCCAGGTGTGGGACGCCGTCGAGGCGCTCGACAACCAGGTCGACGCGGATGTCCTCACCCGCGTCCGGCTGCACTCGCGCCGTCTCGTCGAGCGCGGTTCGCGCTGGCTGCTGGGCAACCGGCCGCAGCCCGTCCAGATCGCCGAGACGATCGAGTTCTTCCGGGACGGGGTGGAGCAGGTCTGGGGCCAGCTGCCCAAGATGCTCATGGGTGCGGACCAGGAGTGGTACCAGTCGATCCGGGACGAGCTCACCGCGGTGGGTGTCCCGGACGAGCTGGCGACGCGGGTCGCCGGATTCTCCTCCGCCTTCCCGGCGCTGGACATCGTGGCGATCGCGGAGCGCACCGGCAAGGACCCGCTGGCCGTCGCCGAGGTCTACTACGACCTCGCCGACCGGCTGCGGATCACTCAGCTGATGGACCGGATCATCGAGCTGCCGCGGGCCGACCGCTGGCAGTCCATGGCCCGCGCCTCCATCCGCGAGGACCTGTACGCGGCGCATGCCGCGCTCACCGCGGACGTACTGGCCGTGGGCAACGGGTCGTCGGCGCCGGAGGAGCGCTTCAAGGCGTGGGAGGAGAAGAACGCGGCGATTCTGGCGCGGTCGCGTTCCACGCTGGACGAGATCCAGAGCTCGGACGCGTTCGATCTGGCGAATCTGTCGGTGGCCATGCGGACGATGCGGACGTTGTTGCGGATGCACGTGTAGTCGGTGGCGGTGGTGGACGCCCTGGTCCACCTTTGTCCTCAATCGCCGGACGGGCTTGGTTTTGCCGTCCGGCGGTTGGGGGTGCGGGTTACTGCTCGTCCTCAAGCGCCGGACGGGCTGGAGTTGGCCGGGCGGGCTGGTTTTGCCGTCCGGCGGTTGGGGGTGTGGGTTACTGCTCGTCCTCAAGCGCCGGACGGGCTGGAGTTGGCCGGGCGGGCTGGCGTTGGCCGGGAGCGGTGGGCTGGGGTCAGCGCTTCTTCGGGGGCTTGGTGAACTGTTCGTAGGCGGCCACCACCTCCTTGGCGGGGCCGTCCATGCGGAGCGTGCCCGACTCCAGCCACAGCGCCCGGTCACAGGTTTCGGTGATCGACTTGTTGCTGTGGCTGACCAGGAAGACGGTGCCCGCCTCCTGGCGCAGCTCCTTGATCCGGTCCTTGCTGCGCCGCTGGAATCTGGCGTCCCCCGTGGACAGCGCCTCGTCGATGAGCAGCACGTCGTGGCTCTTCGCCGCGGCGATGGAGAAGCGCAGTCTGGCTCCCATGCCGGAGGAGTACGTCCGCATCGGCAGCGTGATGAAGTCGCCCTTCTCGTTGATGCCGGAGAAGTCGACGATGTCCTGGTAGCGCTCGCGGATCTGCCGGCGCGTCATGCCCATCGCCAGTCCACCCAGGACGACGTTGCGCTCGCCGGTCAGATCGCTCATCAGCGCGGCGTTCACCCCGAGCAGCGAGGGCTGTCCCTGGGTGTGGACCCGGCCGCGTGTAGGTGGCAGCAGGCCCGCGACGGCCTTGAGGAGCGTCGACTTCCCGGAGCCGTTGGAGCCGATCAGGCCGATGGCCTCGCCCCTGTACGCGGCGAAGCTGACGCCCTTCACGGCGTGCACCTCCCGCGCTCCCGGGCTCTTGCCGCGCGAGACGAGCCGGCTCAGTGCCGAGGTGGCGCTGCCCTTGCCGGTACGGGCGCCGTGCACGGTGTACGTGATGTGGACGTCGTCCACGACGACGGTGGGAACTCGCATGTCAGGGGTCTCAGCCACGTCCGTACCGCTCCTCGGCCTTCCAGAAGTACACGAAGCCGCCGACCGCGCAGACGAGCGCCCAGCCCGTCGCGATGGCCCACACGTGGTCGGGCAGCTGCTCACCGGTGAAGCTGTCGATGAGGGCGAACCGCATCAGGTCGATGTAGACGGCGGCCGGATTGCAGTCCAGGGCCACCACGACCGCGTGCGGCACCCGGCCGCCCGACAGGTGCGCGTCCAGACTCCACATCACGCCCGACGCGTACATCCACGTGCGCAGGACGAACGGCATGAGCTGGGCGATGTCCGGGGTCTGGGCGGCGAGCCGCGCCACGGCCATCGAGACACCCGTGTTGAACAGGGCCTGGAGGGTCAGGGCGGGGATGGCCAGGAGCCAGGACGGCTGGGGGAGCTGCCCGAACGCGAGCAGGATGAGAAGGAGGACCACCAGCGAGTACAGGAGCTGCTGGAGCTGCTGGAGGGCGAGCGCGATCGGCAGCGAGGCCCTGGGGAAGTGCAGGGCCCGTACGAGCCCGGTGTTGCCGCTGATCGCCCGGGTGCCCGCGGTGATCGTGCTGCTGGTGAAGGTCCAGATGAAGACGCCGGTGACCAGGAACGGCACGAAGTCGGCGACTCCGTTCCTGGTGTTCATCAGGACGCCGAAGATGAAGTAGTAGACCGTCGCGTTGAGCAGCGGCGTCATGATCTGCCAGATCTGGCCGAGCTTCGCCTGGCTGTACTGCGCACTGAGCTTGGCGCCGGCGAACGCCGTGATGAAGTGCCTGCGCCCCCACAGCTGCCCGATGTACGACGTCAGCGAGGGCCGGGCCCCGCTGACGGTCAGTCCGTGCCGGGCCGCGAGCGCGGCCAGCTCGCCCGGTGCGTGGACCGGGAGGGGAGTGGGTGCGGCTGATTCCACGGGCGCCGGAGGCGCTGCTGTCTGGCTCACCACGATCGCTTTCGATGGGGGCTGTGACGGGCTGGCGACGGGACGGAACCGTATCGTCGCAACGCTGAGGGTAGGACGGTTCCACGTCGCAACGCAACCGTTTCGTCGTTACGGACTATCATTCCGCCCATGGCCACCGACCCAGGAACCCGACGCCGCACCCCGGCGGGCGCAGCCGTGCTGCGCGAGGACGTGACCGACGCGATCCGTGCCGCCGTCTTCGAGGAACTGGCCTCGGTGGGATTCGCCCGGATGTCGATCGAGGGCATCGCCCGGCGCGCGGGCGTCGGCAAGACGGCGGTCTACCGCCGCTGGAAGTCCAAGCTCTCGCTCGTCCTCGATCTGGTCTCGGCGGTCGCCTCGCAGGGCCTGCCCGCACCGGCCACCGGTTCGCTGTACGGGGACGTCCGCGCCGTGCTCGAACTGGCCGCGTACGCCCTGCGCCATCCGGTCGCCTCGCAGGTCATCCCCGACCTGCTGGTCGAGGCGGCACGCAACCCGGAGATCTCCGACGCGATCAAGGCCGCCCTGCTCGACCAGCAGCAGGGCGTGGCCGCTGTCGTCGTGCGCGAGGCCGTGGCCCGGGGCGAGCTGCCCGAGGGCAGCGACCCGGACCGGGCCCTGGACCTGATCGTCGGTCCGCTGTACTGGCGGCTGGCCGTGGTCCGCGGGGATCTGCCCAAGGGCTACCTGGACGACCTCGCGGCGTCGGCGGTCGCCGCGCTCCGGCAGAACTGAACCCCGGCCGGAGGCGTCACACCCCGTCCGCCAGCAGCCGGTCCGCGACCCGGCCCGCCGCAGCCCCGTCGTCCAGGTCGCAGTAGTCCCTGCGGAAGCTCTCGTACGCGTCCGCGTGCCGTGCCGCCAGCACGCCCGTGGTGCGCAGCGCCTGCGCCACCTCGTCCGTGGTGACGAGCAGCGGGCCCGGCGCCCTGGTCTCGAAGTCCAGGCAGAAGCCGCGCACGGTGTCCCGGTAGTGCTCCAGGTCGTAGGTGTGGAAGAGCATCGGGCGGCCGGTGTGCGCGTAGTCGAACACCAGGCCCGCGTAGTCCGTGACCAGCACATCGGCGACCAGGAGCAGCTCGGCGGTGTCCGGGTGCCCGGACACGTCGAGCACGCCCGGACCGGCCGGCACGCTGCCCGTCACCCGTGGATGCCTGCGCACCAGCACCGTGTGGTCCGCGCCGAGCGACCGCGCCAGGGCGGCCGTGTCGAGCGCCGGGTCCCAGCGGTACGGGCCCGGACGGTGGCAGGACGAAGCCGTCCGGTCGTGGGCCAGGTGGTCGCGGTACGTCGGTGCGTAGAGCACGACCCGGTGGCCCTCCGGGATGCCCGTCCGGCGCCTGACCCGCTCGGCCGTCTTCTCCCGGTCGGGCGCGAACAGCAGGTCGGCGGCGGGCGAGCCCGCCTCCAGCACCTCGCCTTCGTACGCCAGCGAGCGGCGCAGATGCGGGGTGGCGAACCGGCTCGGGGAGACGAGCACCGACCACTGGGCCGAGCGGCGCGCCAGGGAGGCGAGGACGTGGTGGTCGGCGTAGAGGCTGCCTTCCAGGTCCGTGCCGAAGCGGCCGAGCGGGGTGCCGTGCCAGGTCTGTACGACCGTCTGGCCGGGGCGGCGCTCGAACCACTCGGGCAGCTGGTCGTCGGTCACGACGCGGCGGGCCCGTGCCAGCGCCTCGTACCAGGCGGCGCTGTACTCGACTACGGCTACCGCCGTGTCCGGGACGTGCGCCGCCCGCCCCGCGCGTCCCGCGGTGACCCAGAGGTGCTCGACATCGGTGCCGCGCCGCACCAGTTCGGCGTGGACGGCGCGCGGGGAGTCGCCGCCCGTGTAGAGGACGGTGTCGCGCAGCGGGAGGGCGCGCTGCCCCGGGTAGTGGGCGGTGCGCAGCAGGCGCCGGCGGTACGCGCCCCGCTCGGCGACCGGCAGGGCGGGGTCCGCGTGCAGGGTCAGCCGGTCGCCGTGACGTCGTTCGAGGGTCAGCTCGCCCTCGCTGCCCGGGCGGGGGAGCGGAAGGCGGCCGGTGAGCGCGGCCGTGACCCGTAGGGGGAATCCGCCCAGGCGCAGGTCCCAGCAGCCTTCCTGGAGTGCGGCGGCGACGAGTCCGGGGGGAACGGACGCGGTGAAACGGTCGTCCTGTCGCGTCACCGTGACGGTCGCCGTCTCGCGCAGGGCCTCGTGGCGCAGGACGAGTTCGGCGCCCGTGCCCGTTCCCTCGATGCGCAGTCCGCCGTCGGCCGTCCACCATGCCCCGTCCGCGACCGGCTGTCCGCTCACGTCCACCACCAGTTCGCCCGCCGGGCAGGCGGTGGCGGGCAGCGGCAGGCCGGGCGCGGCGGCGAGCGGGGCCCGGCTGCCGTCGGCGAACAGCAGCAGGGCGCGCCACCGGGCACCGCCCTCCGGTTCCACTTCGCGGGGAGCCCGGTGGGGCGGCGGGGGCACGGCGGCGAGTTCCGTGAGCGGAATCCGTACGGCGAAACGCCCGTCGTCCCCGCACTCCACTGCGCAGGTCCGTTCCTCCTCGGTGCCGTCCAGGGTGAGCAGCAGTGCCTCCGGGCGCGCGCCGTCGTACAGCTGCCCCGTCAGCCGCAGGGTTCCGCTTCCGCCGTCGTGCGCCTGGGCGAGAGCGGGAAGCCGCGAGACGGCCAGTTCGAGCCGGCCGTCCCGGTAGCCGAGCACCGCCCGCCGCCCGGCACCCAGATCGCGGACGAGGGGCTGGGCGGATGCGGCGTCCAAGGCCCGTACGGCGGCACGCCGCGCCACGCCATGGCTGGACACCACCATCCCCACCAGCCAGCGGCCGGGGCGCAGGGTGCGCGGGTCGATGACCATCTCGAAGCCCGCCCGGTCGTAACTGTGCATTTCCTGGCCGGAGTTCACGGTCGCGCTCGGCGCCGCGACGGACCGCACGGGCACCGTCCGCAGCTGCCTGCCCTCCGCCGACCGCAGCACGCCCCACTTCAGCGCGTGGAGGGCCGTGTCCGCAGGCAGGTTGCGGATGTACGCGTACCCGCGCAGCCCGAGCCGTCCGTCCGCTCCCCATACGGAAGCCGACAGCCGCGCCACCGCCGGAAGATCGGACCGGCCGAGCCGTGCGTCGCCGTGGGTGACGCCCGGATGGGCGGCCCGGCGCCGGCCGGGCAGGCCCTCGACGATGAACGTGCCTGCCCCGTTGGCGCGTTCGAAGGCGAGCACGGCCAGCAGATCGTCGAGCCTGCGCTCGCGCACCAGCCGCCACTTGACCCGCAGCTCCACCGGAAGCCCGTCGAGGGCCGAACTGCCCGCACGGTCCAGGAAGGCGCCCGCGTCGGCCATGAACGCCGTGCGGTAGGCGGCGCTCCCGAGCGTCATCCCCTCCAGGAAGTACAGGAAGTCGTCGCGCAGGCACGACACGTCGTAGCGCCGCCGCTGCGCCACGTCCCGGCCCGCGAGGAACGCGCTGACCTGCTCACACGCGGCGATCCTGTCCCGTACGCCCGTCACGTCCGTACGCCGCCGGGTGATCGAGCCCTCCCGCACCCGCCAGTGGTAGACGTGCTCGTGGAGCACATCGACCGAGCCGGCGAGGTAGTGCGCCGGGATCATCACCGGGGTGTCCTCGTAGAGCTTTCCCTCGGGGAAGGCGAAGGCATGGCGGTCCCAGAAGGAGCGCCGGAACACCTTGTTCCAGGCGACCCGGTCCGCGAGGAGGCGGGGGTCTCGGGTGATGTGGGTCCGCGAGCGGGTGGCCGTCAGCCACCGGTACTGCCATGCCTGCTGCCTGCCCCGCTCGGTCAGCCGCCAGACGTTGCCGGTCACCAGGTCCGAACCGGTGGACTCCAGGGACCCCAGCATCCGTTCGTACGCGTCGAGGACGAGGACGTCGTCGCTGTCGGCGAACGCCAGGTACGGGACACCGGGAGTGGTGTGGCGCACCCCCGTGTTACGGGCCGCGCTCAGCCCGGCGTTGGGCTGGTGGACACACCGGAAACGGCTGTCCCGCGCGGCGAACTCCTCCGCGATCCGACGGCTGCCGTCGGTCGAACCGTCATCGACGAGCACCACCTCGATCGCTTCGAGGGTCTGCCCGGCGAGGGACCGCAGGCACTCCTCCAGCCACTCCTCGACGTTGTGGACGGGGACGACGACGCTGAGGAGAGGCTTCATGGTCATGCTCAACCGGGGCGGGCGCCCCGAGTCACCGGCACTGACCCGAACGGGTGAAAGGAAGGGCCGGATCGCGTACCGGCCCGATTACGCTCGGCTGCCATGCTGCTCAGTGTGGTCATGGCCGTCCCCCGCGGGCAGGGATATCTGCGCGCCGCCGCCGACTCCGTGCTCGGCCAGCCCGTACGGGAGTTGGAACTGGTCCTGATCGACCCGGGAGCGTCGGACGCCTTCGCCTCCATCGCGGCCGAGTACCTGGAGCGCGACACCCGGGTGAGGGTGCGGGCCCCCGCGGGACGCCTCACGGTGGGCGGCGCCCGCAACGCCGGGGCCGACGAGGCGCGCGGCGACTACCTCCTCTTCCTCGACGGCGACGACCTGCTGCTTCCCGGTGTGCTGGACCGGGTCGCCGCCCTGCTGGCGGAGGACCGCCCGGACGTGCTGCGCTGGGGCCACGAACGCGTCGACCGCTGGGGCGAGGTCCTGCCGGGCGCCCCCGACGCCGTCCCCGCCGCACGCAACCAGCTCTTCCGGCGCTCCTTCTGGACCACCCACGGGCTGCGCTTCACCGACGGCCCGTACGAGGACGTCGTCCCGGTCCAGCGCGCGCACCTGCTGGCAGCCGAGGCGGGGACGCTCGCCGCCCTGGACCAGCTCTGTGTCCGTCACCGTCTCCTCGGTACGGGGGCACGGCGGGGGAGCGGCGCGCTCCTCGACGTGTACGGACAGCTGCTCGCCGAGTCCGGCGACGGCCCACGGATCAGGGTCGCGCGCACGGCCCACCTGCGCGCCCTGCTCGACGAGCCCGAGGGCGCCCCCGACGCCGTCCCCGCCCGCGACCGCGCCGCTCTCTTCCGTGCCGCCGGACTCCCCGGCCCCTACGCCGCCCACCGTGCGCGGACCGCCGCCCGCACCGCCCGCGCCCGCCTTCCCGCCGCCCTGCTCCGGCGGCGGAAGGCGCTCCGCACGCGCGTCCTGCGCACCGCGTACCGCGCCGACCTGCTGCGGCCACTGGACCCCTGCCTCGCGGTGTACGGGGCGTACTGGAACCGGGGGATCGCCTGCAATCCGGCGGCCATCCACGCCAAGGCCCGCGAACTCGCCCCGCACGTCCGAGGCGTCTGGGCCGTCTCCTCGCGCCACCGCGACCGGATGCCGCCCGGTGTCCCGTACGTGATCGAGGGCTCCCGCGCCTACTGGCGGACCATGGCCACCGCCACGTACCTGATCAACAACTCCAGCTTCCCCGGCGGGTTCACCAAGCGCCCCGGTCAGGTCTACCTCCAGACCCACCACGGGACCCCGCTGAAGACCATGGGCCTCGACCAGCGCGCGTACCCCGCCCTCACCAACGGGATCAGCTTCGAGAAGATCGCCGCCCACACCGACCAGTGGGACTACAGCCTCTCCGCCAACCCCCACAGCACCGAGATCTGGGACCGCGTCTACCCGTCCTCGTACGAGCATCTGAACCTCGGATATCCGCGCAACGACGTCTTCTTCACCACCACCGCCGAGCAGACGGCCGCGATCCGCGCCGGACTCGGGATCGCCCCCGGGCAGAAGGCGCTGCTGTACGCGCCGACCCACCGCGACTACCGCAAGGGCTTCCTGCCCAGCCTCGACCCGGAACTCCTCGCGCGTGAACTGGGCCCCGATCACGTGGTGCTGGTGCGCGCCCACTACTTCTACGGACGCACGGCGGGGCTCCCCGACGCGCGGCACGGCCGGGTCGTCGACGTCACCGCCCACCCCTGTGTCGAGGAACTCTGTCTCGCGGCCGACGCGTTGATCACGGACTACTCCTCGCTGATGTTCGACTACGCCTGCCTGGACCGTCCGATCATCAGCTACGCACCAGACTGGGACGCCTACCGCGCCGCGCGCGGGACCTACTTCGACCTGCTCTCCGGCCGGCCCGGGGAGACGCCGGGCGCGATCGCGACCAGCCAGGACGAGTTGCTGGAGGTGCTGCGGAGCGGCGCGTGGGACTCCGGGCGGACGAAGGTGCTGCGCAAGGCGTTCCGGGACCGGTTCTGTCCGTACGACGACGGGCGCGCGGCGGAGCGTGTGGTGCGGCGGCTGTTCCTCGACGGCGGAGCGGGGTGAGCGCGCCACCACTCGAATGGCGGATCGGCCCCGCCCGGTGCGACCCCTCCGCTTCCCGCCGTCGTTGTGCTCAACAGCTCATGCACACGGCAATGTTGGGAGAACCTCATGCACCAGTCCGCCTATGAGCAGATGGAACTCTGCATCGAGGAGTATCTGCCCAGGACGCGCAGGCACCGCGTCGTCGACCTCGGGTCGCGGATCTCCGGCAAGCAGACCCGTACCCACAGGGGACTGCTGGCGGGCCACGACATCGACTACTTCGGGGTCGACGTCCTCGACGGGCCCAACGTCGACGCCGTGATGAAGCGGCCGTACCGCATCCCGGCCAAGTCCCGCAGTGCCGACGTCGTCCTCTCCGGGCAGGCGTTCGAGCACATCCCGTTCTTCTGGGCGTCGATGCTGGAGATCGCCCGCGTTCTCAAGCCCGGTGGCTACGCCTTCATCACCGCGCCCTCGCGCGGCCATGCGCACGACGCCCAGGACTGCTGGCGCTACTACCCCGACGGCTTCCGCGCGATGGCCGCCCACTCACGGCTGGAACTCTGCGAGGCGTACACCGACTTCCCGCCCCGCAAGGGCATCTGGCACGACTACCGGGGCATCGGCAAGGGCGCCTACTGGGGCGACTCCGTGGGGGTCTTCCGCAGGCCGCAGCGCTATCCCCGGCTGACAATGTTCGCGGTGCGGGAGCTGACCGTGTGGTGGGCCAACCGGGTCGGCGGAGTGGAGGCGGTCCCGCTGCCGCGCCCGCTGGACGGCCGCGAGCGGTGCGGGCGCCCGGCCGACGTACCCGCACCGGCAGGCGTACCCGCCCCGGCCGAGGTCCCCGCGTCCGCCGAGACCGGATCCTGACTCCATGGTCCAACAGGGGCAAATCAATGACAGGTTGACGAAAGATGACATGAGTCGCAATGCGCGCGTACTGTCCCGGGGCATGGCTTGGCGCAACGCCGTCAACGGCGTCCTTCAGCAACTCACCGGGTACCAGCTCAGGCGCGTGTCCGTGCCCGCTCCCCGCACCGCCACGGCGGCCCCGGCAGCCGCCGCCCCCGCCGCCGCGGCGCCCGCACCGAAGCCGAAGGCCAAGGCCGGTCCGCAGTTCCCGGCGGACTACGACGACGAGGCGAAGGACATCATCCGGGCGGTCAAGCCGTACTCGATGACCTCGCCGGAGCGGCTCAACGCCTTCATCCTCGCGACCCGCCACATCGCCCGCCACAACATCCCCGGCGACATCGTCGAGTGCGGTGTGTGGCGCGGCGGCTCCATGCAGGCGTGCGCGAAGACGCTCCTCTCGCTGGGGGAGACCGAGCGGGACCTGTACCTCTTCGACACGTACGAGGGCATGACCCCGCCCACCGAGGAGGACCTGCGCCGCGACGGCAGGTCGGCGCGGGAACTGCTCGACGCGCAGGGCAAGGACCGGCCGATCTGGGCAGTCGCCTCCCTGGAGGACGTGAAGGCCGGATTCGAGAGCGTGCCCTACCCGAAGGAGCGCGTCCACTACGTGCAGGGCAGGGTCGAGGACACCGTCCCGGACCGCGCCCCGGAGCAGATCTCCATCCTCCGCCTGGACACCGACTGGTACGCCTCCACCAAGCACGAGCTGGAACACCTCTACTCGCGCCTGGTGAGCGGCGGTGTGCTGCTGATCGACGACTACGGCTACTGGCAGGGCTCGCGGCAGGCCGTCGACGAGTTCCTGGAGAAGACCGGCGAGCGGCTGCTGCTGCTGCGCATGGACGAGGGCCGCATCGCCGTCAAGCCCTGAGCTCCGCCGGGAACCCCGCCAGCCCCGTGCCACACCGGTACGGGGCTCGGTCGTTTTATCGACTCCCGGCCGCCGGGCGTCACCCGAACGGCTGTCGTCGGGTGACCGGGGCCCGGCCGGGGTTGTTAGCCCCCGGGGTACGTCCGGCCCCGATGCGCCGGCCCCGTCCCAGACCCCCAGGTTGTCCGTCCGGAAGGATCGTGCACAGCGCATGGCACCCCGCCTCACCGTCGTCGTCCCCCTTTACAACGTCGAGGAGTACCTCGGTGCCTGCCTGGACTCGCTGGCCGGACAGACGATGCCCGACCTCGAAGTCGTCATGGTCGACGACGGCTCCACGGACGGAAGCGGGCGCGTCGCCCGGGAGTTCGCCGCGCGGGACCCGCGCTTCCGGCTGATCACCCAGGAGAACGCCGGGCTCGGAGCCGCCCGCAACGCCGGGGTCCGGGAGGCCCACCGGGACGGGGAGTTCCTGACGTTCGTCGACAGCGACGACATCGTGCCCCCCGGGGCGTACGAGCGGATGCTCGCCGAACTGAGCCGTTCCGGCTCCGACTTCGTCACCGGCAACGTGCTCCGCCTCCGTGCCAACGGCGTACTCGAACAGTCGCCGATGTTCCGCAAGCCGATGGAGAAGCCGCGGTCCGCCACCCACGTCACCCGGGACTGGGTGCTCCTCGGCGACCGCATCGCCTGCAACAAGGTCTTCCGCAGATCCTTCTGGGACCGTCATGCCTTCGCGTTCCCCGTCGGCGTCCTGTACGAGGACATCGCCGTCGTACTGCCCGCCCACTTCCTGGCACGGTCCGTCGACGTCGTCGAGGAGCCCGTGTACCACTGGCGGGACCGCGCCGGCTCGATCACGACGCGGCGTGCGGTGCCCCTGGGCATCCGCGACCGGGTCACCGCCGTCTCCACCGTCAGTACGTTCCTCGCCGGGCGGGGCATGACGGAGGCCAAGCGCCGCTACGACGGGCACGCGCTCTCCGGCGACCTCTGGCTGTTCATCGACGCGCTCCCGGACGGCGACGCCGCCTTCCACGAGGCGTTCCTCGAACACGCCAACGCGTTCGCCGCGACCGTCGACCCGGCCGTCGTCGACGCCCTTCCCCTGCACCTGCGGGTCAAGTGGCAGCTCATCCGGGAACGCCGGATGCCCGAACTCCTCGCCCTCCTCGCGTACGAGAAGTCCGACCGCGACACCTTCCACGTCCGCGGCCCGCTCCGCCCCCGCGCGCAGTACCCCGTCATCGAAGGACCGCTGCCGCACCGCGCCACCGCCCTGAGCGGCACCGACCTCCCCGTGCACGCCCATCTCACCGAGGCCGTCTGGCGTGATGGGCTGCTGCGCCTCAAGGGGTACGCCTACGTCCGCAACGCACCGGGACGCTCGGCCGGCACCGGCTGGCTGCGGTCCGGGCGCCGCGTCCTCCCGCTGCGCCTGCGCACCTTCCGTACGGACGAGGCGGCCGCCCGGTCCGGACGCACGCTGCACCGCTACGAACGGTCCGGCTTCGAGGCCGTCGTCGACCCCCGCAGGCTCGCCGCCAAGGGCGCGGGGAAGAGCGGCCGCACGACCTGGAAGCTGGAATCCGTCGTCCTCGGCGGCGGCCGCCCCCGCCGCGGTCCGATGCGGCTCCTCGGCAACCCGGCGGCGCCCGCCGTCATGTACGCCGGTGAGCGCACCCGGATCGTCCCTGTCCTGTCGGGCAACAAGCTGGAGCTGCGCACCGACCGGATCGACGCCGTCCTCGTCTCGCACACCGCGACCGCGGAAGGCGTCCGGATCGAGGCGCGGGTCCTCGACGGAAGCGAGCCGACGGCCCTGCGCGTCCAGGAATGGCGCACCAAGGAGACCCGGGAATTCCCCCTGGGACTCAGCGGGCCGGACGGCGCGGCGGCCGGCACGGTCGTCGCCGAGGTGCCGCTCACCGCCTTCCGCGGGTCCGACGGGGTGTGGGGCGTCCAACTCGTCGGCGGGAAGCGCCGGCTGACGGTGGCCGCCCGGCCGGAGACCGGCTCCGCGCGCTACCCGCTCGCCGGTGGCCGCGAGCTCTACGCGGCGGCCAACCCCTCCGGCGACCTGGTCCTCACCGACCGGAGCGTGCAGCCCGTCGTCGAACGGCTCTCCTGGGCGGACTCCGGGGAACTCGTACTCGAAGGCAGCCTGTCCGGCCCGTACGACAGCGGCATCGAGCTCGTCCTGCGCCACAGCGGGCACCAGGAGGAGACCGCCTTCGCGGCACAGACCGTGGCGGGCGGCGCGACGGGCGGGTTCCGGGCCGGGCTGGACCCGGATGCCGTCGACGGGCTCGGCGGCACCCTCCCGCTCTCCGAGGGCCGCTGGTACCTCTTCCTACGCGAACCCGGAGAAACCGACCCGGACTCCTACCTCCCGCTGCGGGCCGCGATTCCACTGCACGCCGGCCTGCCGCTCCGCCGGGAGCACGGCGCCGGCCGGCCCTTCACCCTGGAGCGGCGCTTCCACGACCGGCTCGTCCTGGAGTCGGGCAGCGCACTGCCCGCAGCGGAGCGGGGCGCGTACGGGCAGCGCCGACTGCGCGAGCGGTACGCCACCCTGCGCGGCGGGGGCGGGCAGCTGCATCCGGCCGTTCTGTACAGCAGCTTCGACGGGCGGCAGTTCTCCGATTCGCCGCGCGCGATTTACGAGGAGCTGGCCCGCCGCGACAGCACGCTCGAACACCTCTGGGTGATCCGCGACGAGCAGGTACGCGTCCCGGCCGGGGTACGGACGGTCGCCCTGCACAGCGCCGAGTGGCACGAGGCACTGGCCCGCAGCCGCTGGATCGTCTCCAACACGCACCTGCCCGAGTGGTTCGAGCGGGCCGACGGCCAGTTCGTCGTGCAGACCTGGCACGGCACCCCGCTCAAGCGCATCGGCCGCGATCTGGCCGGCACCCCGACCGCGGACGCCGCCTACATGGCGTCGATGCCGCAGCGGGCCGCCCAGTGGAGCGTCCTCGTCTCACCGAACACCTTCTCCACCCCGGTCATGCGGCGGGCCTTCGGACACACCGGTGCGGTCGTCGAAAGCGGCTACCCGCGCAACGACCTGCTGTACGCCCCCGACCGGGAGAAGGTCGCCGACGCCGTACGGGAGAGGCTCGGCATCCCCGAGGGCAAGCGCGTGATCCTCTACGCCCCCACCTGGCGCGAGGACCGGCCCAGACAGGGCGGCCGCTACGGGCTCGACCTCCAGCTCGACCTGGCCGAAGCCGAGAAGGAACTCGGCGAGGACAGCGTCCTGCTCGTACGCCGCCACTACCTGGTGGGCGGCAGCATCCCGCAGAGCGCGTTCGTCCGCGACGTGTCGCGCTACCCGGACGTCGCCGAACTGATCCTGATCAGCGATGTCCTGGTCACCGACTACTCCTCCCTGATGTTCGACTTCGCCGGGACCGGCCGCCCGATGCTGTTCCACACGTACGACCTGGAGCACTACCGCGACACCCTGCGCGGTTTCTGCTTCGACTTCGCCTCGCAGGCACCGGGCCCGCTGATCCCCACATCGGCGGGCGTGGTGGAGGCCCTGCGGGACCTCGCGTCCGTCACCGAGACCCATCGCGACGCCTATGCCCGGTTCCGTGAGTCGTTCTGCGACCTCGACGACGGAACCGCTGCGGTCCGGGTCGTGGATCTGATGCTCAAGGGGGAGCAGGTATGAGCACACCGGACTTCAGCTGTGTCGTCACCGGCGGGGGAGGGGCCGCGGCACTGCGGGCCTCCGTCGACTCGGTGACCGGCCAGAGCCTTCGGGCCACCGAGGCGCTCGTCGTCCTCGCCGCCGACTGCGACGCGGACACCCGGGCGGCGGCGGACAAGCTCGCCGCCGGCCGCCCGGAGCGGGTCCGCCTCCTCGTCGCGGACGGGACGGCGACCACCACCGGGGCCCTGCGCAACGCCGGGCTCGACGCCGCCCGCGGCCGGCACGTCCTCGTGCTCGGCGAGGGCGAACGCCTCCAGCTCCACGCCTGCCGCAACCTCTGGGAGGCCGCCGGACGCACCGGCGCGGACCTGGTGGCCGGCCGCTGGAGCCGGCTCACCGGGGAGGGCACGAAGGAACGGGAACCCTCCTGGCAGCATCAGCTGTTCGCCCGCTCCCGGACGCTCGGCCGCTTCGGCGACGCACCCGAACTGACGGTCAGGGACGCCCTGGTGACCGGCTTCTGCCTGAGCCGTGAGGCTCTGGAACGGCACGGCCTGCGGTACGCGGAGGACCTCACCCGCAGCGAGATCCTGTTCGGCCCCCTGGCCGCCGCCGCCGTCGGCCGGATCGCGCTCGTCCGCAGGCTGATCGTGACCGGACGAGTGGAGAGCGGGCAGGACGTCACCGGACTGCTCCGGGCCCACCGGAGCGTGTGCAACACACTGGTCGCGCAAGGGCTCCACGAACTGCGCGAGCAGCGGGAACGTGCCTTCGCCCTCGACCGGCTGGTGCCGCTCGTCCGGACGTTCCCCCGGCTGCCCGCCGCCGACCGCGACCGGATCACCGCCTCGGCCGCGGACGGCCTGGCCCACAGCGTCCCGGAGCCGGTCCTGGAGACCCTGCCGCCGCTCGAACGGGTCGCCGTCCATCTGCTCGCCCAGGGCGACGCGGACGGCGTACTCGCGGCGGCGTACGCGCTGAACCGGCCGGGTGCGGTGGCCGCCCCCCTCGTCACGGGCGACGACGGACGGGTCCGCTGGCCCACCACGGACGCGGCCCGCACGCCCCTCGCCGGCACCGGCACCGGCCAGGGAGCGCCCGCCGGCGTCGACGTGACCGAACTCGGCCACCAGTACCGCGCGTTCGGTGAGCTGCGCCTGATGAACCGGCTCACCAGGTGCACCAAGGACGAGGGCCGGCTGCTCCTCGAAGGACACCTGGTCCTGCCCGCCCATGCGGACCCCGGCCCCGAGCTGCCGCTCAGCGCGGAGCTGGAGTTCCGCGTGCGGGACGGCGCCCGCGCCTTCCGCTTCCCGGTCGGTGAACTGCGCCGGGAGGCCACCGGCATCCACTGGCGCACCCACGCCGACCTCACCCGCGTCCTGCGCCCCCTCGGTGCACGCGACACACTGTGGGACGCCCGCCTTTTCGTCGAGGCGGGCGGGACGCGGTCCGTCAGCGACCTCTTCGCCGCCCACGACCTGCTCGACCGGGTGGACCGTTTCACCGCCCGGCCCCGGCTCGGACGGCTCGCCGGGGACACCTGGGAGCCCTACGTCACGCTCAAGGACCACCTGGCGCTGCGGCTCGTCCCCCGCAACCGGCCGGCCCGCGCCCTGCGCCGCCTGGTCCACTACGCCACCCACTTCCGTCCCGCCCGCAAGGCCCAACTCCTGGCGCGGGCCCTGCGCAAGAGGCGCGACCGATGGCGCTCGCGCGCCTTCAAGGCACCCGTCTACAACACCTGGCTCTGCCGGCTGCCCGTACGCAAGGGCTCCGTCGTCTTCGAGAGCCACATGGGCAAGTGCTACGGCGACAGCCCCCGGGCCATCCACGAAGAGGTGCGCAGACAGGGTCTCCGACTGCACTGCGTCTGGTCGTACGAGAGCTCCCCCAAGGGCTTCCCCGCCGACGCGCGGCTCGTACGGCGCTGGTCGTGGCGGTATCTGTGGGCCCTGGCCAGGGCCGAGTACTGGGTCGACAACCAGGGCTTCCCGCAGAATCTGCGCAAGCGCCCCGGCACCACGTACCTCCAGACCTGGCACGGCTCGGCGTACAAGCGCATGGGCTTCGACGAGACGCGCGTACGCATGCAGAACGCCCCGCAGCGCCACCGCCTCCAGGAGGCCGTGCACCGCTTCGACCACTTCCTCGTCCGCTCCGAGCACGATGTGCGCACCCTCGCCCGCGCCTACCGGCTCCCACCGGAGCGGCTGCTGGCGACCGGCTACCCGCGCAACGACGCCCTGTCGGCCGCGCGCGCCAGGGACGAGGCCGAAGGGCGGCTGCCGCGCCCGGCGCTCGCCGAGACCCTCGGCATCGCCGACCACAAGAAGGTCGTGCTGTACGCGCCGACGTTCCGCGGCGGTCCAGGGAAGCGCAAGCGGCGACGGCTCCCGCTGGACGTGGCGCGCTTCGCGGAGCGCTTCGGCGACCAGTACACGCTGCTGGTGCGGGCCCACTACCTGGAGGCGGCACGGCTGCCCGTGTGCCCGCCCGGGACGGTGCTGGACGTCTCGGCGCACCACGACGTCACCGAACTGCTCACGCTCGCCGACGTGTTGATCACCGACTACTCGTCGATCATGTTCGACTACACGCTGCTGGACCGGCCCGTCGTCCTGTTCGCGCCCGATCTCGACGCGTACGCCGCCACCCGGGGCAGCTACTTCGACCTGCGGGACAAGGCACCGGGACCGGTGGTGGAGACGGAGGACGAACTGTTCGCGGTGATGGGCCGGCTGAAGGCCACCGACACCGAGTTCCAGGAGGCGCGAGCCGCGTTCGCCGAGGAGTTCGGCCGCTACGACAAGGGCGACGCGGCCCGTACCGTCGTCGATACCGTCTTCGCCCGCCACCTCTCACGTACCGCCCGGGAGGCCGGCCGATGAGCCGCAGCCGAGACGTGTTCATCGTCTCCAACAGCACGGACGAACTCGGCGGAGTCACCGCCTGGACGCACCGGACGGCCCGGCTGTTCCAGCAGCGCGGACACCGGGTGCAGGTGGTCGGCATCCACGCGTCCGAGCTGAAGATGGCGCTTCCCGACGACGCCGGTTACCCCGTGACGGCCCTGTACCCGGCGCACCCGCCGACCCCCTGGGCGCCGAAGAACCTGCGGGACCGCTTCCGGGTCCCGGCCCGCCGCCGCGAGGCCGCCAGGGTCGGGGAGAAGCGGCGCGCGGTTCAGCGGCTCTCCGGGATCTTCCGGACGGCGAGCCCCGGGGCGGTCGTCATCGTCACCCAGGTGTGGGCCATGGAATGGGTCGGCGAGGCCGACACCTCCGGCCACCGGGTCATCGGGATGAGCCACGAGTCGTACGACTACTCCCGGGCGAGCCACCGCTACCGCTGGATCAAGCACCACTACAGCGCCCTGGACCGCTGGCTCGTCCTCACCGAGGAGGACGCCGACATCTGGGCGGGCGACGGCATGAACAACGTCGGGTTCATGCCCAACGCCCTGGCCGGCCTGCCCGAGGTGCCCTCCCCGCGCACCGGCAGGAGCGTGGCGAGCATCGGCAGGCTCAGCGACCAGAAGGGCATCGACATGCTCCTGGACACCTGGGCGCTGGTGGCCCCGCAGCGGCCGGACTGGCGGCTCAGCGTGTACGGGGCGGGTGAGGACGAGGCGGAACTGAAGGGCCGGTGCACCGAGCTGGGCCTGGACGGCTCGGTCGAGTGGAAGGGGCGGACCGACGACGTGCCGGGAGCCCTCGCGGACGCCTCCGTCTTCGTCCAGTCCTCACGCGGCGAGGGCTTCCCGCTGGCGCTGATGGAGGCGATGGCGAGCGCGGTGCCGTGCGCCGCCTTCGACTGCGCGCCGGGCGTGCGGGAGATCGTGCGCGACGGCGAGGACGGCCTGCTCGCCCCGGCCGGGGACATCGGTGCCCTGGCCGACCGTCTGCTGCGGCTGACCGGCAACCCCCGGATGCGGGACGCGATGGGGGAGCGGGCACGGACGAACGTGCGGCGGTTCTCCGAAGCGGAGATCGTACGGCGCTGGGAGGAGCTCTTCGCCTTTCTGGAGCGGTGAGGAAGGGGCCGGGCCGCAGACGTTCACCGGTCCGGCCCCGATGTTCTGCTTCCGGCCTCAGTCGCCGGACGGGCTGGATGCCGCAGCCCTCGGCGGGCTCGTCGCCGCCCGCACCGCCGCCTGCCGGGGCAGCGTGCCCACGGGCCGCCGCTCCTTGAGCGGGACGGGCAGGGGCAGCCCGGCCGTCTCGCCCAGGAAGACCCGGCGCACCACCCGCTCGGCGGCGTACCCGTCGTCGTACGGACAGAAGCGGGCCCTGAACGCCGCCCGCAGCTGCGCGGACCGGGAGCCCCGCCAGTGGTCCGTGGTGAAGATGTCGAGCAGTTCGTCCTGGCTGCGCGCGACGGCTCCCGGCGGAAACGTCTGCAGATCGAAGTAGGTCCCCCGGGCCGCCTCGTACGCCTGGCTGTCGTCCAGGTGGATGACGAGCGGACGGTCCAGGTTGGCGTAGTCGAACATCAGCGACGAGTAGTCGGTGATCAGCGCGTCCGAGGCGAGGCAGAGAGCCTCGAGCGACGGATGGTCGCTGACGTCGATGATCCGGGGATGCGGGGTCCGGCCGGCCGGGGCCTTCGGAGCGCTGTACAGGTAGTGGGAGCGGGTCAGGACGACGAACCGCGGGCCGAGGACCTGGACGAGCCGCTCCAGGTCCAGGGTGTGCTGCTGGGAGCGCCGGTAGTCGCGGTGCGTCGGCGCGTACAGGATGGCGGTGCAGTCCTCCGCGATGGCGAGCGTCTCGCGCAGCCGCGCCACCTCCTGCGGGCTGGTGCGGTGGAAGACGTCGTTGCGCGGATAGCCGTACTCCAGCGTCGTGTAGCCGGACGGGTAGGTCCGCTCCCAGACGAGCGTGGAGTGCAGATTGGCGGAGAGGGAGAAGTCCCATTTGTCGATGTTGCGCAGCAGCTGGTCGAAGTCCGTGGACCCGGCCGCCGCCGGGCGGTCCACCAGATCCGTCCCCATCGTCTTCAGCGGTGTCCCGTGGTGGGTCTGCACGAGCACCTGACCGCGTCTCTTCACCAGCCGCCGGTCGAAGTTCACGTTGTTCACGAGGTACTTGGAGCGGGCCAGCGCGGTCCAGTAGCGGTACGTCCCCGGGTGCAGCCGGCGCGTGCCGGGGGGCACGGTGTGCGCGTGCTCGGGGCGGCAGATCCAGGAGGTCCGCAGGCCCGGGACCAGCTCGCGGGCCTTCGCCTCGATCGCCGCCGGATTGCAGGCGTAGCCGCGGTTCCAGTAGGCGGCGAACACCGCGTCGTGCGGACGGACCGGCAGCCGCAGCTGGATGCGGTAGTGCAGCTGGAGGAGCGCCCCGCGCACCACGTGGCGCAGTGCCGCTGCGCGCAGGCGCAGCACGCCGCGCAGTTGCTGCGCGGCCCACAGCAGACGGTACGTACGGTGGGCGCCCAGCCGGAACAGCCCGTGGCGCAGCCGCGCGCGGCGCGGGACACGGGCGCCGGGCGTGTGGTAGCGGACGCAGTGGGCACGGGCGCGGCGGAAGAAGTCGGCGCGGGTGCCCGGCGGGAGCCGGCCGTGCGAGGTGAACAGCGTCGAGAAGTGGTCGAGCATCCGCCGGAACATCGCCGGCCGCCAGACGGCGAGTCCGGGGCGCGCGTCGATGAACGCGAAGACCCGGTCGTACTGGTCGAAGACGTCGAAGTGGCGGCGGCTGGTGGTGGAGAGGATGTTGCCCCGCCGCCGCTGGCGGTAGCCGACGCACACGGTGTCCAGGACCGCGATCGATCCGGCGGCCATCAGCACCGGATAGGTCCAGGGCGTGTCCTCGTAGTAGCCGGGCGGGAAGGTGAAGCCCTCGGCCTCCACGAACTCACGGCGGTACGCCTTGTTCCAGACGACCATCAGGACCTTGAGCAGCCCGGGCCGGTCGGCGAGCCGGAAGGAGGGGGGACCGGTCTCGGCGAGGTGCGGGGCGAGCTGGTTGCGGACGGTCTCGCCGTTCCAGTACACCCGGGTGTAGTCGTAGACGAGGACGTCGGGGCCGCCGGTCGCCGCGATCCGGTCGGCGATGGTCTGGAGCGCGTCCGGCAGGAGGGTGTCGTCCCCGTCGAGGAAGATCAGGTAGTCCCCGCTCGCCCTGGCGATACCGGCGTTGCGCGCGGGGCCGAGGCCGGTGTTCTTCGGCAGATGGACGACGTCGAACCGGTGGTCGCGGCCGGCGTACTCGTCGGCGATGGCGCCGCAGGCGTCCGGTGAACCGTCGTCGACCACGATGATTTCGAAGTCCTTGAAGGACTGGCCCGACACCGAGTCCAGGCACTCGTGCAGATACGCCTGGACCCGGTACGCGGGCACGATGACACTGAACCGGGGCACAACACATCCATGGGTCGGTCGCGGGCGGCAGGTGGCCCGCAAACGGCCGAAGGAGTGACAGGGTTACGCCAGACGTGGCATTCGGGGGACATACGGGGTGGAGCGGCCCGGTTATGGGTAACGGGGCCGCTCCGTGTTGACGCGCCCCGCAGGGCGCCGTGCCGGGTGGTTACTTGACGGCGCCCGCCATCACACCGGACACGAACTGCCGCTGGAACGCGAAGAACACGGCCAGCGGAATCACCATCGAGACGAACGCGCCGGGCGCGAGCACATCGATGTTGTTGCCGAACTGGCGCACCTGCTGCTGGAGCGCCACGGTGATCGGCGGGGACTCGGAGTCGGCGAAGATCAGCGCCACGAGCATGTCGTTCCACACCCAGAGGAACTGGAAGATGCCGAGGGAGGCGATCGCGGGTCCGCCCAGCGGCATCACCACCCGGGTGAAGAGCCTGATCTCGCCCGCACCGTCGAGCCGTGCTGCCTCCAGCAGTTCGCGCGGGATCTCCGCGAAGAAGTTCCGCAACAGGAAGATCGCGAACGGCAGACCGAAGGCCGTGTGGAACATGATCACGCCGAAGGTCGTCTCGAAGATCCCGATGGTGCCGAAGAGCTCGGAGACCGGGATCAGGGCGACCTGTACGGGCACGACCAGCAGCCCGACGACGATCAGGAACCACCAGTCGCGGCCGGGGAACTCCATCCAGGCGAAGGCGTACCCGGCGAGCGAACCGATCACCACGACCAGGAACGTGGTCGGGACGGTGATCATCACCGTACTGAACAGGGAATCGGTGATGACCGAATTGTCCAGCAGTCGCTGGTAGTTGTCGAAGGTGAGCTCGGAGGGAGCGGTGAAGATCTTCCACCAGCCGGTCGCCGCGATGTCGTCGGCGCTCCGCAGCGAGGAGAGCAGCAGCCCGATCGTCGGCATCAGCCAGAACAGGCCCACCAGGATCAGGAAGACCCGCATCACCCCGCCACCGGCACGGGCGGCGATCCGTGCGCCGAGGGACTGCTTGGCCTTCACCATTGGCACTGTGGTCACCGGCGCCCCTCCTTCCGTATCCGGCGGATGTTGAACAGCATCACCGGGATCACCAGCAGCAGCAGCAGGACGGCGATGGCGCTGCCGATCCCCAGGTCGGCGTCCGTACCGAACGAGGACCGGTACAGCTGGAGCGCCAGTACGTTCGCGTCGTCCTGCGAGGACCCCGGCGCGATGATGAACACCAGGTCGAAGATCTTCAGGACATTGATCATCAGGGTGACCAGCACCACCGCGAGGACCGGTGCCAGCAGCGGCACCGTGATCCGGCGGAACACCTGCCACTCGTTGGCACCGTCCACCCGGGCCGCCTCCAGGAGTTCACGCGGCAGACCGGCCAGGCCCGCCGCGATCAGCACCATCGCGAAGCCCGCCCACATCCAGACGTAGCTGCCGATGATCCCGGGCGTCACCAGGGACGGCCCGAGCCAGTCGACGCCGTTGTACGGCTCCGAGAAGTTGGACGCCGGGAGCCGGACCTGGGCGCCGTCGGCCGAGGCGGGCAGGGTGAACGTACCGTCCGCGCCCGCCGTCGCCGACGCGATGACCTTGCCGTCCCTGACCGCCTCGACCTTGAGGCCCTTGAGGCCGAGCTCCTTGGGATCGACGGTGTTGGGTGTGCCGCCGCCGCCCTTCGTGAAGTCCAGCCAGGCTGTGCCGGTGATCTTCCCGTCCCCGCCGCCGGCCGCCTTCGCCGGTGCGGCGTCGCCCGGCATCTTCGCCGGGGCCACGCCGACCAGCGGGATCAGGACCGGCTCACCGGCCGTCACCGGCTGCTTCGTGACGAACGAGCCGCCGCCGCCCGCCTTCAGCGGATGGACGGGCAGCGGATGCGCCTTGGGGTAGCCCGACGACTCGGCGAACGTGTCGTGCACCCCCACCCATACGGCGTTGGCGACCCCGCGCTCCGGGGCCTGGTCGTACACCAGCCGGAAGATGATGCCCGCGGCGAGCATCGAGATCGCCATCGGCATGAAGACGATCAGCTTGAACGCCGTACCCCAGCGGATGCGCTCGGTCAGGACCGCGAAGATCAGCCCGAGGGCGGTGGAGATCGTCGGTGCGAACACGACCCAGACCGCGTTGTTCTTGACCGCGGTCCGGATGGTGGCGTCGGTGAACAGGGCCTTGTAGTTGTCGATCCCGGCGAAGCCCGTACCCGCCTGGTCGAAGAAGGACCGGTAGACGGAATAGACGATGGGATAGACCACGAGCGCGCCGAGAAGCACCAGCGCGGGCAGCAGGAACACCGCCGCGAGGAGCTTCCTGGTACCGGTCACGCTCCTGGTCGGACGGCGACGTGGACTCTGGTCGGCGGGGGGCACCGCGGCGGTGCCCCCCTTGGCCGCTGTCGTCATCCCGTCAGCTCTTGTACGCCTTGGCCGCGTCGGACTCCAGCTTGGCTTGAGTCCCCGCGATGTCCTTCGGGTTCTTCAGGAAGTCCTGGAGCGTCTTCCACTCGCCCTTCCCCGGGGTACCGCCGAACGACTGCGGTGCCTGGTCGGACATGTCGAACCGGACGTCGTCTCCGGCCGCGACCAGGGCCTCGGCCATCTTGCGCTGTACGTCGTTCGGATACGCGGCGGCGTCCAGGCCCTTGTTCGGCGAGATGAACCCGCCCGCCTCGGCCCAGATCTTCGCCGCGTCGGTGGAGGCGAGCCAGGTCAGCAGCGCCTGGGCGCCCTTGCTGTCCTTGAGCGCCACCGCCGCGTCGCCGCCCGTCACCACGGGGGAGTCGGCGCCGACCGCGGGGAACGGGAACACCTTGGCGTCCGTACCGATCTTCGCCTTGGTCTGCGCGATGTTGATGGAGACGAAGTCGCCCTCGAAGACCATGGCGCCCTTGGGCTGGTCGCCGCCGGTGAACGTCTGCGTGACGGACGTCGGGAACTCCGTCTGGAGCGCGCCGTCCGCGCCGCCCGCGATCAGGCTGGTCTTGCCGAAGAGCTCGGCGAGCGTGGTGAGCGCGTCCTTCACGGACGGGTCCGTCCACTTGATCTCGTGCTGCGCCAGCTGGTCGTACTTCTCCGGCCCGGCCTGGGAGAGGTAGATGTTCTCGAACCAGTCGGTGAGGGTCCAGCCGTCCGCGCCGGCGACCGAGACCGGGGTGACACCGGACGCGGAGATCGTCTCGGCCGTGGCCAGGAAGTCCTTCCAGGTCTTCGGCTCACTCGCGCCCGCGTTCTCGAACGCCTGGGCGTTGTACCAGATCAGGGACTTGTTCGCGGCCTTGAAGTACACCCCGTACTGGGTGCCGTCCACCGCTCCGAGGTCCTGCCAGACCTTCGCGTAGTTCTTGCTCAGCTGGGCCTTCGCCTCGGGTCCCACCGGCTTGGCCCACTTCTTCTCCACGGCCTGCTGGATCGCGCCGACCTGCGGAATCATCGCGACGTCCGGCGGCTGGCCCCCCGCCACCTTGGTACCGAGGAAGTTGACGATCGGGTCCTGCGCCGGGACGAAGGTGACCGACGCTCCCGTGCGCTTCTCGAACTCGTCGAGCACCTTGGTGAAGTTGGCCTGCTCGGGCCCGGTCCAGACCGCGGCGACCGAGATCTTCTCGCCGTCCAGTTTCGGTAGTACGACGCTCGACGGGCTGGTGGTTTCCTTGGCGGAGCCCTTGCCCGGCTTGTCCTTGCCGTCGCTGTCACCACCGCAGCCGGTGAGGGCCAGTGCCCCGACCGCGGTGCATACCAGTGCGGCCCTACGCATGCGAAGGGTTGTGCGCATTCCTGCCCCGTCTCTCCTGCGCGCATGTGCGCGGAGCGTTGGCCAAGCCGTTGGGCCTGCCCGGCCGCTCCGTGCACATGTCGTGCGTTCATTGCGTACACGTCGTCCGTGCCCACAGTCCTACGCCCGGGGCACGGGCGCCGCAATACCGTGATCGGGCCCAACCGGCTGATCGTGATCGGCTCGTGACGTCGCCTCAGTGAACCGGGTGGCCGGTTCGGATCATGGAGTCAGGAGGGGAAGGGGAGGAGCGGGGGCAGTCTTTCCGCGTTCACCGAACGGGCCGCCCGCTCCAGGGCGCTGGCCAGCAGCGCGAGGTCCGTCGGTCCGTTGCCCAGCTCGCGCACGGGCCGACGGGTGGGCGGATCGCCCATCCGCTCCCACTCCAGCGGGACGACGGTGGGGCGCAGCGTCGCCGTACGGGGAATGCGGCCGGTGACCCGGCCTCCCTGGAACGGTGTGACCCGACCGTCCGGATGCCCCAACCGTCCCCGGCCCGGCGCGGGTTCGTCCGGGGACGGCGGAACGGCCGGTGCGTCCAGGATGATCCGCAGCCGGGCCCCTCGGGCCAGCTCGGTGTCCTCCGTGCGGTCCGGGCGTGCGGACGTGGCGACCAGGTGGACGCCGAGCCGTCCGCCGTCCCTGGCGACGGCCTCCAGGGCGCGTACGACGGAACCGGCGGCCGGGCGGCCGGGGCTGCCGAGTGCGGGGGCGACCAGGGCGTCGAAGTCGTCCGCCAGGACGACGAGCCGGGGCAGCGGGGAGGGGCCGGGGTCCGCGGTCCGCGCGGAGGGCCTCAGCCGCAGGGTGCCGGCGGCCGACGAGTCCAGGTCGCCGCGCTGTTCGGCGGCGCTCGGCGGACGCCGGCCCACGGTCCGCTGCCCCACCTCGTGCCGTGCGTGCCACTCGGCGAAGTCCAGCGGGCCGAGCAGCTCCGCCCGGCGCTTGAGCTCACCGCCGAGGGCCTGGGCGAACTCCCGCATCCGCACGGGATCGGAGGCCACCAGGTGGGTGAAGACGTGCGGGAGCTCCGTGCAGGGCCGCAGGCCCTCGCCGCGCTCGCTGCCTGCGCCGTCGATGAGCAGGATGCCGAGCCGGTCGGGCCGGGCCGCGGCGGCCAGCGAGGCGGCGACGGCGCGCAGCAGCTCGGTGCGCCCGCTGCCCGCGGGTCCCTCGATCAGCAGGTGCGGCCCTTCGTCGGCCAGATCGACGCTGAGGGCCCCCCGGGGTCCGGCCCCGAGCACGACCACGGGCCGCCCGGCGTACACGCCCGGCCCGCCCGAGCCCCTGCCACCGGAGTCCCCGCCCGCCCCCGCGTCGCGCTGCTGCGGCTGCGCGGCGGTGCGGGGGTGGGGGGTGCGGCCCGAGTCGCGGGAGCCCGGGTAAGGCGTACGGCCCGAGCCGGTGCTTTCGGAGCCCGGGTAAGGGGTTCGCTCGGAGTCGGTGCGTGGATACGGCGTGCGTTCCGAGCCGGTGCGGTCCGTGCCCGGGTACGGCGTACGGCCCGAGCCGGAGGTGTCCCCGTCCGGGGACGTGCGCTGCGGGCCGACCCGGGCGGCCGTGCTGACGGTGCGGCCCGAGCCCGGGGTGTCCAGCTCCGACGCCGAAGGGCCGGGCGGGGCGGCGGGGCGCGTCGCGCCCGGCTGCTCCTCCGCCGTGGAGGCCCAGCGCGCCATCAACGACGCCGGGGTGGCCCTCGCCAGCCCCAGCTCGTCCAGCAGCCGGGCGGACGGCGGAAGCGCCGCGGCCATCGGGCGGCCCGGCAGGGCAACGGAGCCCTCCTCGCGCAGAGGTGCCAGCGCCCGTCCGAACCGCTCGGCCCAGGCCACCGACACCGCGTCCACGGCCGCCACCGTGCCGTGACCTGCCGTCTGCCCGCCCGCCGTACGCAGCACGCGCAGCGCGGTCGCCACGTCGCCGCTCAGCATCGCGACGGCCCCGCACTCCCGGAACGCGATCGAGGCCCGGCACGCGGCGTCGTACGTCGCCGCGACCGGCGACGTCGGCGACGAGGCAGGCGTCTCGGCCAGGCAGATCAGATGGATACCGGCAGCCGCCCCCGCACCGGCCAGCCGGGCCGTGGTCTCGCGCAGCGCCGAGGAACCGGGGTCGCCGTCGACGATCACCACGGTGTACGGCCCCGTGTGCAGCCGGGCGGCCTCGGTGACCGCGGACCGGTCGACGCTCGCCCAGCCGGGACCGAGCTGCCCCTCGTCCAGCCGGCGCACCAGCTCCGCCGTACGGGCCGTGGCCTGCTCCCGGTCGTAGGCGAGGAGCAGCCGGCAGTCCTGCCCGTGCATCGGCCGCAGGTGCGGCAGCCAGCCGAGCCACGCCCACTCCCGCCGGCGCTCGTCCGTGCTGCGCGCGCGGTCCGTGCTGATCAGCACGATCTCCAGGTCGAACGGGGAGTGCAGCGCGGCGAGCTGCGCCACCGTCGACCGGGCCAGTCCGGCCAGCCGGGACCTCGGCCCCGCGAGGCCGAGCGAACCGGCCTCCCGCAAACCCACGGTCACCGGAACGGCAGGCAGCTCGGCCCGGTCGGTCGTCCCCAGCCGCACGACCAGCGCCTCGGGATGCGCGGTGTCGCGCTCCCACAGGCGCGGGCCGGGCCCGAGAGCGGTCAGCAGCACAGCCGCCGGGTCGGGCCAAGTGCCCTCCGGGGCGGTGGAACGCGGAGGCAGCGAGGAAGAAGGGGAAGAAGAAGAGGAAGGGATGGGGCGTGCCTCGTCGGCCTGCCCCGCCGTGTCGTTGGCCGCCTCGGCCCTGCCGCCCGCGAGCCGCCTGGCCCAGGCGCCTATGCCGCCGCGCCGGGGCGTCTCGCCGGTGAGGTGACGGGTGCCGTGCCCATGGGTGACGGAGGAGTGCGCCCCGGCGGTTCCGTACCGCTCGTGGCCCGGGTGGTCGTCGTGTCCGGCCGGACCCGGGCCGCCCGGGGAAGGGGCCTCGTCCCACCCGTGCGCCGAGCCGTCCCCGTACCCGTGGCCGTCGTCGTACGCCGCTTCCCCGTGCTCCGCCCGATGCGGGGCATGGGTGACGGACGCCCGGTTCACCCGGAGGTGGCCCTCGCCGTCCGGGGCGGTCGGCAACACGGGCGTACGGGTGCCCGAGGTGAGCCGGAGCCTCGATTCGCCGAGCCGCAGCAGTGCGCCGGGGTTCAGCCGGACGGGCCGGTCGTGGACGTCCGTACCGTCCAGGGATGTGCCGTTGGTGGAGCCCAGGTCGGTCACCGAGACCCGGCCGTCCTCGGAGACGGTCACCGCGCAGTGCAGCCGGGACACGTCCGGGTCGTCGAGCGGGACGTCCGCGTCGGCGGAACGGCCGATCCGGATCTGCCCGCCGTGCAGCAGGTGCACCCCGCCCGCGTCGGGTCCGGCGATCACATGCAGCTGCGCGGGGACGGCGTCGTCCGCCGCCTCGTCCTCGCCGGGCACCTGGAGCGAGAGCACCGCGCCGTCCACCAGAGGGGGCTCACCCAGCGCGATGCGCTGCGCGTCGAGCCGCTCACGTCCGGCGAACAGCACCACCGCGCCGCCGCCCATGGAGCTGTCGGGACCCGAGACGGCCGCGGCCAGGCCGGAGGCGACGGCGGCGAGTGCGGTGCCCGCGGGCGCGGTGACGAGCACATCGCAGGCGCGCGCCGGGGTCGGGGTCTGGCCGCTGCGCGGCGCGAGGACGGTCAGCCGGATCTGCATCGCCGTCAGCGGTCCCTTCTGCGCGGGCGCCCGGCAGGGGATGATGACCTGTGATTCCCCCCACCCGGCACGGACGCGTCGTCCGGTACAGGTCGTCACGTACCGCGAGGCTCCCGACCCCACAGTTCCGTGCTGGAGGCATCCTGTCACCTGCCACTGACAACACGCCCGGGGGCCAGCATTAAGTGATCTTGAAAGGTCGGCTGTGGACCTAAAAGTGCCTGCTTGGTCGCTCTCGAAGCGCCGCGCGAGGCGCCCGCCGCACTCCGGGAAGCCGTTCCGTGCGCCCGTTCGACAACCATTCGCGCATGGGCCGCGTCTTCACCCCTACACACTCCAGGACACACAGGACACGGCAGGAACACGACCGCACGACGACCGGCCGGCAGCCCGTTCAGCGGCATTAGAGTGGGCCGGAACATCCGGGCAGGCCCGGCGGACGGCAAGCACCACGATCAGCAGGGAGCGCATGACGTGCGGCCTGTAGGCAGCAAGTACCTCCTGGAGGAGCCGCTCGGACGCGGCGCCACCGGCACCGTCTGGCGAGCCCGCCAGCGGGAGACCGCGGGTGCCGAGGCGGCCGTCGCGGGCCAGCCCGGCGAGACCGTCGCGATCAAGGTCCTCAAGGAGGAGCTCGCCAACGACGCGGACGTCGTGATGCGGTTCCTGCGCGAGCGATCCGTGCTGCTCCGGCTGACCCACGAGAACATCGTGCGCACCCGGGACCTGGTCGTCGAGGGGGATCTCCTCGCCCTCGTCATGGACCTGATCGACGGCCCGGACCTGCACCGCTATCTCCGCGAGAACGGCCCGCTCACGCCGGTCGCCGCGGCGCTCCTCACCGCTCAGATCGCGGACGCGCTGGCCGCCAGTCACGCCGACGGCGTCGTACACCGCGACCTCAAGCCGGCCAACGTGCTGCTCGACGAGCGCGACGGCCGGATGCACCCGATGCTGACGGACTTCGGCATCGCGCGGCTCGCCGACTCCCCGGGCCTGACCCGGACGCACGAGTTCGTCGGGACGCCCGCCTATGTGGCGCCGGAGTCCGCCGAGGGCCGCCCGCAGACCTCCGCCGTCGACATCTACGGCGCGGGCATCCTGCTGTACGAGCTGGTCACCGGCCGCCCGCCGTTCGCCGGCGGCACCGCGCTCGAGGTCCTGCACCGGCACCTCAGCGAGGAGCCGCGCCGCCCCACCACGGTCCCCGCACCGCTGTGGACGGTCATAGAGCGCTGCCTGCGCAAGGACCCCGACCAGCGGCCCAGCGCCGAGAACCTGGCCATCGCGCTGCGTACCGTCGCCGCGGGCATCGGCGTGCACGCCAACTCCGCCCAGATCGCGGCGGCCGACGGCGTGGGCGCCCTGCTCGCCCCCGACCCGGCGCCCGCAGCGGTCCCGGAGACCTTGGGCGCGGCCGACGCCACGCAGGTACTGCCGAGCAACGCGGGCTCGTACGACCCGAACGCGTACGACCCCGCCGCCGCGACCAGCGTCATGCGCCAGAACCCCGGCCCGCACCATGGACAGGGACAGGGATACGGCCAGGGAGCGGGCGGCGCCGATCCGACCTCCGTCATGCCGCCCGTACCGCCCCGTCCCGACGGCCCCCCGGAGCCCGACGGCCCGCACCCCTGGCAGTCGCAGCTCCAGGCGGCGCGTGACCGCAACGAGCAGACGCAGGTCCAGTACCTCGACCCGAACGACGACCCGCTGCGCCGCCGCCCGCAGCGCCAGCAGCCGCCGCCCCAGCAGCCGCAGCAGCGCCAACAGCGGCAACAGCGGCAGCAGCCCCCGCAGCGACAGCAGTACCCGCCGCAGCAGCAGCCCCAGCGCTACCAGCAGCCGCAGCAACAGCCGCAGCAGCGTCAGCAGTACGCGCCCCCGCAGCAGCCGCCGCCCCAGCCGCCGGCTCCCCGCCAGCCGAGGCAGCGCAGCTCCAACCCGATGCGGATCCCGGGACTCGGCTGCCTGAAGGGCTGCCTGTTCACCGTGGTGCTGCTGGTCGTCGCGAGCTGGCTGATCTGGGAACTCACACCGCTCCAGGACTGGGTGGCCCAGGGCAAGGGCTACTGGGAGGCGATCGGCGACGCGATCACCACCGTGACGGACTGGGTCTCGGAGCTGGGCAACGCCGCCGACAGCGTCGAGAACGGCGGCAACTGACGCCGGAGAACGGCGATTCTGTAGCTTTGTCGACTTCTGCGGGCCGATTTCGCCCGCAGAAGTCGAGGTTGGCACCATCCTGGGCACGCAACACCCCGATCGCCGCGTAACTTTGTCGACCGGGGGTCCAACGCCAGCCGCTGAGGGAGCAGTCTTGGCACGGAATATCGGCAGCCGGTACACCGCCCACCAGATTCTGGGGCGCGGCAGCGCCGGCACGGTGTGGCTCGGCGAGGGGCCGGAAGGCCCCGTCGCCATCAAGCTGCTGCGTGAGGACCTCGCGTCCGACCAGGAACTCGTGGGCCGCTTCGTCCAGGAGCGCACCGCCCTGCTCGGGCTCGACCATCCGCACGTCGTCGCCGTCCGCGACCTCGTGGTGGACGGCACCGACCTGGCGCTCGTCATGGACCTCGTACGCGGGACCGATCTGCGCACCCGTCTCGACCGCGAGCGCAGGCTCGCCCCCGAGGCCGCGGCCGCGATCATCGCGGACGTCGCCGACGGCCTGGCCGCCGCACACGCCGCAGGAGTGGTCCACCGCGACGTCAAGCCGGAGAACATCCTGCTCGACATGGAGGGCCCGCTCGGCCCCGGCGGCTCGCACCCGGCCCTGCTCACCGACTTCGGCGTCGCCAAGCTGATCGACACCCCGCGCCGCACCAAAGCCACCAAGATCATCGGTACGCCGGACTACCTGGCCCCCGAGATCGTCGAGGGCCTCCCGCCGCGCGCCGCCGTCGACATCTATGCCCTCGCGACCGTGCTGTACGAGCTGCTGGCGGGATTCACCCCCTTCGGCGGCGGCCACCCCGGGGCCGTCCTGCGCCGCCACGTCACGGAGACGGTCGTCCCCCTCCCGGGCATCCCCGAGGAGCTCTGGCAGCTCCTCGTCCAGTGCCTGGCCAAGGCACCGGCCTCCCGGCTGCGCGCCTCCGAGCTCGCGGCCAGACTGCGCGAGCTGCTTCCGCTGCTGGGCGGCATACCGCCGCTGGACGTGGACGAGCCGGACAACGAACCGGAACCGCGGACCTACGACGAGCAGCAGTACACCCCGGCCGCCGAGCAGCCCCGCCGCCGCGGCGCCGTCCCCCTCGTACCCGGCTCCTCCCCGGACTCCAACCGCGACACCCACACGAGCATGCGCGTCCCGGCCCCCGACGAACTGGCCGGAGGCCCGCTCGGCACGGCACGCGCCCCCCGCGCCCCGGGCCGTCCGCGCCCCGGCTCCGCCCGCAACAAGTCGGCCGCGGTCCGTAAGCGACGACTCACCCTGGGTGTGGCGGCGCTCGTCATCGGTGCGGCGGTGGCCGTCGGCAGCTGGATGGCGACCGCCGACGACAACTCGGACGCACCCCCCCAGGACACCAGGAACTCGGCGCCCACCTCGCCCTGGGGCGAGCCCGAACCGAGGCCGGGTTCCGGGTGAGGGACAGCTTCACTCCGCCAGCCGTTACGCTGGACCCGTGGCAGTCGTCGATATTTCCGAAGAGCTGAAGTCCCTCTCCTCCACCATGGGGTCGATCGAGGCCGTCCTGGACCTGGATGCGTTGAGGGCGGACATCGCCGTGCTCGAGGAGCAGGCTGCGGCGCCGTCCCTCTGGGACGACCCGGAGGCCGCACAGAAGATCACGAGCAAGCTTTCGCACCTCCAGGCCGAGGTCCGCAAGACCGAGGCCCTGCGTGGCCGTATCGACGATCTCGGCATCATGTTCGAGCTCGCCGAGGACGAGGGCGACGCGGACGCGCTCGGCGAGGCCGAGACCGAGCTGGAGTCCGTGCGGAAGGCACTGGACGAGATGGAGGTCCGCACCCTCCTCTCCGGCGAGTACGACTCGCGTGAGGCGCTGGTCACCATCCGTGCCGAGGCGGGCGGCGTCGACGCCGCCGACTTCGCCGAGAAGCTCCAGCGCATGTACATCCGCTGGGCCGAGCGGCACGGCTACAAGACCGAGGTCTACGAGACGGCGTACGCCGAAGAGGCCGGCATCAAGTCGACCACCTTCGCGGTCGAGGTCCCGTACGCCTACGGCACGCTCTCCGTCGAGCAGGGCACCCATCGGCTCGTCCGGATCTCGCCCTTCGACAACCAGGGCCGCCGCCAGACGTCCTTCGCGGGCGTCGAGGTGCTGCCGGTGGTCGAGCAGACCGACCACATCGAGATCGACGAGTCCGAGCTGCGCGTCGACGTGTACCGCTCCTCGGGCCCTGGAGGCCAGGGCGTCAACACCACGGACTCCGCGGTGCGTCTGACCCACCTGGCGACCGGCATCGTCGTCTCCTGTCAGAACGAGCGCTCGCAGATCCAGAACAAGGCGTCCGCGATGAACGTCCTCCAGGCGAAGCTCCTCGAGCGCCGCCGCCAGGAGGAGCAGGCGAAGATGAACGCGCTCAAGGGCGACGGCGGAAACTCCTGGGGCAACCAGATGCGTTCGTACGTCCTGCACCCGTACCAGATGGTCAAGGACCTGCGTACGGAGTTCGAGATGGGCAACCCCGAAGCGGTCTTCAACGGCGAGATCGACGGTTTCATCGAGGCCGGTATCCGCTGGCGCAAGCAGAGCGAGAAGTAGCCCCACGCACCGAGCAGTTGAGCCCGGCCGGCCGTCCGCCGCCCGGGCTCTTCCGCGTTCCGGCGCAGCGGGAATTGGGGGGACGGCGTGGTGAATGCGTCACAGTCGTGGTTCCGAATGCCTGTCAAGAACCCTCATAACGGTGCGCATTACACGAAACGGCCTTGACGTAATCCTTAACTCTGGACAGGGTGCTCAAGCAGCATGCGTATGTCTGGGACGGGTGTGCGGACGGGGGCGGGCGGGATGGCCACGGCACGATGTGGCCCTGCCGAGAGCGCAACCCCGCAGGGCCGTGGCCCCGCATATGGCTGCTCCATATTCAGAACGGCTACTGGGGGTAGCAGCAGATGACCAAGAAGACGCGAGTCCGCGTCGCGCGGATAGCCGCAGGTGCGGTAATCGCCGCGGGCGCCTCGCTCACCGCTGCCGGTGCGGCGCAGGCCGTCGGTATCGGCGTTGACGTCGCCGGTCTCAGCGTGAAGGCCGAGGCCGACGAGAGCGGTGTCGAGCTCGACGCCGGCCC
>NZ_JBHXQO010000042.1:0-56834 GCF_042717135.1 Streptomyces sp. NPDC058620
GGATGTCCTGGCGGGGGCCGGGGGGGGTCCGGGGGCGCTGCGGCGGCGCCGGGGGGCCCCCGGGGGGGCCGCCCCCCAAGCCGCCGTTCGGGGGGTTTTCGACCCCCCTCAACCCCCACCGGACCGGCGTTTTCCGTGCTGCCGGAGAACCCTTCCCCCGTGACCCCGTGCTTCCCCCGTGGTCCCGGGCCCTCCGCCGTGCACCCCCGTTGCGTCAGGGGTGCGCACCGTTCCGCCGCCCCGTGCCGGCGGTCCCGGAGCCGCGCCCCTTCCGTGCCCCACACTCTTCCGTATGCGCAGGTGAGGGCCTATCCGCGTCCCTACTCATCTCGCCCGCTAGGTACGGATACTCAGAGCTGTGTGCGCGACCCCGCCCGGGCCGGACCCCGTCTGGTTACGATCGCGTCCGTGTCCGAACTCCCCCTGGTGTTCACGAGTGGCTGGGCGAGCGGGATCAACGCCTACGCGGTGGTCCTGTTGCTCGGCGTCTTCGGTGCGACCGGCCTCACCGACGAGGTGCCCGCCGCGCTGCAGCGCACCGATGTCCTCGTGGTGGCCGGTGTGCTGTTCCTGTGCGAGGCGGTGGCCCAGCGGCGCGAGGAGAGACGCATCGCGGAAGCGGGCGGGCACCGGCCTCCCGGCTGAGCTGTCGGAGGCACCCCTTAGGGTCAATGACATGGCACGAATTGCGGTGATCGGCGCCGGGACGGGCGCGATGGCGGCGGCGGCCCGGCTCGCCGTGGCAGGCCACCGGGTGACGGTGTACGAGCGGTCCGCGACGTACGGCGGCTCGGTCGGCCGGTTCGCCCGGGACGGCTTCGCCTTCGACACCGGGCCGCCCCTGCTGCACCTGCCCGCCGTCTACCGCGATCTGTTCGTGAAGACCGGCAAGGAGTCCCTGGAACAGTGCGTCACGCTGACCCAGGTGGACCCGGCGAGCCGTCATGTCTTCGCGGACGGCATCACGGTGTCGCTGCCGAACGCCTCCCGGGCCGGTGTGGTCGCCGCTCTGGACGAGGCGCTCGGAGCGGGCGCCGGTGGCCGCTGGGGTGCGTTCCTGGACCGGGCCGGGGACGCCTGGGACCGCTCGCGGCGCCCGCTGCTGGAGGAGCCGCTGCGTCCCGACTGGCAGGTCCTCGGCCGTGATCCCTACCCCGCGGTCCGGCAGCGCAGACTGCTGCGCCCGGCCCGGCAGGCGGGGACGGTGGCGGAGATCGGCGCCTGGGAGCTGACCGACCCCCGGCTGGCGGCCCTGCTGGACGGGTACGCCCTGTCGTACGGACTGGACCCGCGCACCGCTCCGGCGAGCGCCGCCCTCGTGCCGTACATGCAGGAGACCTTCGGCAGTTGGTACGTGACCGGAGGCATGAGGGCGCTGGCCGAGGCGCTGTACGAGCGGTGCCTGGCCCGGCGGGTGAGCTTCGTCTTCGGGGCCGAGGTCGTCCGGATCACCGAGAAGGACGGCCGGGCGGCGGGCGTCGAGCTGGCGGACGGGGAGAGCGCCGAGGCCGATCATGTGGTGCTGGCCGCGCAGCCGCGACCTGAGCTGACGCCGGGTCAGGAGCTGTGGCGGGACGGGGACGTGGCGGCACGGCCGCGTCCGGGGCGCGGTGCGGTGCCGGGCCGGTTCCTGGTCCTGCTGTCCTTGCGCGGGGCCCGGGAGCCGGGTGCGGTGCACCGGACCGTGGTGCACGGCTCGGACGCGGAGCGGGATGCCGTCTTCGGGGGCCGGATCGCCGAGCGGCCGACCGTGACGGTGGTGCGGCCCGATGATCCGTCGACCCGCCCGGACGAGGCGCACGAGGCGGTGACCCTGATGGCGACGGTCGCCCCGCACGGCCCGGTCGACTGGACGGACGCGGCGCTGCGCGAGCGGTTCGCGGACACGGTGATCGGTGCGGCCTGCGCCGCCGTGCCGGACCTCCGGGACCGGGTGATCCATGCGGAGGTGCGGACGCCCGCGGAGACCGCGGCGGACACCGGCGCCGAGGGCGGTTCGGTGCCCGCGCCCGCGCTGGCCGGGGCCGACGGCGCCTGGCTTCACCCCGGCAACCGCACCCGGCTGCCGGGCCTGTATCTGGCGGGCGGCTGGGCGCATCCCGGCGGCGGACTGGCGCACGCCGGGATGTCGGGGGCCCTGGTCGCCGGCCTCATCGTGGAGGGCGACGGGTTCCGCGGCTCCCGGTGAAGCCCCGGAGGGGGCCGGCTCAGTAGCGGTACGGCTCGTTCTGGCCGGTGTCGTACCCGTTGCCGTACGGCGCGGGTTCCGCGGGCTCCTGCTGCGGCATCGGCGGGTACTGCTCGGCGTCGCGCTGCTGCGGAACCCAGACCCCGCCCGGCGGGGTCTCGCCGTACTGCTGCGGGTAGGGCTCGGCGTACTGCTGCTGGCCCCCGTAGCTGTCGTACCCGTTGCCGTAACTGTCGTACGAGGCGTACGGCGCGGAACCGCCGGTGGTGCCGGTCCCGATGTACGGGTCGGAGTACGCGGCGTAGCTCTGCCGGTCCGTGCCGTAGTCGTACTGGCCGGCGTAGGTGTCCTGCCCCGGGGACGTGCCCTGCGTGGCGTAGCCGTCCTGGCCGGTGTAGGCGTCCTGGGCGGGCGGACTGTAGTCGGGGTACGGCGCGTAGGCGTCGTACTGGACCTCGCCCTGCTCCGTCCGGCTCCCGCCGGCGCCCGCGGCCGCGTAGGCGGCCTCGGTGTACACGCCGTACTGCCCGGTGTCGTCCGGCAGCGGTTCCGGCGCGTAGACCGCGGCCGGAGCCTCCGATTCGGCCCGGTACTCCAGGTCGGAGACCTCAAGGGTGGGTTCCCTGGTGTCGGCGCGCTCGGCGCCGCCACGGCGGCGGCGGCTCTCGCCGGGGCTGCCCCCTATGGCCCAGCCCGTCGAGAAGCCCCGCCGGAAGGAGAGCGTCACATAGGTCTGACCGGTCGCGAAGGCGATCGCCCCGAGGGCGATCACCAGCACGGACGGGATCAGGACACCTATGACCACAGCGAGGAATCCGGCGAAGGCGAGCAGCCGCCAGCGCAGCCGTGCCTTGTACTGCAGCAGCACCTCACCGAGCAGCCACAACGCCACGATGCCGAATGCGATGTAGAGGACCGTCCAGCCCACGCCCGCCCCCTCCTGCGGCCACCGCCCCGGTTGGTGGCGGGTACGGCCGGTCAGGACTGCTTGTGCAGTCCGAGATTCTCGTAGATCTCGAGCGTTGCCGTTGAGTTGTTGAGCGTGATGAAGTGCAGTCCGGGGACACCCTCGGAGAGCAACCTCGCGCAGAACTCCGTTGCGAACTCGATGCCAATGGAGCGTACAGCGGCGGGATCGTCCTTGGCTGCGAGGATGCGTTCTTTCAACGAGGATGGGAGAGACGCGTTGCTGAGCTGCGCGAATCTTTCGAGCTGTCTGGCGCTGGTGAGCGGCATGACCTCGGGAATGACGGGCGTTTCGCAACCCGCCGCGACCACGCGGTCACGCATCCGGAGATAGTCCTCCGGATTGAAGAACATCTGAGTGATCGCGTAATCGGCACCGGCACGGCACTTGTCCACGAAATGACCGATGTCGGTGTCCCAGTCGGTCGACCGCGGGTGCATTTCGGGAAAGGCAGCGACGCCGACACAGAAATCGCCGGACTCCTTGATCAGCCGGACGAGGTCGGCCGCGTACCGCACACCTCGCGGGTGCCTGACCCACTCGCCCATCGGGTCGCCGGGCGGGTCTCCGCGCACGGCGAGGATGTTCCGGATCCCGGCGTCCGCGTACTGACCGACCATGTTGCGCAGTTCCGCGATGGAGTGGTCGACGGCGGTGAGGTGCGCGACGGGCGTCAGCGTGGAGTCCTCGGCGATCTGCTGCGTCGCCCTGACCGTCCCGGAGCGGGTGGAACCACCGGCCCCGTACGTCACGGAGACGAAGCTCGGGGCGACCGCCTCGACCCGGCGCAGCGCGTTCCAGAGGTTCCGCTCGCCCTTTTCAGTCTTGGGCGCCCAGAACTCGAACGAGTAGGAGGTCTTGCCGGTCGCGAGCAGCTCACGCACGGTGCGCGCGTGATCCGTCCTGGTGGAAGGTGTGCCAAGGGCCATACTGGGAGGTTAACCAGGGCCGGGCGGTACCCCAACCAGATCAGTGCAATTTGCCCGAATTGGCAGGGTTGTTGTCCACCCTTCGGACACCAACCCGGACAGCAGCGCGGCCAACGCTCCGGACGGCGACCCGGACTACGCCCTGCTCAGGCGGTACGTGCCCTGACGCGCTCGGCGAGGTGGGCGGCAGCGGCGGCCGGATCGTCGGCCTCGGTGATCGCCCGTACGACGACGACGCGGCGGGCGCCGGCGTCCAGCACCTCGTCCAGATTGCCCGCGTCGATCCCGCCGATGGCGAACCAGGGGCGCGGCTGGTCGAGCGAGGCTGCGTACCGGACGAGCCCGAGGCCGGGCGCGTAGCGGCCGGGCTTGGTCGGGGTGGGCCAGCAGGGGCCGGTGCAGAAGTAGTCCACGCCGGGCTCGGCGACCGCGGCGTCGACCTCGGACTCGGCGTGGGTGGAACGGCCGATGACCACGTCCTGGCCGATGACGGCGCGGGCGGCGGGCACCGGCAGGTCACCCTGCCCGAGGTGCAGTACGTGGGAGCCGATGGCGTGGGCGACATCGGCGCGGTCGTTCACCGCGAGGAGCTTGCCGTGGCGCTTGCAGGCGTCGGCGAACACCGCGAGGTGGTCGAGCTCCTCCGCGGCCTCCATGCCCTTGTCGCGCAGTTGGACTATGTCCACACCGGAGCTGAGGACGGCGTCCAGGAACGCGGGGAGGTCACCCTGCCGCCTGCGTGCGTCCGTGCACAGATAGAGCCGGGCGTCGGACAGCTGCGCGCGAGGCGTGGACATGGTGAGGTTCCCCCGTCGGTACGGCGGGGTGCGGGCCGGGCCGTGGGGCTCGGCCCGCACTCCGTGTGCGGTTGTCTCGGTCAGACGGCGAGCGCCTGGGCGCGGCGCTTCACCTCCGTACCGCGATTCTCACTCAACGCCTGCGCGGGGGTACCGGGCAGGGTCGGGTCGGGAGTGAAGAGCCACTCCAGCATCTCTCCGTCGTTGTAGCCGTCGTCCCTCAGGACCGTCAGGAGCCCCGGGAGGCCCTTGACCACCTTGTCGCCGTCGATGAAGGCGGCAGGTACCTGGAGCGCCCGGTTCTCGCCGCGTCGTACGGCGATGAGCTGGCCATCCCTGACCAGCTGCCGCACGCGCGTCACCTCGATATCGAGCATTTCCGCGATGTCGGGGAGGTAGAGCCAGGCAGGGACGAGAGCATCGATCTTTGCGTCAATCTCGGTCACAGGGACAAGCGTGCCATCCCGGACCGACAGTCGGTAGCCGGGCCGACCGTAAGGGGGTCACGAGGTGGCATCGGAGCGGGTCAGAGCGTCGCCGCCTTCAGGGGCACGGAGGGGTCGGCGGCCCGCTCCGGGTCGACGCGGGCGCCCGACTCGATGAGTTTGCGCCCCTGCGCCAGGTCGCGCGGGCGGCCGACGGCGAGCACCGCGACCAGCACTTCTTCGCGCAGCCAGCACACCGACCAGGCGGCTTCCGCAGGGTCGCCGCGCCACAGCAGGGTGTCCGCACCGGCGTGGTGGCCCGCGTACTGCACGAACCGGTCGAACTGCTCGGACCAGAAGTAGGGCACCGGGTCGTACGGCTGCGGCTGCCCGTCACCGTCGGTGGTGACGATGGCGGCGGCGACGGTCCGCGGGCCCTGGAGCGCGTTGTCCCAGTGGTGGACGAGCAGACGCTCGCCGTAGCGGGCGGAGGGGAAGGAGGCGCAGTCCCCGACGGCGTACACATCGGGCAGTGAGCTGCGCAGCGCGCTGTCCGCGGTGACCGAGCCGTCCGGGCCGAGTGCGATGCCGGAGCCGGCCAGCCAGCCGGTGGCGGGCCGGGCGCCGATGCCCACGACCACCGCCCCGGCCTGAATCACCCGGCCGTCCGCCAGGACGACGGCGCCGGGTTCGATCCGGGCCACCCGGGCGCCGGTGAGGAGTTCGGCGCCGCTCTGCGCGTACCAGTGGGCCATGGGGGCGGCGACCTCGGCGGGCAGGGCGCCCGCGAGGGGGCGCTCGGCCGCCTCGACGACGGTGACCGCGCAGCCCGCGGCGCGGGCGGCGGTGGCGAACTCCGCGCCGATCCAGCCCGCCCCGACGACCACGATGTCGTGCTGCCGCTCCAGGACGGGCTTCAGCCGCGCGGCGTCGTCGAGGGTGCGCAGGAGGTGGACGCCCGGGACGCCCTCGGACCCGGGCAGCACGATCGGTTCCGCTCCGGTGGCGACGACCAGGGTGTCGTACGGGACGGGGCCGTCCACGGTGTCCAGTTCGTGCGCCCCGGGCCGCAGCCCCGTCACGTCGAGCCCGAGGCGCAGGGTGATGCCGACTGCCTCGAAGTCGATGTCGAAGGCGGAGTCCTCGGCCTTGCCGAGCAGGACCGCCTTGGAGAGCGGCGGCCGGTCGTACGGCTGATGCGGTTCGGCGCCGATCAGCGTGACGGGGCCGGTGAAGCCCTGTTCGCGCAGGGCCACGGCGGTCTGTACCCCGGCCATGCCCGCTCCGACGACCACGACGTGCCGGGTCAGGCGTCCCGCTGTCTGCTGTTCCGTCTGCTCACTCACCCGTCCACCTTAAGCACCTGACGGTTCGTCAGGAAGGTGGCTCCCTCACGACGGCCGGGCCGCGACGGCCCGAGCAGGTCCTTGAGTGGGTCTTACTGACCACGGGTGACGGGGTTTAGGGTGGCCAACGTAAAAGACTCGCGGGAGCCCGGACGCACCGGGCTGAGAGGGAGGCTGGGCGGCCTCCGACCGTACGAACCTGATCCGGGTCATGCCGGCGAAGGGAGGGGCTGGAAGCCCATGCGTGTTCCAAGGAGCGGAAACGGATGCGACGTCCTCGTCATCGGGGGCGGCATCATCGGGCTGGTGACCGCCTGGCGGGCGGCGCAGCGCGGCCTGCGTACGGCGGTGGCCGACCCCGGGCCGGGCGGCGGGGCCGCCGGAGTGGCGGCCGGGATGCTCGCCGCCGTCACCGAACTCCACTACGGCGAGCAGACCCTGCTCGGCCTCAACGTCGCGTCCGCCGCCCGCTATCCCGCGTTCGCGGCTGAGCTGGAGGAGGCGAGCGGTCAGGAGATCGGCTTCCGCGCCTGCGGCACCCTGGCCGTGGCGCTGGACTCCGACGACCGGGCCCATCTGCGCGAACTGCACGCGCTGCAGCAGCGTTCGGGGCTGGAGTCCGAGTGGCTCACCGGGCGCGAGTGCCGCCGTCTGGAGCCGATGCTGGCCCCGGGCGTACGCGGTGGGCTGCGCGTCGACGGCGACCACCAGGTCGACCCCCGGCGGCTGGCCGCTGCGCTGCTGACCGCCTGCGAACGCGCCGGGGTGGTCTTCCACCGGGCCTGGACGCAGCGGCTGACGGTCACGCACGACCGCGCCGCCGGAGCCGTACTCGCGGGAGGGACCGAGCTCCGCGCCGACCAGGTCGTCCTCGCCGCGGGAAGTCTCAGCGGCCGGCTCGCGGGGCTGCCCGAGGAGGTCGTGCCGCCGGTCCGCCCGGTCAAGGGCCAGGTCCTGCGGCTGACCGTGCCACCCGCGTACGCCCCCTTCCTCAGCCGGACGGTGCGCGCCGTCGTCCGCGGCAGCCACCTCTACCTGGTGCCCCGGGAGAACGGCGAGCTGGTCGTCGGCGCCACCAGCGAGGAGCTGGGCTGGGACACCACCGTCACGGCAGGCGGGGTCTACGAGCTGCTGCGCGACGCGCACGAACTGGTGCCCGGCATCACCGAGCTGCCGCTCACCGAGACCCGGGCGGGCCTGCGCCCGGCCTCCCCCGACAACGCCCCGCTGCTGGGCCCGACGGCCCTGCCCGGCCTCCATCTCGCCACCGGACACCACCGCAACGGGGTACTGCTGACCCCGGTCACCGGCGAGGTGATGGCACACGTGCTGACCACCGGCGAGCTGCCGGACGTGGGCCGCGCCTTCACACCGAGCCGTTTCACCCCCTCGCCCTCAGCCACCCCCGTGCCTCAGGAGCAGCCCGCATGACCGAGCATCTGTCCGGCCCCGTTCTGATCTCCGTGAACGGGGAACGCCGAAGCGTTCCCCTCGACACCCCGCTCGACACTCTCGTGGCGACGCTCACCGCCTCGCACTCCGGCGTGGCCGCAGCCGTCAACGAGACCGTGGTCCCGCGCAGCCAGTGGTCCTCCACCGCGCTCGCCGACGGAGACCGTGTCGAGGTCCTCACCGCGGTCCAGGGAGGCTGACCCGATGTCCGACGATCTCTTCACCCTGGGCGGTACGCCCTTCTCCTCCCGGCTGATCATGGGTACGGGCGGCGCTCCGAGCCTGGAGGTCCTGGAGCGCTCCCTGCTCGCCTCCGGCACCGAGCTGACGACCGTGGCGATGCGCCGGCTGGACCCGACCGTGCAGGGCTCGGTCCTCTCCGTCCTGGAACGGCTCTCCATCCGCGTCCTGCCGAACACGGCGGGCTGCTTCACCGCAGGCGAGGCCGTACTCACCGCCCGGCTGGCCAGGGAGGCGCTGGGGACCGACTGGGTCAAGCTGGAGGTCGTGGCGGACGAGCGCACGCTGCTGCCCGACCCGATCGAGCTGCTGGACGCCGCCGAGATCCTCGTGGACGACGGGTTCACGGTCCTTCCGTACACCAACGACGATCCGGTGCTGGCCCGGAAGCTGGAGGACGTGGGGTGCGCGGCGATCATGCCGCTCGGCTCCCCCATCGGTTCCGGCCTCGGCATCCGCAACCCGCACAACTTCCAGCTGATCGTCGAGCGGGCCGGGGTACCGGTGATCCTGGACGCCGGCGCCGGGACCGCTTCGGACGCGGCGCTCGCGATGGAGCTGGGCTGTTCGGCGGTGATGCTGGCGTCGGCGGTGACCCGGGCCCAGGAGCCGGAGCTGATGGCGGGCGCGATGAGGCATGCGGTGGAGGGCGGGCGCCTGGCGTTCCGGGCCGGCCGGATTCCACGCCGCCACTTCGCCGAGGCGTCGTCCCCGGGCGAGGGCCGTGCCGTACTGGACCCGGAGCGTCCGGCGTTCTAGGACACGGCCGGAGCGTGTCCCTGTCACGGCTCGGCTGCAGTAGCCCCCGGAGCTGCCCGGACCGTCGGCCGTGTCGGCGCCGGCTCGTAGACTCGATGCGTGGATACGACCCTCCAGGACCCCATGATCGGGCAGCTGCTCGACGGCCGCTATCGCGTCGACGCGCGGATCGCCGTCGGCGGTATGGCCACGGTCTACCGGGCCATGGACACCCGGCTCGACCGGGTGCTCGCGCTCAAGGTGATGCACCCGGCACTGGCGACCGACGCCTCGTTCGTCGAGCGCTTCATCCGCGAGGCCAAGTCCGTGGCCAGGCTCGCGCACCCCAATGTCGTCGCGGTCTTCGACCAGGGCGCCCAGGGGGCGTACGTCTATCTGGCGATGGAGTACGTCGCGGGGTGCACGCTCCGTGACGTCCTGCGCGAGCGCGGTGCCCTGCAGCCCCGGGCCGCTCTGGACATCATGGAACCGGTACTGGCCGCCCTCGGCGCCGCGCACCGCGCGGGCTTCGTGCACCGCGACATGAAGCCGGAGAACGTCCTGATAGGGGACGACGGCAGGGTGAAGGTCGCCGACTTCGGGCTCGTACGGGCCGTGGGTACCGTCACCGAGACCACCGGCTCGCTCCTGGGCACCGTGTCGTATCTCGCACCCGAGCAGATCGAACACGGCACCGCCGATACGCGGGCCGATGTGTACGCGTGCGGGGTCGTCCTCTACGAAATGCTGACCGGTGGCAAGCCCCACACCGGGGACACCGCCGCCCAGGTCATCTACCAGCACCTCAACGAGGACGTCCCGGCGCCGTCCGCGGCCGTCCCGGGGCTCCCGGTGGAGCTGGACGCTCTGGTGGCGAGCGCCACCGCCCGTAACGCCGAGGTGCGTCCGCAGGACGCGGTGGTCCTGCTGGCCCTGGCACGGGAGTGCAGGGCCGCCCTCACCGACGAGCAGCTCGACGCGAAGCCCCCGCGGGCCCGCGGCGAGGAGCACGACGCCGCCGACGACCGTACGAGCGTGATCCCGCGGGTGCTTCCGCCCGGCCAGGGCACCACCCACCACACGAGCCGGCTGGAGATGCCGCCGTCCCTGCCGCCCCGGCGGACCGGACCCGGCCGACGCGTCCCCTTCGGCGGGAACCCCCGGCGCGGCATAGCCGCCGCGCTCGCCGCCCTCCTGCTGGTGCTGGGCGTCGGCGCGGGTGTCTGGTACATCAACTCCGGGCAGTTCACCCGGGTCCCCTCGCTGCTGGGCCAGAGCCAGCAGACCGCCGAGCAGCGGCTCGATGACGCCGGTCTCGATGTGCAGCGGATCGACCGCGCGTACAGCGACACCGCCGCCCGTGGCACGGTGGTGAGCAGCGATCCGGGTTCCGGCGAACGCATCCGGGGCAACGACTCCGTGCGGCTCGTCGTCTCCCGGGGCCCGGAGATGGTGGACGTGCCCGATGTCCAGGGCGTCGCTCTCGCCGAAGCCAGGCGCGACCTGAAGGAAGCGGGTCTGGTCCCCGGGAGGGTGACCCGGGAGTTCAGCGAGGACGTGGCGCGGGGCGATGTGGTCCGTACGGACCCCGGGGCCGGCACCGAGCGCCACTCCGGATCCGCCGTCGCGCTGGTGGTCAGCAAGGGCAGCCCGATCGACGTCCCGGACGTCACCGGTCTCTCCGTCGAGGACGCCACCCTCGCGCTGGAGGAGGAGGGCCTGAAGGCCGAGGTCCGGCCCGGCCGGGTGAGCTCCGCCGAGGTCGCGGGCGATATCGCCGAGCAGTCACCCGCGGAGGGCGCCGTGGCGGCCGAAGGCGACTCCGTGGAGCTCACGGTCTCCAAGGGGCCTCGGATGCTCGACGTCCCGGACGTCACGGGCAAGGACGTGGACGAGGCCAGGAGCACACTGGAAGAGGCGGGGTTCGAGGTCGAGGTCGACCGGCCCTTCCTGTCCTTCGGCGACACCATCGAGAAGCAGTCCGTCGACGGTGGCGAACAGGCCGCCGAGGGCTCCACGATCACGATCAGGACCAAGGGACTGTAGATCCACATGCGAAACCCGGTAGGCGCCCATGTCCCGGTGGCGGGCGGACTCGCCAAGGTCGGTCTCGACTACGCGCGTGAGCTGAGCGCGGAGGCCGTGCAGGTCTTCGTCGCCAATCCGCGCGGCTGGGCGACGCCGCCCGGGAATCCGGCGCAGGACGATCTGTTCCGCGCGGAGTGCGAGGCAGGGTCGATCCCGGCGTACGTCCACGCCCCGTATCTGATCAATTTCGGCTCGCACACCGAGGCCACGGTCGAGCGGTCGGTGGAGTCGCTGCGCCACTCCCTGCGCAGGGCCAGGGCGATCGGCGCGCTGGGCGTCGTGGTGCATACGGGTTCGGCGACCGGCGGACGGCCCCCCGCGGAGGCCCTCGCGCAGGTGCGCAGGCACATGAGGCCGCTGCTCGACGAGCTGACGCACGACGACGACCCGTGTCTGCTGCTGGAGTCGACCGCGGGGCAGGGCTTCTCGCTCTGCTCGCGGACCTGGGACTTCGGTCCGTACTTCGAGGCACTGGACTCCCATCCCAAGCTGGGCATCTGCCTGGACACCTGCCACATCTACGCGGCGGGGCACGACCTGACCGGCCCCGCGGGCATGCGTCAGACCCTCGATCTGCTGGTGGACACCGTCGGCGAGGGCCGGCTGAAGCTGATCCACGCCAATGACTCCAAGGACGTGGTGGGGGCGCACAAGGACCGGCACGAGAACATCGGCGCGGGGCACATCGGTGCGGAGCCGTTCCGTGAGCTGTTCTCGCACCCGGCGACCGACGGCGTACCGCTGGTCATCGAGACGCCCGGTGGCAAGGCTGGGCATGCCGCGGACGTTGCACGACTGAAGGAGCTGCGAGATCCCGCACACCCTTGATAAGTACCCCTAGGGGGTATACGGTTTCTGTTGTCGACAGGAACCGCTGTCCGGCTTTGGGGAAAACCATGCGGCACGACCACGACACCCGGCACGACCCGCACGCCGGACACGCCCACCAGGCGCACGCGGGGCAAGAGGCCCACGCAGGACACGGCGGCCACGCGGGACACGGCGGGCCCGCGCCCTCGGGCTCCGCGCCCGGCAAGGCCGGCTGGGCCGTGGCCGCCAAGGCCACGCTGCACTGCCTCACCGGCTGCGCCATCGGCGAGGTCCTCGGCATGGTGATCGGCACCGCGCTCGGCTGGGGCAACGTGCCGACGATGGTGCTCGCGATCACCCTGGCGTTCTTCTTCGGTTACGCGCTGACCCTGCGCGGCGTCCTCAAGGCCGGCGTGGACTTCCGCACGGCGATCCGGGTCGCCCTGGCGGCCGACACCCTCTCGATCGCCGTGATGGAACTGATCGACAACGGTGTGCTCGCCCTGTGGCCGGGGGCCATGGACGCGCATGTGGCCGATGCGATGTTCTGGATCGTCCTGGCGATCGCACTGGCGGCCGCCTTCGTCGTCACGGTGCCGTTCAACAAGTGGATGATCGGCCGCGGCAGGGGCCACGCCGTGGTCCACCAGTACCACCACTGAGGCGCGGAGCCTCCCGGATCAGAGCTCGGGGCCGTCCCCGGGCTCTTCCTGGTAGGAGTAGCGCTGCTCGCTCCACGGGTCGCCGATGTTGTGATAGCCACGCTCTTCCCAGAAACCGCGGCGGTCGGCGGTCATGTACTCGATACCACGGACCCACTTGGGGCCCTTCCAGGCGTAGAGATGCGGCACCACCAGCCGCACCGGAAAGCCGTGTTCGGCGGTGAGCAGGTCGCCGTCCTTGTGGGTGGCGAATACGGTCCGGTCCGCGACGAAGTCGTCCAGGCGGAGATTCGAGCTGAATCCGTACTCGGCCCACACCATCACATGGGTGACATTGGGTGCGGGCGGTGCGAGATCCACGAGGGTACGGGCGAGAACTCCGCCCCATTCGGCGCCGACCATGCTGAATTTCGTCACGCAGTGCAGATCGGCGACGACCGAGGAGAACGGCAGCGCCGTGAACTCCTGGTGATTCCAGCAGCGTTTGTCGCCGTCCGCCGTGGCCCCGAAGACCCGGAACTCCCAGCGGTCGGGCTTGAACTTGGGTACGGGCCCGTAGTGGGTGACCGGCCAGCCGCGCTGCAGACGCTGCCCCGGCGGAAGCTCGGACTGCCCTGATTCGCTGTATTCCCGGCTTTCCGGCTGACCCATGCCTCCATGGTGACAGACAGCCAGGGGTGGTCATGACCAGGGCAGACCCGATTCGGGCAACTCGTACTAAGCGTGCACTTACTGGACGACCGGCAGGCGCAATGCGAGGATGCGGCCAACTTGCCCAGTACACCGGTTGGAAGGAGCCTCTGCGATGCAGGGCGACCCCGAGGTCCTCGAGTTCCTGAACGAACAGCTGACCGCCGAACTGACTGCCATCAACCAGTATTTCCTGCATGCAAAGATGCAGGACAACTTCGGCTGGACGAAGCTCGCCAAGTACACCAGGGCCGAGTCGTTCGACGAGATGAAGCACGCCGAGATCCTGACCGACCGCATTCTGTTTCTCGACGGCCTGCCCAATTACCAGCGGCTTTTCCATGTACGGGTCGGCCAGACGGTCACCGAGATGTTCCAGGCCGACCGACAGGTCGAGGTGGAGGCGATCGACCGTCTCAAGCGGGGCATCGAGCTGATGCGCAACAAGGGCGACATCACGTCCGCAAATATCTTTGAGTCGATCCTGGCGGACGAAGAGCACCACATCGACTACCTCGACACCCAGCTGGAACTGGTCGAGAAGCTCGGCGAGCCGCTCTACATCGCGCAGCTGATCGAGCAGCCGGACAGCTGAGCCGAGGGCTCAAGAACGTGGGAACTCGGGGGCTCGGGGGCTCGGTGACCCAGAAACCGGACGGATTCAGGCCGCGTCGGAGAGCCGGATGTCCGGCGAAGCGGTGACGCCGGCCGCCGCACCGACGGAACCGGCCACCGGCTCCTGCTTCTGGTCGAGCAGCTCGCGGCGCGGGCAGTCACCGCGCCCCAGCAGCGCCTGAATCCTCCGGACGCAGCCACCGCAGTCCGTGCCGGCCTTGCAGGCGGATGCTATCTGCCGGGGCGTACAGGCACCGGCGTCCGCATGCTGCTTGACCTGCTGTTCCGTGACTCCGAAACACGAGCAGACGTACACGCGGTTCACCTCCCGCCGGGGTCGATCGCTGAGCCGCCCCGATCTTTTCGGTGAGGCTAACCTAACCTTACCCGTCGCTCCTGGTGGGTAAAAGCCCCGGAACGACCTGTGGGGCACGGATCACATCGATCCGTGCCCCACAGTCGTACAGTCCGGTGATTCCTACTGGTCGCGGTACATCTCGGCGACCAGGAACGCCAGGTCGAGGGACTGGCTGCGGTTGAGCCGGGGGTCGCAGGCCGTCTCGTACCGCTGGTGCAGATCGTCCACGAAGATCTCGTGGCCGCCGCCGACGCACTCGGTGACATCGTCACCGGTGAGCTCGACGTGGATGCCGCCCGGGTGCGTCCCGAGACCCTTGTGCACCTCGAAGAAGCCCTTGACCTCGTCGAGGACGTCGTCGAAGCGGCGGGTCTTGTGGCCGGACGCGGCCTCGAAGGTGTTGCCGTGCATCGGGTCCGTCACCCACGCCACGGTGGCGCCGGATGCGGTGACCTTCTCGACGAGCTCGGGGAGCTTGTCGCGGACCTTGTCGGCGCCCATGCGGACGATGAAGGTCAGCCGGCCCGGCTCGCGCTCGGGGTCGAGGCGGTCGATGTAGCCGAGCGCGTCGTCGACGGTGGTCGTCGGGCCGAGCTTGATGCCGATCGGGTTACTGATCTTCGAGGCGAACTCGATGTGCGCGCCGTCCATCTGGCGGGTGCGCTCACCGATCCACACCATGTGGCCCGAGGTGTCGTACAGCTTGCCGGTGCGCGAGTCGGTGCGCGTCAGCGCCGTCTCGTAGTCCAGCAGCAGACCCTCGTGCGAGGAGTAGAACTCGACCGCCTTGAACTCGGCCGGGTCCGTGCCGCACGCCTTCATGAAGTTCAGCGCGTTGTCGATCTCACGGGCCAGGGCCTCGTAGCGCTGACCGGAGGGCGACGACCTCACGAAGTCCTGGTTCCAGGCGTGCACCTGGCGCAGGTCGGCGTAACCGCCGGTGGTGAAGGCGCGGACCAGGTTCAGCGTGGAAGCGGATGCGTGGTACATCTGCTTCAGCCGCTGGGGGTCCGGAATGCGGGCGGCCTCGGTGAAGTCGAAGCCGTTGACGGAGTCGCCGCGGTAGGTCGGCAGCGTCACGCCGTCGCGGGTCTCGGTCGACTTGGAGCGCGGCTTGGAGTACTGACCGGCGATCCGGCCGATCTTCACGACGGGCACGGAGGCCGCGTAGGTGAGGACGGCGCTCATCTGGAGCAGCGTCTTGAGTTTGGCTCGAATGTGCTCGGCCGACACGGCGTCGAACGCCTCGGCGCAGTCGCCGCCCTGCAGCAGGAACGCCTCGCCCTTGGCGACGGCTCCCATGCGGGCACGCAGCTGGTCGCACTCGCCGGCAAAGACGAGCGGCGGATACGACTCGAGGTCCGCGAGCACATCGCGCAGGGCCTCGGAGTCGGGGTACTCGGGCTGCTGCGCCGCGGGAAGGTCTCGCCAGGTCGCCTTGTCGGCGACGCTCAGGGATTCAGCTTTCACGATCACGACAGCAAGACTACGGGGTCGCCGCTCCCCGGCCGGCACTCGCTCGCCTGATGAGACAGACCGTCCGAAGTCGCGCGGTGGAACGATCCGCGCCACGGGGCACGAAGACGTCCCCGCCCCGCCCGCCGTGCGCTACGATCCATGGCATGTTCGCGCAGACAATCCAGAACTGGTGGTGGACCGCTCATCCGGCGGCCCGCTGATTCAGCGCGCGTACACACTTCGCGAAGGCCGCCCGAGGGGCGGCCTTCTCTGCGTTTCGGAGCCGTTCCTCCTCCTCATCGGAAGGAACACCCATGACCGACCGCGTGACCGACCTCGTCCGGAGACTGCTCCGGGACGACTGCCCGCCGTTCGCACTGCTGCGCAGACGCACCCCGGGCCACGACCACGACACCGTCGACGTACTGATCGGCCAGGTCCGTGAGGTGGACCGGCTCGCAGGCATCCCCGTGGGCGAGCAGCCCTCACTCGCCCTGGTGCCGTTCCGGCAGATCGCCGAGCGCGGCTTCGACGTCCGCGACGACGGCACTCCGCTGTCCGTGCTCCTCGCCCAGGAGTCCTACGCGCTGCCGCTCGGTGAGGTGCTCGCCGCGCTGCCCGTTCACGAGGTGCGGGTGGAGGGCGGGAGCTTCGACGTGCCCGACGCGGAGTACGCGGAGACCGTCCGGCGGGTCATCGAGGACGAGATCGGGCAGGGCGAGGGCGCGAACTTCGTGATCCGGCGGACCTTCGGCGGCGAGATCCCCGGGTTCGGCCGGGCCGACGCGCTGGCGCTGTTCCGGCGGCTGCTGTCGGGCGAACGGGGCGCCTACTGGACGTTCGTCGTCCACACCGGGGACCGGACGCTGGTCGGCGCCAGCCCCGAGGTGCATGTGCGGATGTCCGGCGGCACGGTCGTGATGAACCCGATCAGCGGCACCTACCGCTACCCCGCGGAAGGCCCCACGGCCGAGAGCCTGCTGGCCTTCCTCGGCGACCGCAAGGAGACCGAGGAGCTCTCCATGGTGGTCGACGAGGAACTCAAGATGATGTGCACCGTGGGCGACTTGGGCGGGGTCGTGGTCGGCCCCCGGCTGAAGGAGATGGCCCACCTCGCGCACACCGAGTACGAACTGCGCGGGCGCTCCTCGCTGGACGTGCGGGAGGTCCTGAAGGAGACCATGTTCGCGGCGACGGTCACCGGCTCCCCCGTCCAGAACGCCTGCCGGGTCATCGAGCGGTACGAGCCCGGAGGCCGCGGTTACTACGCGGGCGCGCTGGCCCTCCTGCGGCTCGACGCGAACGGGACGCAGACCCTCGACTCACCGATCCTGATCCGCACGGCCGACATCTCGGCCGACGGCCGGCTGAAGGTGCCGGTCGGCGCCACGCTCGTACGTCATTCGGACCCGGACAGCGAGGTCGCCGAGACCCATGCCAAGGCGGCCGGGGTGCTGGCGGCCCTGGGCGTGCGGCCGGGTCGGCCGCAGGCGGAGGCGGACCGCCCGCGACTGGCGTCCGATCCGCGGGTGCAGGCGGCGCTGAACGACCGGCGCGGCGGGCTCGCGCCCTTCTGGCTGCGGATGCAGGAACGTACGCGGGAGCTGTCCGGTCACGCGCTCGTGGTGGACGGCGAGGACACCTTCACCGCGATGCTGGCACATCTCCTGCGGTCGTCGGGGCTCCAGGTGTCGGTGCGCCGGTACGACGAGCCGGGGCTGCGCGAAGCCGTACGGGCGCACGAGGGGCCCGTCGTGCTGGGCCCCGGGCCCGGGAATCCCGCCGACGCCACCGATCCGAAGATGCGGCTGCTGCGCGCACTGGCCGCCGAGTTGCTCAGGGACCACCGGCACGGGCTGCTCGGGGTCTGCCTCGGGCATGAGCTGATCGCGGCGGAACTGGGCGTCGAGATCGTCCGGAAGGCCGTGCCGCACCAGGGTGCGCAGACCCGGATCGAGCTGTTCGGCCGTCCGGAGACCGTCGGTTTCTACAACAGCTTCATGGCCCGCTGCGACGAGTCGACGGCCGCCGAGCTGGCCGCGCACTCCATCGAGGCGAGCCGCGACTCGGCGACCGGTGAGCTGCACGCGCTGCGCGGGAACGGCTTCGCTTCGGTGCAGTTCCACCCCGAGTCGGTGCTGACGCTGCGCGGGGCCGCGATCGTGACGGAGCTGCTGGCAGGGCTGCCGGTGGCCGGCTGACCGAGGGAGCGCGGGGCCCCGGCGGCCGGCCGGGGCCTCACTTCGCGGGCGGGGCCGGCACGAGGACGTTGTCGCTGCGGCGGCCGGCCAGGTAGTCGGCGACGTTCTGCACGGTCGCTTCGATGATCTGGCCCACCGCGTCCCGGGTGTAGTACGCCTGGTGCGAGGTCACGATGACGTTCGGGAAGGTGACCAGCCTGGCCAGGGTGTCGTCGTCGATGCCTTCGAGGGACTTGTCGAGGAAGAAGAGTCCGGCCTCCGCCTCGTACACATCGAGTCCCACCCCGGTGAAGCGGCCCGCCCGCAGCTCGGTGACCAGCGCCGTGGTGTCGATGAGTCCGCCGCGGCTGGAGTTGATCAGGATCGCGTCGTCCTTCATCGCGGCCAGGGCGTCCTGGCCGATGAGGTGGCGGGTCGCGGGCAGCAGCGGTACGTGCAGGCTGATCAGGTCGGACTCGGCGAGGAGCCGGTCCTTCTCGACGTACTTCATGCCGAGCTCCAGGCACACCGGGTTCTCGGCGATGTCCCAGCCGAGCAGGTTCATGCCGAAGCCGTGGGCGATCCGGGTGAACGCCTCGCCGATCTTCCCGGTGCCGATCACACCGACGGTGCGTCCGCGCATGTCCCGGCCGAGGAGGCCGTCGAGACGGAAGTCGAAGTCCCTGGTGCGGCTCGCGGCGCGGATGATGCGCCGGTTGACCGCCATCGCGAGGGTCCAGGCGAATTCCGCGACGGAGTACGGCGAGTAGTACGAGACGCGGGCGACACGCAGGGCCAGGCGTTCGGCGACGTCGAGGTCGATGTTGTTGAACCCCGTGGAGCGCTGGGCGATCATCTGCGTGCCGCCCGCTGCGAGGGTCTGGAGGACCTTGCCGCTGAGGTCGGCGTTGACGCTGGTGGAGATGATCTCGTAGCCCGCCGCGATCGGTGCGGTGTCCCCGTTGAGGAAGACGTCCAGGCAGCGGACCTCGTGCTGTCCGGCGAAGGCGTTCTCGATCAGGGGCTTCTCGTCGGACTGCACACCGAAGGCCAGGATTTCCACGACGTCTCCCGATTTCGCGCAGGCGGGCAGGGACCGGTGTTCGCGCATATGCCGGTCCTCGCGAATATACGGCCCGCGCCCCCAGGGCGCCGCTCAGCCGACGTCGTCGAGGCCGCGCTCGATCGCGTACCGCACGAGCTCCACCCGGTTGTGCAACTGGAGCTTCCCGAGCGTGTTCTGCACGTGGTTCTGGACGGTGCGGTGGGAGATGACGAGCCGTTCGGCGATCTGCTTGTACGAGAGGCCCTTCGCGACCAGACGCAGCACTTCCGTCTCGCGGTCGGTGAGTTCCGGAGCCTTCGGTTCGTCGGAGGCAACGGGCACCGGGTCGGAGGCGAGCCTGCGGTATTCGCCGAGGACCAGACCGGCGAGGCCCGGGGTGAAGACCGGGTCGCCGGCAGCGGTGGAGCGCACGGCGTCGGTCAGCTCCTGGGTGCTGGCGGACTTCAGCAGGTAGCCCGTGGCGCCCGACTTCACCGCCTCCAGGACGTCGGCGTGTTCACCGCTCGCGGAGAGCACCAGGACGCGCAGGCCGGGGTGGGAGCCGACGAGCTCCTTGCAGACCTGGACGCCGGGCATCCCGGGCAGATTCAGGTCGAGGACCAGGACATCGGGCCGCGCGGCCTTCGCCCTGCGCACCGCCTGCGGGCCGTCACCGGCCGTCGCCACCACGTCGAAGCCGGACTCCGCCAGATCGCGGGCGACGGCGTCGCGCCACATCGGGTGGTCGTCGACGACCATCACCCTGGTGGGCCGCTCCTGGGCGTCCTGCTCGTTCGCTGTACTCATCGGGCCGATCCTGCCTTCCCCCGTGAAACCTTCGGAACCTTCAACTCGACCTCCGTGCCCTGGCCGGGCACCGAAATCAACGCGGCCGTGCCGCCCAGGTCACGCAGCCGTCCGCGGATGGACAGGGCCACCCCCAGCCGGCCCTCGCCCTCCGCCTGGGCGAGCCTGCCTTCCGGGATGCCCGGGCCGTCGTCCCGGACGGTCACGATCACTTCGTCACGCTCGTCCTCGACGAGAATCCATGCCTGGGCGTCCTGTCCTGCGTGCACCCGCACATTGTCCAGGGCGGCACTGACAGCCGCGGCGAGCTCCCGGGCGGCCTCCGGCGGCAGCAGCACCGGAGCACCTGGTTCCGCGAAGCTGACCCGGGAGCCCGCGTGCGGGGCGAGCAGGGCGCGCAGATCGCAGTCGGCTCCCCCGGCCCGGTCGTCGTCGACCTCGACGGTCCGGACGACGGCGCCGTCGGCCGCGTCCTCGGAGACCCGGGTGGTGGGAACGAGGCCGCTGGAGACGAGCGTGCGCAGGGCCACTTCCTGCTCGCCGGCCATCCTGCCCAGTTCGGCGGCCTCGCCGCCGAGCGCCGAGCCGCGGCGCTGCACCATCGCGAGGACCTGGAGCACGCTGTCGTGGATGTCGCGGGCCAGCCGCTCCCGCTCGCGGGTGGTGGCCTCGATCTCCAGGGCGCGGGCCAGGGTGCGTTCACTGGCGCGGGCCACCTCGACGACGTACCCGATGGCGATGGAGGCGACCCAGACCAGAAGGACGTTGTGCACGGTGTCCCGGCTGGGGTGACCGCGCTCGATGATGTTGGCGACGGCGACGAACGTGGAGGCGAAGGCCGCCCAGCGCCAGCCGCCCTTGATGGCGAACGCCAGGACGGAGCCGGCCGTCCAGATCGAGGGAAGGGTCGGGCCGTCGACGTACCGGGCGTCGAAGTCGGCGAGCGGGGTGAGGAGGATGCCGGTGAGGGCTATGACGAGGTCCGCACCGAGGAAGCGCTTGGTGCAGCGCACCGCGCCGGCGACCTTGGGGAGGGTGGCGAGCGTCCACAGGACCATCACGGCCAGATAGGCGACGGCCACCCACGGCCGCTCGTACTTCTCACGGCCGAGGACGGCGAGGATCACCGCGTAGACCATGGTCAGCAGGCGGTACGCGGTCAGAGCACGCCACAACGGCTGCTCCACGGACATGCGTACGACCCGCTCGCGCTTGGTCATCTCCCCCACCCCCCGGACGGACAGCGACGCGGCTACGCGCCGGTCCGCTCCGTTCCGTCCTTGTCCCCGGCGTGCGCGGCATCCGCCGTGCCCGCCTCGTGCCGCTGCTTCTGTGCGCGCTTCTCGTCCTCGGCCCGGAGCTTCGCCTCGTCCGCGAGCTGCCGCTTGGCCGCCGTCGCGTAGATGTCGACGTACTCCTGGCCGGAGAGCTTCATGATCTCGTACATGACCTCGTCGGTCACCGAACGCAGGATGAAGCGGTCGCCGTCCATGCCCTGGTAGCGGCTGAAGTCGAGCGGCTTGCCGATCCTGATGCCCGGTCGCATCAGCTTGGGCATCACCTGCCCGGGCGGCTGGATCTTCTCCGTGTCGATCATCGCGACAGGGATGACGGGCGCACCGGTGGCGAGGGCCACCCGGGCGAGGCCACCGGGCTTGCCGCGGTAGAGACGGCCGTCGGGCGAGCGGGTGCCCTCGGGGTAGATACCGAAGAGCCCGCCGCTCTCGATGACCTGTATGCCCGCCTTGATGGCCGCCTCACCGGCGCCGCGGGCCCCGGAGCGGTCCACCGGGAGCTGGCCGACCCCCTTGAAGAAGGCCGCGGTGAGCCTGCCCTTCACCCCGGGAGCCGTGAAGTACTCGGCCTTCGCGATGAAGGTGACCTTGCGGTCGAGTACGGCCGGCAGGAAGAACGAGTCGGAGAACGACAGATGGTTGCTCGCGAGGATCGCCGGCCCCTGCTCGGGGATGTTCTCCAGGCCCTCCACCCACGGCCTGAACGCGAGCTTCAGAGAGCCGCCGATGGAGAACTTCATTGCGCCGTAGATCAACTCGGGTGCCTCCTGTGTGCTGTCCGACAGACCTTAACCTGTGGCATCGCCCGCGCTCCCGCCCGGCACGGGACGGCGCCGGCGGCCGGTCCCGCGGCTGTCAGCGGTGACGGCCCTGGTCGGTGTCGGTCCGGTCGCGTACGGTGAAGTAATCCTTCTTCGCACTCCCCTTTCAGCCCCACCGCTCCACCCCCTTACGCGCGCGTCACCCACCCGTCACAGCCTCACGAACAGGAGACCCCGGTGCCGGTCCTCCCTGGAGCCGAGCCTTTCCGCCACGAGGGCGGAGAGATCGGCGTCCTTCTCTGTCACGGATTCACCGGATCGCCGCAGTCGCTGCGCCCCTGGGCCGACTACCTCGCGGAGCGGGGGCTGACCGTCTCGCTCCCGCTGCTGCCCGGGCACGGCACCCGCTGGGAGGACATGGCCGTCACCGGCTGGCAGGACTGGTACGCGGAGGTGGACCGGGAGCTGCGCGTCCTGCGGGAGCGGTGCAGCCAGGTCTTCGTCTTCGGGCTCTCCATGGGCGGTGCCCTGTCGCTGCGGCTGGCGGCGAAGCACGGGGACGCGATCACGGGCCTGGTGCTGGTGAACCCCGCGAACAAGGTGCACGGCCTGTCGGCGTACGCCCTGCCGGTCGCCCGTCATCTCGTGCGGACGACGAAGGGCCTCACCAGCGACATCGCGCTGGCGGGCGCCGAGGAGGTCGGCTACGACCGGGTGCCGCTGCACTCGGCCCATTCGGTGCGCAATTTCTTCCGCCTGGTCGACGCCGAGCTGCCGCAGGTCACCCAGCCGCTCCTGCTGCTGCACAGCCCGCAGGACCACGTGGTGCCGCCCGCCGACTCGGCCCGCATCCTGAGCCGGGTGTCGTCGACGGACGTCGAGGAGATCCTCCTGGAACAGAGCTACCACGTGGCGACGTTGGACCATGATGCGGAGCGGATCTTCGAGGAGAGCTACTCGTTCGTCGGCCGCCTCGCACCCAGCGTCGGGAAGAAGGGGAGCACGTCCGGTGGCTGAGCACGACGCGGAGCGCACAGGCAGTGACGAGGAGCGCGAACCGCGTCCCACGGAGGGCACCGATGTCCCCGAGGGGACCGAGGACGCCCGGCCGATCGACGAGGACGCGGCCTGGGAGGCCATCGTCGCGGGGTACGGCGACGAGCCGCCGGACCCGCCGGGCGCCAAGCCCTTCAAGTCGATCGAGGATCTGGCGCTGCTGGAGGACGACCAGCTGAACGTCCTGGAGCCGGACGCGGGCACGGGCGACGACGACGTGGACAAGGGTGCGGGCAAGCCGAAACCGGCGAAGCCCCCGGAGAAGAAGGCGCTGGGCAGTTCCGTCGTCTTCGCGCCCGGGGTCGCGGGTCCGCGCGACTACGAGGTCGAGGAGCCCAAGGACGGCGACGCCGACGGCCCGGACGACAGCGAAGAGGGGCATTTCGTCCCTCCGGAGCCGCCGCCGCTGCCGGAGGCCGACGTCACGGCGAAGTTCGCCTGGCTCGCGGTCGTCGGCGGCCCCGTCCTGATGCTGGTCGCCGTGCTGCTGCAGTGGGAGATGACGTGGTGGCTCACCACGCTCTGCATCGGCGGTTTCCTCGGCGGCTTCGCGACGCTGGTGGCGCGGATGCCCCACGACGACGAAGAAGACGACGACCCGGGGCGCGGCGCGGTGGTCTGATGCGTCGCGCATGACACGAGACCTGACGCGACACCCGTACGGTCAGGTCTGTCGGGCCGTCGAGGACAGGGCGGGCACCCGGAGTGCCGCCAGCACCGGAAGGTGGTCCGTGGCGGCCCGCAGGTCCACTTCGGTGATGCCCGCGAGCCCCGACGGAACACCGCAGCCGAGCACCTCGATACCCTCCGTGGCGAAGACCGCGTCGATGCGCCGCCGGGGATCGTCCGGCGAGAAGGTGTGCTCGCCACCCCAGGGGCGTACGGCCCGGCAGTCCTGGAGCCGCCCGGCCAGCCGCTCGAACGCCCGCCCTCCCGGTCCCTCGTTGAGGTCACCGGCCGCGATGGCATGGGGCACCTGCATCGCGTCCAGCCGTTCGAGCAGGAGGTCCACCTGGGCCAGGCGTTCCTCGCGCTGAAGGCTGAGATGGCAGCTCAGGAGCCCGATCCGGGTCCCTGCGATCCGCACCACGGCGGTGGCGAAGCCCCTGCGGTGCAGGCCGGGGGTGAGCGGCAGCAGCACGTCCTCGGTCCGCTCCACCGTGGCCCGCAGCGAACAGAGCAGGAGGGGCCCGGCAGCCGTGGCGCCGCCGCCGAGGACCACCAGGTCGGTACGGGCGGCGAGCCTGGCGGCCGCCTTGCGCCAGCGGAAGAAGCGCGGGGCCTCCTGGACGAAGACCAGATCGGGACGGCAGGCGCGGATGACACGGGCCAGGGCCTCGGTGTCGTCACGCATCGACCGCACGTTGTAGCTGAGCACTCTGATGACGGCTGAACCGTCCGGCTGGGTACGGGAGTCGGGCAGCGGCGTCATGACCATGTGCTTCACGATACGACGGACGCCCGCCGCTCCCCAGAGGGCGCGACGGGCGTCCGGTCGTGCTGTGGACTCAGCCCTGGCGGGCCAGGTCGGCCGCGCCGACAAGGCCGGCCTTGCCGCCGAGCTGAGCGGCGAGCACCTGCGCGTGCGGGCGCCACTCGCCGCCGATCAGCCAGCGCCGGAAGGACTTGCGGATCGGGTCGAGGACGAGTTCGCCCTCGTCCGAGACGCCGCCGCCGACGATGAACGCGGACGGGTCGAAGAGCGAGGCGAGGTCGGCGAGTCCGGCTCCGGCCCAGCGGGCCAGCTCACGGAACGAGTCGACGGCGACCAGGTCGCCCTGGCGGGCGGCGGCGCTGACGTGCTTGCCCTCGATGCCCTCCACCGTGCCGTCGCCGAGCGACAGGAGGATCGCGGCGTTCTCCGGGGTGGCGTTGGCGCGCTGCTTCGCGTACCGGACGAGCGCGCGCCCGGAGGCGTACTGCTCCCAGCAGCCCTGGCTGCCGCAGCCGCAGAGCAGACCGTCCGGGACGACCCGGATGTGGCCGAACTCGGCGGCCACGCCGAAGCGTCCGCGCCGCAGCTTGTTGCCGATGATGATGCCGCCGCCCAGGCCCGTGCCGAGCGTGATGCAGATGACGTCGTCGTGGCCCTGGCCTGCTCCGAAGCGGTATTCGCCCCAGGCCGCGGCGTTGGCATCGTTCTCGACGACGACCGGCAGGCCGACCCGCTGCTCGACCTTGTCCTTCAGCGGCTCGTGGCGCCACTTGATGTTCGGTGCGAACAGCACGGTGGCGCGCTTGTCGTCGACATATCCGGCAGCGCCGATGCCGACCGCCTCGACGTCGTGGCCCTCGCTCGCTCCGGCCACGGCTGAGCAGATGGCGTCGACGATGCCTTCGGCCGTCGGCGGGGTCGATACCTTGAACATCGAGAGGATCTGGCCCTCTTCGTCGACCACTCCAGCCGCGATCTTCGTGCCGCCGATATCGACGCCGATGGTGAGTCCCATGAATCCCTCAGTTTCGGTCGAGCCCCGCTACGGCCAACCGTACCCGAGGCAGGGAAGGCCACGGGCCTTCTGCCTCCGGCCCGCGGTCAGTCCAGGTCGATGTGCTCGCTGCCGCCGGGGCCCTCGTCCCGGGGGTCGGACGGGTTCTCGGCGGCCTTCTTCGGGGTGTCCGCACCGCCCGCGCCCTCGGTGGTCCGGGTCCAGCGGGCCTCCTGGCCCTCGACGGCCGAGCGGTAGGCGGCCAGGAGTTCGTTGCCCGCTGCCGCGAGATGGTCGAAGAGGTCCGGATTGCGTTCGATGACGGGCTCGACCGCGGACTTCGCCTGCTTGATGACCTGCTGGACGGCTCCCTGGGCGGCCACGCCGAGCAGCGGCGACTGGAGCGAGGCGACCTTGTCGGCCACCGCGTCGACCAGCTTGCGCAGTTCCTCGGCGGCGGATCCGGGCTGCGGCCCGTACTGGGCGCGGCGCCTGGCCTTCTCGGCTTCGAGGTCCTCGGCGCAGGCATCGGCCCACGCGTCGCCGTCGACGGGACGATCGGTGGATTCACTCATGGCGGGCTCCTGCGGCAAGGGTGACGTAGTACCGACGTTACCCGAACGGGGGTAAACCGTTCATCGGGTCCGCGGCCAGAGCGCCGGGTCGGGCGTGAACCGGACGCGCAGCACGCCGTCGGTGAGCGCGGCTCCGGAGACGGCACAGCGGCGCAGTCCCGGCTCCAGGCGCACGATCCGGTGGAACGGGCCGACGGTGAGGAGCAGTTCGTCACCGCGGCGGACCAGGTGGACGTCCTTCTTACCGGCGCCGGGCAGCGGCAGGCACCAGACGAGGGTCGCCTCGGCCGGCTCACCGGAGGTGTCAGGTCCGGGAGTGTCCTCGATCCACCAGGGGCCGTCGGCGCGGCCGGGTGTGCGGCCGTCGGGGGCGAGGCCGCCGACGAGGAGGGCCAGATCGTCCAGGCCCCGCGGATCGTGGCCGAGGTGGGCCGCCTCGCGCAGTGTCCCGGGGGCCCATTCCTGCGCCCAGTGGCCGAGGCACTTCTCCTGCTGGGCGGCGAGACCGGCGAACCAGGGGTCCTGAGAGTGCCGGGGCAGCACCCGGCTGGCCACGAGCGCGTCCACGCGCAGGCCCTGCAGGGCGAGTCCGGTACGGGCGGTGCGCAGGGCGTCCTCGGCAGCCGTGCCGGGTTCGGCGACCAGTCGTACGGTCGTCGATCCATCCTCGATCAGGGCCTGGACGGCGGCCAGCTCGGCGTCCTTGCGGGCGGCGGCCTCGTACAGCCACTGCGCGGGTGCGGGCACTCCGGCGAGCTGGGCGAGGACCGGGCGCAGGGCCCGTGCGGCCTGGCGTTCCTGCGGCAGGAGGCGGCGCAGGTAGCGGCGCAGCTGCTCGGGCAGGGCGAGCACGGCGAGTGCCTCGCGCAGCGGCGGAAGGTCGACGACGAGGACGTCCGTGCCGTCCTTCGACCAGTCGCCCTCGGCGGCGCGGTGCAGGGTGTGGAGGAGCGCGAGCTGTGCGCTGCCGGGCAGTTCGGTCAGTTCCTCGGCGTCGAGGCGGTTGGCACCGAGCAGGCCGAGGAGTCCGGACGCGCGGTCCTGGAGGCCGACGAGTTCGTCGCGGAAGTGTGCGCCGGAGTCGATCCGGGCGTACCGCAGACCGTCGGTGACCTCGACGGGTTCCGTACCGGCGGGGAATCCGGGTACGGCGTCGGCGGAGACGAGCAGGGTGCGCAGGCCGGTGCGGGCCGCGGCCAGTGCGGTCGCCGCGGCGACCGTCGTACGGCCCGCACCGCCGGGGCCGGTGACCAGGACCGTACGCACGCGGTCAGCCCCGCTGGACGGACTCGACGCGCTTCTTCAGTCCGGCGAGGGCCCGGTCGATGATGACCTTCTCCGCCTTGCGCTTGATCATGCCGAGGAGCGGGATCTTGACGTCGACGGCCAGCCGGTAGGTGACCTCGGTGCGGTCGCCGACGGGTGCCAGGGTGTACGAGCCGTCGAGGGCCCGCAGCATCTGGGACTTCACGAGGGTCCAGCTGACCTCGTTCTCACCGGTCCAGGTGTACGCGAGGACGTGGTCGTCCTTGATCGCTCCGGCGTCCAGGACCAGGCGGACCTGCTCGGCGCGGCCCCGGTCGTCGCCGGCCAGGACCTCGGCCTGCTTCACCTCGCCGGTCCACTCGGGATAGCGGTCGAAGTCGGCGATCACGCCCATGACGTCGGCCGGTGCGGCCTCGATCATGATGCTCGAGCTGGTGTGTTCAGCCATCGCCGTGGCCCTCCAGTGCGGTGTACCGGTCGCGTTCGGCAGAGGTCTGCCGCGTGCAGGCTATCGCGTACGGGACGGTCGTCGTTCCGCGGTCCGCGTCACCACTCCAGGGCCCATGGCCGCCCGGTGGAGGCGAAGTGACCGACGTTGACGCACTCGGTGACGCCGATGCGCATCCGGCGGACCAGTGGCTGGTGGACATGGCCGAAAAGCGCGTACCTGGGGCGAGTGCGCCTGATGGCGTCGAGGAGGGCCCGGCTGCCGCGCTCGAAGCGGCGCGCCACGGTGTCGTACGTCAGCTCGGGGACGTCGGGCGGGATGTGCGAGCAGAGCACGTCCACCGGCCCGAGCGCCTCGACCTTGGCCGCGTACTCCTCGTCGCTGATCTCGTACGGCGTGTTCATCGGGGTCTTGAGCCCGCCGCCGACGAAGCCGAAGATCCGGCCGCCGATCTCGACGCGCTCGCCGTCCAGGACGGTGGTGCCGGGGGCCGTGTACTCGGGCCAGAGGCCGGGGATGTCGACGTTGCCGTAGGTGGCGTACGTCGGGGTGGGCAGGGCGGCGAACATCTCCGCGTACTGCTTGCGCACGGCGGCGACGATGGCGGCGTTGCGGTCCATGCCCGCCCACAGGGCGCGGCCGAACGCGCGGGCCTCCTCGAAGCGGCGGGCGGTGCGCAGTTCGACGAGGCGGTCGGCGTTCTGCACGCCGAAGAGGTCGGGGAAGATGCCGCGCGAGTGGTCGGCGTAGTCGAGGAAGAGCACCAGGTCACCCAGGCAGATGAGGGCGTCGGCGCCGTCCCCGGCGCGGGCCAGCGCCTCGGTGTTGCCGTGCACGTCGCTGACCACGTGGATGCGCGTACCGCTCTTTACGGCCACGCTCCGGCCGTCCACTCCGCTGCCTCGCATCCGATCACCCTAGATCTCGGTCCTCTGCCTGGGTAGGGGCGGCCGGACCTGCGGTTACTTCCGGGTCGTCACGTCGGTGCACTACTGTGCGCGGAAGGCCCACCTCTATGTGTGATGCATAAGACATCTGGCCGGAACCCCCTATCGGGAACCACGTACCGGTGGGTAACGTCCGGGCAGTCCAGTCGTGCTCACCCCACGGAGCACGTGCCAGTCTTGGACCGCATCCGGTGCGTCACACAGAGCCGTGGCACCGGAGCCCGATGAGGAGCAGCAGTCTTGCGCGAGTTCAGCCTTCCGGCCCTGTACGAGGTCCCCTCGGACGGCAACCTGACGGATCTCATCCGCCGCAATGCCGCTCAGCATCCCGAAGTCGCGGTGATGAGCCGCAAGGTGGCCGGCGTCTGGACGGACGTCACCGCCACCCAGTTCCTCGCAGAGGTCAGAAGCGCGGCCAAGGGCCTGATCGCGGCGGGCGTGCAGCCCGGCGACCGGGTCGCCCTGATGTCGCGCACCCGCTACGAGTGGGTGCAGCTGGACTTCGCGATCTGGAGCGCCGGTGCGGTCACGGTCCCGGTCTACGAGACGAGCTCCCCCGAGCAGGTCCAGTGGATACTCGGCGATTCGGGTGCCGTCGCCGTCATCGTGGAGAGCGACGCCCACGCCGAGTCCGTCGCCTCCGTGCGCGACGGTCTCCCCGCTCTGCAGCACGTGTGGCAGATCGACAAGGGCGCGGTCGACGGCCTGACCACCGCCGGGGCGGAGGTCTCCGACGAGACCATGGATCTGCGCACGGTGAGCGCCAAGGCCGACGACCCGGCCACCATCGTCTACACCTCGGGCACCACGGGCCGCCCCAAGGGCTGCGTGCTGACCCACCGCAGCTTCTTCGCGGAGTGCGGCAACGTGGTCGAGCGGCTGAAACCCCTCTTCCGTACCGGCGAGTGCTCCGTACTCCTCTTCCTCCCCGCCGCGCACGTCTTCGGCCGGCTGGTCGAGGTGGCCTCGGTGATGGCCCCGATCAAGCTCGGCTGCGTGCCGGACATCAAGAACCTCACCGATGAGCTGGCGGCCTTCCGGCCGACGCTGATCCTCGGTGTGCCGCGGGTCTTCGAGAAGGTCTACAACTCGGCGCGCGCCAAGGCGCAGGCCGACGGCAAGGGCAAGATCTTCGACCGGGCGGCCGACACGGCCATCGCGTACAGCCGGGCGCTGGGCACCCCGCAGGGCCCGGCCCTCGGTCTCAAGGTCAAGCACAAGGTCTTCGACAAACTGGTCTTCAGCAAGCTGCGGGCGGTGCTCGGCGGCCGGGGCGAGTACGCGATCTCCGGCGGTGCGCCGCTCGGTGAGCGGCTCGGGCACTTCTACCGCGGTATCGGTTTCACGGTCCTGGAGGGCTACGGCCTGACAGAGACCTGCGCGGCCACCGCCTTCAACCCGTGGGACCGGCAGAAGATCGGCACGGTCGGTCAGCCGCTGCCCGGTTCGGTCGTGCGGATCGCCGACGACGGCGAGGTGCTGCTGCACGGCGAGCACCTGTTCACGGGCTACTGGCAGAACGAGACCGCGACGGCCGAGGCACTGGCCGACGGCTGGTTCCACACCGGTGACATCGGGACGCTCGACGAGGACGGCTACCTCGCGATCACCGGCCGCAAGAAGGAGATCATCGTGACGGCGGGCGGCAAGAACGTCGCCCCGGCCGTGATCGAGGACCGGATCCGCGCGCACGCCCTGGTGGCGGAGTGCATGGTGGTCGGTGACGGCCGTCCGTTCGTGGGCGCGCTGGTCACCCTGGACGAGGAGTTCCTGGGCCGCTGGGCCGAGGAGCACGGCAAGCCCGTCGGTTCGACGGCCGTGTCGCTGCGCGAGGACCCGGAGCTGCTGGCCGAGGTGCAGCGTGCCGTGGACGACGGCAACGCCGCGGTGTCCAAGGCCGAGTCCGTACGCAAGTTCCGCATCCTGGCCGCCCAGTTCACCGAGGAGGCGGGCCACATCACGCCCTCGCTGAAGCTGAAGCGGAACGTGGTGGCGAAGGACTTCGCCGACGAGGTCGAGTCCATCTACCGCGCCTGAACGCGCTGTTGCGCGAAAGGGCCCGTCTCCTGGTGGAGACGGGCCCTTTCGCGCAGGCGCGTTGACGCGTCGTCAACTGCTCAGAGGAGCTCCTTGAGCTTCTCGGCGAGCAGGTCCCAGCGCCACTTCTCCTCGACCCAGGCCCTGCCCCGCTCCCCCATCCGCCGCCGCAGCTCCGGATCGCCGAGCAGGGTGACGATCCGGTCGGCCGAATCCTCGGCGGAGCCGCCCCGCACCACCCAGCCGGTCTCACCGTCGAGTACCGCGTCGGGCGCGCCGCCGGAGTCGCCCGCCACCACCGGCAGGCCGGTCGCGGACGCCTCCAGGTAGACGATGCCGAGGCCCTCGACGTCGAGCCCGCCGCGCCGGGTCCTGCAGGGCATCGCGAAGACGTCGCCGGCGCCGTAGTGGGCGGGCAGTTCCTCCCACGGCACCGGCCCGGTGAAGCGCACCGAGTCCGTCACGCCCGTCTCGGCGGCCAGCTTCCTCAGTTCCCCGGCGTACGGTCCGCCGCCGACGATCAGGAGCACCGCGTCCGGCACCCGCGCGAGGATCGCGGGCATGGCGAGGATCAGGGTGTCCTGGCCCTTGCGCGGCACGAGGCGTGACACACAGACGACGACGGGCCGGTCGGAGAGGCCGAGCCGGGCCCTGACCCGGTCCCCTCCCGAGGCCGGGTGGAAGGTCTTCTCGTCGACCCCGGGCGGCAGCTGGACCATGCGGCCCGCCGCCCGCGGAGTGAGCGCGGCGGCTATCCGGGAGCGCGTGTACTCGCCGAGGTACGTGATCGTGTCCGTGCCCTCGCCGATGCGGCGCAGCAGCTGCCGGGAGGCGGGCAGCTGGGCCCACCCCGCCTCGTGCCCGTGGGTGGTGGCCACGATCCGGCTGGCACCGGCCCTGCGCAGGGCCGGTGCCATCAGGCCGAGCGGGGCCGCGGCGCCGAACCAGACGGAAGAGCAGCCGTGTTCCCGCAGCAGCTGGACCGCTCGCCGGGTGACCCGGGGGGTCGGCAGCAGCATCGTCGTACGGTCGCGCACGACCGTGAAGGGCTGCTCGGCGTCGAAGGCGGCGGTGGCCGCGGCGCCCTCGGCGCCGCGCTTCCAGGTGGAGGCGTACACGACGAGCTGTCCGGGGTCCACGCGCAGCGCCATGTTGTGCAGGAACGCCTGGATACCACCGGGCCGGGGCGGGAAATCGTTCGTCACGATCAGGGTCTTGTCCATCGCCGCCGACAGTACCGAACGGCCCCGCTTCATCGCTCCCGCACCGTCCCGCCCGGCATCATGGCTCTCCGTAAGCGCCGCCGAACCGGATGGGACAGTCATGACGGGAGCAACCGGAACACGTCTGTCCCTCGCGGTGTGGGCCCTCACCCGAGCGACGCTGCTGCTCTGCGTCTTCAAGGTCTTCACTGTCCCGGGGCCGGACGTCACGAGCGACGTGTCGGTGATCTACCACGGTTGGTACGAGGTGCTGCGGAGCGGCACCTTCCCGGTCGACGACGTCACCTGGCAGTACCCGCCCGTCGCCGCCCTCGCCGTCCTCTCCCCCGCCCTGCTGCCGTTCCTGGACTACCCGCCGGCCTTCTACCTCCTGGTCCTGCTCTGCGACGCGCTGGTCCTCGGCCTGCTGCTGCACGCGCGGCGGCGGCCGGGCAGGAGTGGCGCGGGTGCCTGGGTGTGGGTGGCGGGGGTGCCGCTCCTCGGCCCCACCGCGTACGCCCGGTACGACCTGATGGTCACCGCGGTCGCGGTGGCGGCCCTGCTGGCCGGGGTGCGCCGCCCACGGGTGCTCGGGGCGCTGGCCGCCCTCGGGGCGCTGCTGAAGGTGTGGCCGGCGCTGCTGCTGGTGGGCACCGCGCGGGGGCGGACGAGCCGCAGGGCGTGGGTGGCCGCCGCGACGACGGCGGTGACGCTGGCCGTGCTGTGCGCGGCGGCGCTGCCCGGCGCGTTCGCGTTCCTGTCGTTCCAGCGGGACCGGGGCACCGAGATCGAGTCGCTGGGGGCGCTGGTGTTCCACGTGGCCCGGCAGTTCGGCTGGCGGGGCGGGGTGGAGCTGCGCTACGGCTCGATGGAGTTCACCGGCCCGTACGTCCCGCTGGTGTCCACGCTCGCCATGGGGCTGACGGTGCTCGCCTTCGGCTGGCTGCTGGTGTGGCGGCTGCGGGCCCGGACGTTCGCGGCGCACACTCCGGCGGACGCGGCGTTCACAGCGGTCCTGCTGTTCACCACGACCAGCCGGGTCATCAGCCCCCAGTACATGCTGTGGCTGGTCGGTCTGGCGGCCGTCTGCCTGGTGTTCCGGGGCAGCCGGATGGTGCTGCCCGCCTGTCTGGTGCTGGTGGCCACGGGTGTCACGCTGCTGGAGTTCCCGCTCGGCTTCGCGCACGTCGTCGCCAGTGACGCGGTGGGCGTGGGGCTGCTCCTCGTACGCAACGGGCTGCTGGTCGCCGCCACGCTGGCCGCCGGGCTGCGGCTGTGGCGGGAGACCGTGCCGGCCGGGGCCGGGAGGGCGCCTCTCGCGGACTCGGCCGACGGCCCGGAGAGCCGTCAGCCGAGCCGTGCCGCCAGATAGTCCCGCCAGCTCGCGGTGAACTCCTGCGGAGTCGTACCGAGCACCGTGTGCAGCGCCTGCTCCACCGCCCCGTCCCGCCCTGGATGGCCCCCCACGGCCTTGTAGAAGGCGATCAGCTTCTCCTCGCCCCAGCGGTCCTCGATGAGCTCGCAGGCCATCCAGCCCCCCTCGTACGCCCTCGCGAGCTTCCCGGCGGCGCCGCCGAAGCCGAAGTCCGCGTCGACGGGCAGCTCGGCGGGCAGCTCGCCACCGCGGACCGCTTCGGCCAGCTCGGGCGCGACCAGGCCGGCCGGGCGGCTCTCGTCGCGGTAGGCGACCCAGTCGGCGAAGCCCTCGGAGAGCCAGACCGGCGTGGCAGGGGAGGTGCGGACCCGGGTCGCGACATGGGTGGTCTCGTGCGTGAGGACGATCTGCTGTCCGAACGCGCCGAGCATCGCGTACGCCTGCGGATTGACGATCACCCGGTCGGCGGCGCCCGGAGCCCTGCCCGAGCCGCCGACCTCACCGGTGGTGACGGCCGCTATGCCCCGGTAACTCGCCTCGGGTGAGCCCAGCAGCCCCGCCATGTCCTCCACCGAGTCCGGTACGAGCACGACCACCCGGCGCACCCAGGACTCCGGCCAGGCGGCGGAGACGGCCGGCACGGCGCGGTCGGCGGTGCCGGCGATCCGGCGCAGCTCGGCGTCGGAGCGGCCCACTCCGAGGACGAGGCTGTGGCTGCCCCGGACGACCTGGACGTCGCCCTGCTGCCACAGCTGGCCCGCGGCGCCCTCGGCCGGCCGGTCGGCGGCGATGTACCAGCGGCCGTCCGCGCCGTCCCGGGCCAGCTCCAGGGTGCGGGCGGCGGAGACGGGGGCACGGTCGTAGCCCTTGATCCGGTACCGGAGGTCGACGTCCGCGGTGGCCCGGCCGGTGCCGTGCGGGGTCACGGTCTTCACGTCGTACGACCACGACTTCAGCGGTACGTCGGCGAGGTTGGCCAGCTCCGCGCGCTGGGCGGCCCGCAGGGCCGCGGCCTTCGGGGCGAGCACGGCCAGATATCCGGCCGGATCGTGGTTCAGGACCGCCGTCGCCCGGCGGTCGAGGGTGGCGCGGATCTCCTGGGCGGCCGTGTCCCGGGCCGAGTCACCGGGGGACGTGCAGGCGGACGCGAACAGCAGCCCGGCGAGCACGGCACCCGCCGCGCGCCGCGCCCGGGCCAGCTCGCACCCCGTCTCACGTCTCTGAACAGCCATCCTGCCGATCGTACGGTCACAGGCGGGTGACCGAGGAGACGGGCATCATGCCGACGGGGTCGTAGCGCACCGGGGCGCCGGGGTACGGGGCGTGGATGACCTGGCCGTCGCCCGCGTACATCCCGATGTGGCTCGCGTCCGCGCGGTAGGCGACGAGGTCCCCGGGGCGGGCCTCGGAGAGCGGCACCATCCGGCCGGCGTGGCGCTGGGCCTGGGAGGTGCGCGGGAGGCTGACCCCGGCCTGGGCGTACGCCCACTGCATGAGCCCGGAACAGTCGAAGCCGCTGGGCCCGTTGGCGCCCCACACGTACGGGAGCCCGAGCGCGTGCCTGGCCGCCATGAGGGCGGCCATGGCCCTCCCCGAGCCCGGCGCCTGGTCCGAGAGGGCGGGGACCGGCTCGTCGCGACCCGAGCGTGAGGCACGGTCCCGGGCCTCGCGGTCCTCGGCGGGCAGGGAGTTCAGCAGCTGCCGGGCCTGGGCGAGCTTGCCCTCGACGGTGCGCTTGTGGCGGGTGACGGCGGCCCGGCTGCTCTCCAGCTGGGCGAGGGACCTGGTGGCCTCCGCGCGGGTCTGGGCGACCGTGCGCATCGAGCTCTGGAGCCTGTGCAGCTCGACGGTCCGCCGCGCGGCCAGCCGGTCGAGGGTGGCGGCCCTGTCGAGGAAGGTGTCCGGGTCCGAGGAGAGCAGCAGCGCGATCGACGGGTCGATGCCGCCGGTGCGGTACTGCGCGCCGGCGAGCGAACCGAGGGCCGTGCGCATCCGGTTGACGTCCTCCTGGCCGCGGGCCGCCGCGTCCTGCGCCCGGGTCACCTCGCCACGCAGCCGGTCGACCTTCTCCCCGGCCTCGTTGTAACGCTCGGTGGCCTTCTCGGCCTCGCCGTACAGCCGGTCGACCCGGGCCTTGGCGGCCTCGTGCGTGTCCTGCGGGTCGGCGCTCACCGGGGCGGCCCCGAGCGTGGCCGCCGCGGTCGCCGCGGCGGCCGAAAGGACAGTGACCCGGACGGTCCGGTCGAGGCCGGACTGTGTGGAACGGCGATGGGACACCACAGGAAGCCGCACTCCCTTCCGCGTACCCGCCCGCTGGACGCGGACGGTGCGCGGCCCCTGCCGCCCGGGACGGGCGGAACGACGACCGGGAGCCGCACAGCAGACAGACAGTAATCGGCCGACTACGCGACGGCCAAAGACCACGCCGGAGGCGGGAGGGCGGGCAAACAGCTCCGCCCCGCCGGTGACCTTGGTCTCCGGCGGGGCGGGGCGTCAGCGAAGCGTGGCGCAATTCGCCCGTTCGGGCGTCAGATGCGCACGCCGAACTGGAAGGTGCCCATGTAATCCATCGACTCGTAACGGACCACGGTGCCCGGCTTCGGGGCGTGCAGGATCTGGTTGTTGCCCGCGTACAGGCCCACGTGCGAGGTGTTGTTGAAGAAGACCAGGTCGCCCGGCTTCAGCGCGCTGCGCCCGATCCGTACACCGTCGTTGATCTGGGTGTAGGTGGTGCGGGTGATCTGGACACCGGCCTGGGCGTAGGCCCACTGGGTCAGACCGGAGCAGTCGAACGAGCTGGGGCCCGTGCCGCCGGAGACGTACGGCTTGCCCTGCTGCGTGGAGGCCGCCTGGAGCGCGGCGGCTCCGCGGGCGGACGCGGGGACCTCGTTGCCGAGGCTGACCCGCTCGCTCGACGCCCGGCTGGCGCGGACCTCTTCCTGGCGCATCTTCTCGCGCTCGGCCTCGGTCAGGGTGTTGAGGAGCTGCTGTGCGTCAGCGAGCTTGCCCTGGAACTTCTTCTTGTTCTCACCGAGCGCCTTGCGCACGTCGGCGAGGTCGCCCAGCTTCTCCTGGGCCTCCTTGCGCTGCTGCGCCAGGGTGCGCTGCTTGCCCTGGATCTTCTGCAGCGATTCGGTCTGCTTGGCGGTCAGCTGGTCGAGCGCCGACGCCTTGTCGAGGAAGCTGTCCGGGTCCGAGGCGAGGAAGAGCTGGACGGACGGGTCGATGCCGCCGGAGCGGTACTGCGCGGTGGCGAGCGAACCGAGCTCGCCGCGCAGGGTGTTGAGATCGTCCTGGCCGCGGGCGACCTTGTCCTGGAGCGCGTCGACCTGCTTCTTGAGCTTGTCCTGCTGCTCCTTGGCGCCGTTGTACTTCTCGGTGGCCGCCTCGGCCTCGTGGTAGAGCTTGTCGACCTTTGCCTTGACCTCGTTCTTGGTCGGCTTGGGATCGGCGTGCGCCGCCTGAGAGGTCAGAGCCACGGCCGCAGCGGCGGTAGCGGTGAGCACGGTCACGCGGGTGCGGCTCGGCTGCTTGGGACGACGGTGGGACGCCACGAAGGCGAGCTCCTTCTTCCTCGAGCCGCCTACCGGGCTGTGGGGGAGGGAAATCCCCGGCTCCGTGCGATCACGGACTCGGCGGTTCCTTCGCTGCCACCCCGGATGGGTGATCAACCGTGCGAAGGTTCGAGGCCTGACCTTAGTGACCAACTTGTGATCAGTTCAAATCCTCACGAGCAAAATCTCGCCACACCAGGCACTTCTTTGGTCACACCACACCGCCTGTAGCGACAACTTGACGGTACGTTCCCAAAAAAGCGGCATGTCACACATGCGGGACACAACGCGTCAGACGCGCGAAAGCCGCTTCAGGAGCAAGGCGGACGCGACGGGCCTCGCACCCGCCTTCGCCACTCCGTCGGCCACTTCGCGGTCGGTGGAGACCACCACGACGGGCCTGCCGGGCGGTTCCGCGCGGGCCAGTTGCCTGATCAGCTCGTCGGCGGTCACGCCCGCCTTGCTGAACAGCACCCGCACCCCGCGCGGTGGCGCGAGCAGGACCGGAGCAGCCAGCTCCGCCCCGTCGAACACACAGGTCATCTCCGCCCCCGTCTGCGCCGCCAGGACCGAGAGACCGCCCAGCAGCCTCAACCGCTGCTTCTCCAGCGGCATCTGCGGATACCCGGTCTTGGTGACGTTGTAGCCGTCGACGATCAGATGCGCCTGGGGCAGCGCGAGCAACTGGTCGAGCAGGGCCGGATCGGTCTCCGAAAGGGCCCTGGCGGCAATGTCCTTGGGCGACATCCGGCCAGGCTCGACGGCCTCGACACTGTCCGCCGGACGGATGAACGAGGGCGGCAGGGCCAGTTCGCGCCGCAGTCCCTGCGCCGCGTCGAGCACCGTGTCCAGCAGCAGCCGCAGCCGCATGTCCTCGACCGAGCGCCCTTCCCTGGCGGCCCTGCGGCTCGCCTCGACGGATGCCTCCGCCTCGCCGAGCCGCGCCTTCAGCCGCCGGGACTCGCTCTCGGCGGCCGAGATCTGCACCGCGGCCTCGGCCCGTACGGCGTCGGCCTCAGCACCACCGCGGCGCAGGGCCGCCTCGCTGCGCTTCACTTCGCTGAGGGCGCTGCGGAGTTTGCGCTGCAGCGATTCCGCCTCCTTGCGGGCGGCGTCGAGTTCGGCACGCAGCCGCTCGGTCTCGCTCTTCGTCTGGCTGCGGGCCTGGGCCAGCTCCTCGCGCAGCTGCTCCAGCTCGCGCCGGGTCTCCTCGTCGGCCCTCTCGGCGTCGGCCCGCTGGACCTCTTCACCGGCGGCCTCGACCAGCTTGACCCAGCCGGCCGGCCGCAGCACGTAGGCCGCGGCGGCCACATCGACGGGATCGGCGGCCGCGGGCGGAGCTCCGGCCTCCAGCGAGGCCGCCAGTTCGGGCTGCGTCTGGGCGATCCGCTCACCGATGCGCCGGCGGAACACCGGCTCGCTCTCCAGGGCAGCCGCCATCGCGTTCCCGGCGAACTTGGCGCGCCGGGTCGGAGTGAAACGGGCGTACTGTCTGAGCTGCGTGGGAAGTTCGCCGACGGTCAGGCCGCCGAACGCGTCCGAGACCAGCGCGATGACCCGCCGTCGCACTCCCTCGGGCAGCGGGCGGTCGAGTGCCTCGACGGCGCCCTCGGCCTCATCGGCCGGTTCGGCGCCGCTGTTCGGCTGCTCCACCATCCGTCACCCCAATATGTTTGTCCGCGGCCCCGTCAGGAGTCGGCGCCCGGCCTGTCTACCAGCTCGATCTGGTCCACCGCGTTGCACCAGCGGCAGCGCACCGACTCGATGGTCTCACTGACCACCTCGCGCTCCTCGACGCTCGACTCCCCGGCCAGGTCCAGATGGACGTACTCCACGACCTTGGAGGAGCGGGTCACGTCGAACCGGGTGAGGTTTCCGCAGAGCGTGCAGCGCCAGCGGGTCCCGTCGGTCGGCATGGGGACCGTCGTCATCGTTGCGTCCTCTTTCGTCGTTCGTCGAGCCTGAAGCTGTCTGTTTCAACGATCTCGCGGTGCGCCGTCGAACTGCGGATGTCCTGTGGTAACCCTACGGCCTCGGGCATACCCGGAGACACGGCGAGGCGGTCTGTCCCGATCTCCCCCGGTGCGTCATGCTCTGTACATGATCGATTGGCGGGAAGTCGATTGGCGGGACAAGGCGAGAAGAGTCCGCGGGGTGGCCGCCGCGGACGGAGCGCCCGTCACCTACGGGCTCATCGCGTTGTGCTGCGCCGTCTTCCTGATCAGCCCGCTGTCCGGGTTCAACGCCTCCTACGGCACGGCCGACCGGCTGCTCGCCGCGCAGGCCGCGTACTTCGAGCGGTGGGGCGTGATCCCCAGCGAACTCTGGGAGGGCTCGACGCGCGCGCTGCTCACCCCGCTCACCGCGCTCTTCGTCCACGGCAGCTGGCTGCATCTGCTCGGGAACATGCTGTTCCTCTACGTGTTCGGGGCGATGGCCGAGGAACGCATGGGCCACCTCGGGTTCGCCGTCTTCTATCTCTGCTGCGGCTATCTGGCCCTGCTCGTCTACGCGGTGGCGCACGCCGAGTCCGACCAGACACTGGTCGGCGCGTCGGGGGCGATCTCCGCGGTGCTCGGCGCGTTCCTCCACCTCTTCCCCAAGGCCCGGGTCACCAGCATCTTCCCGTTCCTCTTCTTCCTGCCGCTGCGCTTCCCCGCCTGGATCGTGCTGATCTTCTGGTTCATCCTTCAGTGGCTGGCGGCGCAGAGCGTGGGGAACAGCCCGGGCGTGGCGTATCTCGCCCACATCGCGGGCTTCGCCGCCGGGTTCCTCTACGCCTGGGTGTGCTACCACCGTGGGGCTAGAGTGAAGTCTCCAGCCACGGCCACCGAGGGAGAAAGCCAGCCGTGATCACCGCGATCGTGCTCATCAAAACCAGCGTGGACCGGATTCCGGAGATCGCCGAGGCCATCGCCGCGCTGGACAGTGTCAGCGAGGTCTTCTCGGTCACCGGTACGTACGACCTGATCGCCATGGTCCGCGTGGCCAGGCACGACGATCTCGCCGACGTGATCCCCGGCCGGATCAGCAAGATCCCGGGCGTCGAGGGAACCGACACGCATGTGGCGTTCCGTACGTACTCGCAGCACGACCTCGAAGCGGCCTTCGCGATCGGCCTGGACGCCTAGAACCCTCGTCGCGCGTCGGCCGGGCACGAGGTGAAGTCCGTGCCCGGCCGACGTGTTGCGGTCCCCCGGCGCCCGGGACCCTAGACCTGAGCCGTTCCGCGGTCCGGGACGCAGCGGCCGTCCTCCGTGCGGTACTTCCACTGGGCGCCCTCACGGACCAGCTCCTTGACCGCCCGTACGAAACGCTCGACGTGCTCGTCCGGCGTACCGGCACCGAAGCTGACCCGGATCGCGTTCAGCGACCGCTCGCCCGGCCCGGCCTCCGGGGCGCCGCACTCGCCCGGGTCCTGCGGGGCACTGCCCAGCAGGGTCCGCACCAGCGGGTGGGCGCAGAACAGTCCGTCGCGGACGCCGATGCCGTACTCCGCGGAGAGCGCGGCGGCGAAGTGCGAGCTGTTCCAGCCGTCGACGACGAACGAGATGACGCCGACCCGCGGGGCGTCGTCGCCGAACAGGGAGAGCACCCGGACCTCGGGGACCTCGGCGAGACCGGCGCGGACCTCCGAGACGAGGTGCTGCTCACGGGCGACGAGGGTGTCGAAGCCCGCCTCGGTGAGCGCCTTGCAGGCGGAGGCGATCGAGTAGACGCCGATGACGTTGGGCGAACCGGCCTCGTGGCGGGCCGCGGTGGTGTGCCACTCCACGTCCACGCCGCCGTCGGTGCGCCGGGCGACCTTGCGCGAGGCCCCGCCGCCGGCCAGGTACGGCTCCGCGTCCTGGAGCCAGTCGGCGCGGCCCGCGAGGACTCCCGAGCCGAACGGCGCGTACAGCTTGTGTCCGGAGAAGGCGACCCAGTCGACGTCCAGCTCCGCGATGTCCACCGGGTGGTGGGGGGCGAGCTGCGCGGCGTCCAGCACGATGCGGGCACCGTGGGCGTGGGCGACTGCGGCCAGTTCCCTGACCGGCCAGAGCTCCCCGGTGACGTTGGAGGCACCGGTGACGCAGACCAGCGCCGGGCCGCTGCGCTTCGCTCCGCCTCGGCTGCCATTCTCGCCCTCGGACGCCGAGCGGGGGTCGCGCTCGGCGAGCGCCCGCTCCAGGGCCTCGACGGCCTGCCCCGGCGTACGGGGGGCGTTGAGGTAGGTCACGCGGGCATCGCGCCACGGCAGCAGCGAGGCGTGGTGCTCGGTCTCGTAGACGAACACCTGGCAGTCCGCGGGGAGCGCGGCGGCGAGCAGGTTGAGGGAGTCGGTCGTCGAACGGGTGAAGATCACCTGGTCATCGGCCCGGCAGCCGAGGAACTCCGCGACGGTCCTGCGGCTGCTCTCGAAGAGGTCCGTGGAGAGCTGCGAGAGGTAGCCGGCACCCCGGTGGACGCTGCCGTAGTACGGGGCGTACGCGGCGACGTCGTCCCAGACCCGCTGGAGTGCCGGGGCGCTGGCCGCGTAGTCGAGGGCGGCATAGGTGACTTCTCCGCCCGTAACGAGCGGAACAGTGACGTCCTTGCCCAGAACCGGCAGCGGTGCACAAATGGACTGGTCGAGGGCAGCGGCGGAGACAGACATGGCGAACTCCCGTAACAGGCAGGCGAATTCTGCGCGCCGACGTGTACGCGGCAGCGCAGGAGAAAGGGAAAGAGGGTGCGCGGAGAAGGGCGGAGAGGCCCTAACGCATTCGCTTGCTCACAAGAGACTCCCTAGGGACCAGGACCCCGGGGGTTGGCATTCACAGATGCCGAGGGGCCCGCGCTTGCCGTAGACCTCGCTGCCTACGGCCTGGTCTTCACCCGGGGCACCCCGCCACGGACGGAGGGTTGCCGGACAGCGAGCCGGGGCCTATTCGCTGTCACTCATGACCTGCGCAGCATCTTGCCATACGTGCGGACATACGCAAGGCGCGGTCCGGCATCCGGACCGCGCCCCTGTGCGTACCGCGCCTGTTTCAGGCGTTGCTGGCCGCCACCCAGCGCTCCAGCACCCGCTTGGCCGCGCCGGAGTCGATCGACTCGGCGGCCCGTACGATCCCGGCGGCGATCTGCTCGTTCAGCGTGCCCGGCCCGGCGTCCAGGGCGGCCAGTGCCGCCGCGGTGTTGAGCAGCACGGCGTCGCGTACCGGCCCGGTCTCGCCGTCCAGCAGCCGTCGGGCCACATCCGCGTTGTACGAGGCGTCGGCGCCTCGCAGGGCCTCCACGGGCACCAGCTCCAGGCCGACGTCACGCGGATCGAACGCCTCCTCGCGCACCGCACCGTCCCGGACCACCCAGACCCGTGAAGTCGCCGTGGTCGTCAGCTCGTCGAGGCCGTCGTCGCCGCGGAAGACCAGGGACGAGTTGCCGCGGTCTGCGAGCACGCCCGCCACGATGGGCGCCATCCGGAGATCGGCGACCCCGACGGCCTGGGCGCGCACCTGGGCCGGGTTGGTGAGCGGACCCAGGATGTTGAACGTGGTCTGCGCACCGAGCTCCTTGCGGGCCTTGGCCGCGTACCGCAGAGCGGGGTGGAACTTCACCGCGAAGCAGAAGGTGATGCCCGCTTCCTCGGCGACCTGCACGACCCGCTGCGGCGTCAGTTCGAGGTTGACGCCCAGCTTCTCCAGGACGTCTGACGCCCCGCTCGCCGACGAGGCGGCACGGTTTCCGTGCTTGACGACCTTGGCTCCGGCTCCCGCGATGACGATCGCCGACATGGTGGAGATGTTGACCGTTCTGGCCAGGTCACCGCCGGTCCCCACGATGTCGACCGTACGGCCCGGCACGTGGATGGTGTTGGCGTGCGCGTACATCGTCCGTACGAGTCCGGTGACCTCGTCGACCGTCTCCCCCTTGGCCCGCAGCGCGACCGCGAACCCGGCGATCTGCGCGTCGGTCGCCTCGCCGCTCATGATGCGGTCCATGGCCCACGCGGTGTCGTCCGAGGTCAGGTTCTCGCCGCGCAGCAGCGGGTTCAGCACGCCCGGCCAGGAACGAGCCGCCACGCTGTCGCCGCCGCCCGGGGTCACAACGTTCATGGTCCGCTCCTGGGGTCCACAGCCGATAAGGGGATGGCCTCCACCTTATCCAGCCCCGGGGGCGGCAAAGAGCCCCGTCCACTCGATGGACGGGGCTCTCGCTGTGGCGATCAGTTCAGGTGATCAGTGGTGGCCGTGGCCGCTGGTGATCTCCTTGTACTCCTCGGCAGTGGGCTTGGCGATCTGGTTGTCCTCGCCGTAGTAGCCCTTGCTGAGCTTGATACGCAGCTTCTCCATGGGAGAGACCTTGCGCTTGACGCCGTTCTCGTCGACCGCCGGGCCGATCTCGGCCGGCTTGTACTGCTCGTGCGCGGTGAGCGTGTGCAGCTGCCCCGGGCTGAGCGGCTCGTGGATCTCGACGAACTCACCGTGCGGCAGGCGCTTGATGATGCCGGACTCGCGTCCGTGCAGCACCTTGTCCTTGTCGCGGCGCTGGAGGCCGAGGCAGATCCGCTTCGTCACGATGAACGCGACGACCGGAGCCACGAAGAACGCGATCCGCACGAACCAGGTGATGGCGTTGATCGACAGGTGGAAGTGCGTGGCCCACAGGTCGTTGCCACCACCGACGAGCAGCACGAAGTACCACGTGATCCAGGCCACGCCGAACGCGGTGCGGGTGGGCACGTTGCGCGGGCGGTCCAGGATGTGGTGCTCCCGCTTGTCGCGGGTGACCCAGGACTCGATGAACGGGTAGACCGCGATCGCGACCAGGACCAGCGGGAAGATCATCAGCGGGATGAACACACCCAGGACGAGCGTGTGACCCCACAGGTTGATCTCCCAGCCCGGCATCACACGGATGAGACCTTCGGAGAAGCCCATGTACCAGTCGGGCTGCGCGCCGGTCGACACCTGGTCGATGCGGTACGGGCCGAGGGCCCAGATCGGGTTGATCGAGGCGATCGCCGAGATGATGGCGATGACACCGAAGACCAGGAAGAAGAAGCCTCCGGCCTTCGCCATGTACACCGGCAGCAGCGGCATGCCGACGACGTTCTTGTTCGTCTTGCCGGGACCCGCGAACTGCGTGTGCTTGTGGTAGAAGACCAGGATCAGGTGGGCGACCACGAGCCCGAGCATGATGCCCGGCAGCAGCAGGATGTGGACCGAGTAGAACCGGGCGACGAAGTCGACGCCGGGGAACTCCCCGCCGAACAGGAACATCGAGAGGTACGTTCCGACGATCGGCACCGACAGAACGGCACCCTGCATGAAGCGGACACCGGTGCCCGACAGCAGGTCGTCCGGGAGCGAGTAACCGGTGAACCCGGTGAACATGCCCAGGACGAACAGCAGGAAGCCGAAGACCCAGTTGACCTCACGCGGCTTGCGGAACGCGCCCGTGAAGAAGACGCGCATCATGTGCACGAACATGGCGGCCAGGAAGATCAGCGCGGCCCAGTGGTGGATCTGCCGGACGAGCAGACCGCCACGTACGTCGAAGCTGATGCGGAGCGTCGAGGCGTACGCCTCGGACATCCGGATGCCCTGCAGCGGCTCGTAGGAGCCGTGGTACACGACCTCGTTCATGCTGGGGTGGAAGAACAGCGTCAGGTACACACCCGTGAGGATGATGATGATGAAGCTGTAGAGCGCGACCTCCCCGAGCATGAAGGACCAGTGGTCCGGGAAGATCTTGCGCATGTTGGCCTTGGCCAGGCCGTAGATGCCGAGCCGGCCGTCTGCCCAGTCGGCCACCCGCTCACCGGCGGGTGCCTTGCGCTTCGTGTCTGTCGCAGTACTCATCCGCGCTCCCAGAATGCAGCACCGACGGGCTCTTCGAAGTCACCCAGCGCCTCGAGGTTGCCCTCATTGTTCACGCCGATCCGCAGCTGCGGAAGCGGGTGACCGGCCGGACCGAAGATGACGCGGGCGCCGTCGGAGAGGTCGAAGGTGGACTGGTGGCACGGGCAGAGGACGTGGTGCGTCTGCTGCTCGTACAGGCTGATCGGGCAGCCGACGTGGGTGCAGATCTTCGAGAACGCCACGATGCCCTCGTGGGCCCACTCGCGCTCACGCTTGTTCTTGATGTCGTCCGGCTCGATCCGGACGATCATCAGGGCGGCCTTGCCCATCTGCGTCTGGAAGTCGTGCGCGTCCTCCTCCAGGCCCTCGGGCATGGCGAAGGTCAGCGAGCCGACGACGATGTCCTCGGGACGCAGCGGCTCCATCGTGTTCATGTTGATGAGCTGCTTGCCCTTGCCCCACATGGTGGTGCGGAGCTTCCTCTCCGGCAGCGGGCCGAGGTCGCGCAGCAGCATGACGCCGGAGAGCGGCACCAGGGCCAGCGCGCCGAACATGGTGTTGCGGATCAGCTTGCGCCGGCCCAGGGCGGACTCGTCGGCACCGGCCGCGAAGTCGGCGAGCACCTGCGCCTTGACCTCGGGCTCGGCCTCGATGGGGTGACGCTCGGCGGCCGTCTCCACGTCGGACATCAGGGTGCGCGCCCAGTGGACGGCGCCCGCGCCGATGAAGAAGAGCGCCAGACCCAGGGTCAGACCCAGGGAGAAGTTCAGCGCACTCACGTGGCCGAACGGCCAGATGTAGACGATCTTGTCGACCGGGAAGATGACGTAGGACGCGATGAACGCGACCGTCGCCAGCATGGACAGCGTGAACATGAACGCGACCGCGCGCTCGGAGCGCCTCGCGGCCCGCTCATCGATGTCCTGGATGCGCGGCTTGTGGGCCGGCAGCCCCGGGTCGGCGAACGGATCGTCCGCCACCGTTACCGCGCCGTGCGCGGTGCCCTGCTCGACCGGCAGGGTCTCTTCTGGAATCTCTTGGCTACTCATGACTTCTTGGCCTTAGCGGTGTGGGCCGCGACCCAAACGGCAACTGCGATCAGTGCGCCGAGTCCGAAGATCCAGCCGAAGAGACCCTCGCTGACCGGACCGAGACCACCCAGCTTGAGCCCACCGGGGCTCGCGGAGTCCTCTCCGTTCACGGTCTGGACGTACGCGATGATGTCCCTCTTCTGCTGCTCCGGCATCGTCGTGTCGGGGAAGGACGGCATGCTCTGCGGGCCGGTCTGCATGGCCTCGTAGATGTGCTTCGGGCTCACGCCTTCGAGGCTCGGGGCGTACTTGCCGTGTGTCAGCGCGCCGCCCTCTCCCGTGAAGTTGTGGCACTGCGCGCAGTTGGTGCGGAACAGGTCGCCACCCTTGGCGATGTCCGCGCCTTCGGGGTTGACCTGCTTCTCGGTCGGCGTGATCGGACCGGCGCCGAGCGACGCGACGTACGCCGCGAGCTGGTCGATCTGTGCCTGGGTGTAAACGACCTTCTTCTTCGGTACCTGGGCGCCCGGCTGCTGTGCCGGCATACGGCCCGTACCGACCTGGAAGTCGACGGCGGCGGAGCCCACGCCCGCGAGGGACGGCCCGTCGGTGGTGCCCTGACCGCCGGTTCCGTGGCAGCTGGCGCAGCCTACGGAGTAGAGCTTCTTGCCCTCGTCGATAGCGAGGGACTGGGCGGTTTCGTCTGCCTGCGCCTTACCCGCAGGCGCAAAAGCGGCGTACAGCCCCCCGGTAGCCGCCAGCGCGAGGAGTAGTACGACGACCGCCGCCAGCGGATGGCGTCGTCGTGCGGAGAGCTTTTTCACGGATTACCCCGGTGTCAGGATCTTCTGCGTCGATGGTGTGTGGGTGCGAGCCCGGTTACTTGATCATGTAGATCGTGGCAAACAGGCCGATCCACACGACATCGACGAAGTGCCAGTAGTAGGACACGACGATGGCGGCGGTGGCCTGTTCGTGGGTGAACCTCTTGGCTGCGTACGTCCTGCCGAGAACCAGCAGGAAGGCGATGAGGCCGCCTGTCACATGCAGACCGTGGAAGCCGGTGGTCAGGTAGAACACCGAGCCGTACGGGTCGGACGACAGGGAGAGCCCCGCGTCCTTGACCAGCTCGGTGTACTCCAGGACCTGGCCTCCGATGAAGATCGCACCCATCACGAACGTGATGATGAACCAGGTGCGGAGCTTCTTCACATCGCCCCGCTCGGCGGCGAAGACGCCGAGCTGGCAGGTGAGTGAGGAGAGCACCAGGATCGTGGTGTTCGTCGCCGAGAACGGGAAGTTCAGATGATGAGCCATCTCCTTCCAGTGATCCGGTCCCATCACCGATCGCAGGGTGAAGTACATCGCGAAGAGGGCCGCGAAGAACATCAGCTCGGAACTCAACCAGATGATGGTTCCGACGCTGGTGAGGTTCGGTCGATTGACCGACGGGTGCGCGTGCCCGGTTTCTACTGTCGTTGCTGTCGCCACGACCGACATTATGTCGGTCGCTTATCCCGCCCTCACTCCCGGGGGTGCCGTTCGGTGTGTCCACCGCGTGTGTCCTCCCCGAACGGCCCATCGAATCGGTGTCATTACCGGTGCTGACAAGCTGTCCGTCGGAGTACGATCCGCGCATCGGTTCATGCCCGGAGAGCCCCGAAGACGCAGATGTCACGGAGGAACAATGCAGCCGACCGCCACGGTCCTGGTCTACAGCGACGACGCCAACACCCGCGAGCAGGTGAGGCTGGCAGCAGGTCGCAGGCCGGCGGCGGACGTGCCCCCGGTGGAGTTCGTCGAGTGCGCGACCCTGCCCGCCGTCCTGACCGCCCTGGACAACGGCGGCATCGACGTCTGTGTGCTGGACGGCGAGACCGCTCCCGCCGGCGGGATGGGTGTCTGCCGCCAGATCAAGGACGAGGTCTTCCACTGCCCGCCGGTGCTGCTGCTGATCGGGCGCCCGCAGGACGCCTGGCTGGCCACCTGGAGCCGCGCGGACGCCGCGGTGACCCTGCCGGTCGATCCGGTCGAGTTCGCCGACGCCCTCGCGGCTCTGCTGCGGGGCAGGCTGTCCGTGGACGCCTGAGGGTTTCCGGTCTCCTGTTCGCGGTCCCGCCGAGGGGCGGCGCACTCCGGCCGGGTCAGACGTGGGGGCGCAGGCGCGCCGCCTGGACGGTGTTCCCGACCGCACTGTCGGGCGTGCCGTTGTGCAGCGCGCTGCCCTTCTGCCACTTCTCCCAGGACAGATTCCAGTCGCCGAAACCGTTGTCGAACGGTGTCATCGTGTCGCCGATGCTTCCGACGACCTTGACGATGTCGCCTTGGCGCACGGTCTCGAAGAACCACTCGGCATCGCCCATGCTCATGCCCGTGCAGCCGTGGCTGACGTTGGCGTTGCCCTGGGAGCCGGTCGACCAGGGGGCCGCGTGCACGTACTCGCCGCTCCAGGTGACCCGCGTCGCGTAGTACACCGGCAGGTCGTACGACTCGGACGAGCCCTCGGCGATACCGATGCTCGTACCGCGCATGCGTACGTAGTACTCCTTGCCCAGCACCACCTTGACGCCGTTGCGGGTGGAGAAGCCGGGCTTCCCCGTGGTCACCGGAATGGTGTTGATCACTTTTCCGTTGCGCTTCACCGTCATCGAGTGGTCCGAGGCGTCGGTGATGGCCTCGATCCGGTCCCCGGTGGTGAGCTTCAGGGGCTTCGCGGCGGCTCCGTAGAGGGAGTTGGTCACCTTGATGCCCGCGAGGCTGCTCCGCACCTCGATGGTGGCGTTGGCGGGCCAGTACTCCTGCGGGCGGTAGTGCAGGTTCTTGTCGTCCACCCAGTACCAGGAGCCGGTGGCGGCGGGGGTCGACCTGACCCTCAGCGCGCGCTCCACCGTGGCCCTGGCGGCTTTGTCCCTCACCGGAGCGCTGAGTTCCGCTGTGACGGGCTGTCCGACGCCGTAGGTGCCCTTCTCAGGGCCGAAGGAGACCTTCAGCAGCTTCTTGGGCGAGGCGGTGTCGAAGGAGAGCGTACGGCTCCCGGGAGCGCCGTCCTCGTCCTCGGTGGAGACCTTGACGGTGTACCGGGCACCGGCCGCGAGGGGGGCCGTCGAATGCCAGCGCTTCCCGTCGGCGGCGAGCTCGCCGGCGAGATGGCGGCCTTCGGCGTCCACGGCCGTCACATCGGTGATGCGGCCGTCCTCCCCCTTGACGGTGACTTCGAGGGGCTTGTCCGGGTCGGCCTTCTCCTTACCGGAGGGGCCGTTGAAGGACACCTGCTCGGCCGCGTCGAACGGCCGGGCAGAAAGCTGATGACCATCGGGCTCGCCACAGGCGGTCGCACCTGCAACCAGGGTCACGACCAGCAGACTGCAGCTCACTACGGTGCGGATGCGCGGCGTGTGCGTCATGAACCCAACGTAAGAAGATTCATCCGATCCAGCGCGTTCAATGACTGCAAACGAGCGAAAGGGCCCGGCCGCTCGGTACTGAGCGGCCGGGCCCCCTGCGAGGTGGAACGGGTCCTACGGGTGGTGCGGTGTCACTGGGTGCGGTTCTCGCCGCGGTAGTACTCGAAGACCCAGCCGAAGAGACCGATCAGCAGGATCGGGGCCGAGAAGTAGAGCAGCCACCAGCCGAAGATGACGCCCATGAAGGCAAAGGCGCCACCGATGGCCAGCGAGAGCGGCTGCCAGCTGTGCGGGGAGAAGAACCCCACCTCGCCGGCCTCGTCCGCGACATCGGCTTCCTTGTTGTCCTGAGCCATCGCGTCGACCCGGTTGGCCGTGAAGGCCAGGTAGAAGCCGATCATGATGGACAGTCCGAAGGACAGGAACAGTGCGGTGGTACCGACCGGCTCCTTCGACCACACGCCGTACGTGATGGCCATGGCGAGGATGAAGACGCTCAGCCAGATGAACAGCTTGCCCTGGATCTTCACTTGCCTGCCTCCTTGCCACCGGCGAGAGCCTTGTCGGCGTCGGAGTGGTGCTCAAGCTGCTCGAGCGCCGCGATCTCCGGGTGGTGCAGGTCGAACGCCGGGGATTCGGAACGGATCCGCGGCAGCGTGAGGAAGTTGTGCCGCGGCGGCGGGCAGGACGTGGCCCACTCCAGCGAACGGCCGTAACCCCACGGGTCGTCGACCTCGACCTTCTTGCCGTACTTGGCGGTCTTCCACACGTTGTAGAAGAACGGCAGCATCGACAGGCCGAGCAGGAACGAGGAGATCGTCGAGATCGTGTTCAGAGCGGTGAAGCCGTCCGCCGCGAGGTAGTCCGCGTAGCGTCGCGGCATGCCCTCGGCACCGAGCCAGTGCTGCACCAGGAACGTGCCGTGGAAGCCCACGAACAGCGTCCAGAACGTCATCTTGCCGAGCCGCTCGTCCAGCATCTTGCCCGTGAACTTCGGCCACCAGAAGTGGAATCCGGAGAACATCGCGAAGACCACGGTGCCGAAGATGACGTAGTGGAAGTGCGCGACGACGAAGTACGAGTCGGAGACGTGGAAGTCCATCGGGGGCGAGGCCAGGATCACGCCGGTCAGACCACCGAAGGTGAAGGTGATCAGGAAGCCGACGGCCCAGAGCATCGGTGTCTCGAAGGACAACGACCCCTTCCACATGGTGCCGATCCAGTTGAAGAACTTCACACCGGTGGGCACCGCGATAAGGAAGGTCATGAACGAGAAGAACGGCAGGAGCACGCCGCCCGTGACGTACATGTGGTGCGCCCACACCGTCACGGAGAGACCCGCGATGGCGATGGTGGCCGCGATCAGACCGATGTAGCCGAACATCGGCTTGCGGCTGAATACCGGGATCACTTCGGAAATGATTCCGAAGAACGGCAGGGCGATGATGTACACCTCTGGATGGCCGAAGAACCAGAAGAGGTGCTGCCAGAGCAATGCGCCGCCGTTGGACGCGTCGAAGATATGCGCACCGAATTTACGGTCCGCCTCCAGCGCGAAGAGCGCGGCTGCCAGAACCGGGAAGGCGAGCAGGACCAGTACACCGGTCAGCAGCACGTTCCAGGTGAAGATCGGCATACGGAACATCGTCATGCCGGGCGCGCGCATGCAGATGATCGTGGTGATGAAGTTGACCGAACCGAGGATCGTACCGAACCCGGAGAAGGCCAGACCCATGATCCACATGTCGGCGCCGACACCCGGCGACCGGACGGCGTCTGACAGCGGGGAGTAGGCGAACCAGCCGAAGTCGGCCGCACCCTGCGGGGTCAGGAAGCCCGCCACCGCGATGATCGAGCCGAAGAGGTACAGCCAGTACGCGAACATGTTCAGCCGCGGGAACGCCACGTCGGGCGCGCCGATCTGCAGCGGCATGATCCAGTTCGCGAATCCGGCGAACAGCGGCGTCGCGAACATCAGCAGCATGATCGTGCCGTGCATCGTGAACGCCTGGTTGAACTGCTCGTTCGACATGATCTGCGTGCCGGGACGGGCCAGCTCGGCGCGCATGAAGAGCGCCATGAGTCCGCCGACGCAGAAGAACACGAACGACGTGACCAGGTAGAGCGTGCCGATCGTCTTGTGGTCAGTGGTGGTCAGCCACTTGATGACGACGTTTCCCGGCTGCTTGCGCCGTACCGGCAGCTCGTCCTCGTACGAGTCGTCTGCTGCCGCGGCACCCTGAGGTTCGTTGAGGATGCTCACAGTGTGTTCGTCTCCGCATTCCTGGCCGGGTCCGTCTGCTCGATGCCTGCCGGCACGTAGCCCGTCTGACCCTTCTCCGCCAGCTCCTTGAGGTGCTGCTGGTAACGCTCGGGGGAGACGACCTTGACGTTGAAGAGCATCCGGGAGTGGTCGACGCCGCAGAGTTCGGCGCACTTGCCCATGAAGGTGCCCTCCCGGTTGGGAGTGACCTCGAACGCGTTGGTGTGGCCCGGGATGACGTCCTGCTTCATAAGGAACGGCACCACCCAGAAGGAGTGGATGACGTCACGCGAAGTCAGGACGAAGCGGACCTTCTCGCCCTTCGGCAGCCACAGGGTCGGGCCCGGGTTGCCGTTCTGCGGGTTACGGGTACCGGGGACGCCCACGTCGTAGACGCCGCCGGCGCCCTCGGGGAAGTCCTCGCGGTACCGGTTGGGGATGGCGTCGAGCTCCTTGGGGATCTCGCTGCCTGCGGAGGGCTGGCCCTCCACCTTCTCGATGTAGTTGAAGCCCCAGCTCCACTGGTAGCCGACCACATTGATCGTGTGGGCCGGCTTGTCCTCAAGCGCCAGGAGCTTCGATTCATCGCGCGCGGTGAAGTAGAACAGCACCGAGACGATGATGAGGGGAACCACTGTGTACAACGCCTCGATGGGCATGTTGTACCTGGTCTGCGGAGGGACCTCCACCTTGGTGCGCGTACGCCGGTGGAAGATGACGCTCCAGAGGATCAGCCCCCAGACAAGGACACCCGTGACGAGCGCTGCCGCCCACGAGCCTTGCCAGAGGGAGAGGATCCGAGGGGCCTCTTCCGTTACCGGTGTGGGCATACCGAGGCGGGGAAAATCTTCCCAGTTGTACGAACAACCGGAGGCCGTCGCCAGAACCAGGCCCGCAGTCAGCACCTGCGGCAGCTTCCGCCGCATCGGGCGCCGCGACGAGCGGTCGGAGCCGTTGGGACTCACGTAGCGCCTTCCCGAGAGTCTCGCCCGCACGGTCGGCGCGCCCGTCTCTGGTCGGTCGCCGGCCCTGACGCGGGCAGGGGTTTGGATGTTTATGCGGACCAAACCCTACTGGACGCTATCTGGGGTCGCGCGGGGAGGGTGCCCAACGCGCCGCCCGGCTCCCCGAAGGGGTGGAATCCTGGCCTCCGGGCACCATCTGACGCCCCCTCTCCTGCCGGGACGGGTGTCCCCTTCCCGCTGCCGCCCGGGTGCGGGCTAGCGTGGCGCCGTGCCCTACTTCGACGCCGCCTCCTCGGCCCCGCTGCATCCCGTCGCCCGCCAGGCGCTGCTTGCCTCACTCGACGAGGGCTGGGCCGATCCGGCCAGGCTGTACCGGGAGGGACGGCGGGCCCGGATGCTGCTGGACGCCGCCCGGGAGGCCGCCGCGGAGGCCGTCGGATGCCGCCCCGACGAGCTCGTGTTCACCTCGTCGGGGACCCGGGCGGTGCACGCGGGGATCGCCGGGGCCCTTTCAGGGCGTCGGCGTGTCGGCCGCCACCTGGTCGTATCCGCGGTCGAACATTCGTCGGTGCTCCATTCGGCCGCCGCCCACGAGGCGGCGGGCGGCTCGTTCTCCGAGGTGGCCGTCGACCGGTCAGGGGCGGCCGGCCCCGAGGCGTTCGCCGAGGCCCTGCGCGCGGACACCGCGCTGGCCTGTCTGCAGTCCGCCAACCACGAGGTCGGCACCGAGCAGCCGGTGGCCGAGGTCGCCGGGATCTGCGGCTCGGCGGGGGTTCCGCTGCTGGTGGACGCGGCGCAGTCGCTGGCCTGGGGGCCGGTGCCCGAGGGCTGGTCGCTGCTGGCCGCCAGCGCCCACAAGTGGGGCGGACCCGCCGGAGTGGGACTGCTGGCCGTGCGCAAGGGCGTCCGGTTCGCTCCTCAAGGCCCCGCGGACGAACGGGAGTCGGGGCGGGCCGCCGGGTTCGAGAACCTTCCGGCGATCGTGGCGGCGGCGGCCTCGCTGCGGGCGGTGCGGGCCGAGTCGGCGGCCGAGTCCGTACGGCTGCGGGGCCTGGTGGACCGGATCAGGACACGGGTGCCGCAGCTGGTGGCCGATGTGGAGGTGGTCGGCGACCCGGTGCGACGACTGCCGCACCTGGTGACCTTCTCCTGTCTCTATGTCGACGGAGAGACAGTGCTCCAGGAGCTGGACCGTGCCGGATTCTCCGTATCGTCCGGTTCGTCCTGTACGAGCAGCACGCTGATGCCGAGCCATGTGCTCAGGGCGATGGGGGTGCTCTCGGAGGGCAACGTCCGCGTGTCGCTGCCCATGGGGACCACCGGGGCGGACGTCGACCGCTTCCTGGAGGTGCTTCCCGGGGTCGTCTCCGGCGTACGGGAGCGGCTGGGCGCTCCGGTCTCCGCGGCCCCCTCCCCCACCGCGACGGCTTCGCTGGTCGTCGACGCGCTGGGCAGGCGCTGCCCGATCCCGGTGATCGAACTCGCAAAGGTGATCGGGGACGTACCGGTGGGCGGCACGGTGACGGTCCTCGCCGACGACGAGGCGGCGCGGCTCGACATCCCCGCCTGGTGCGAGATGCGCGAGCAGGAGTACGCGGGTGAGGAGCCGGCGGACCGGGGCTCGGCCTACGTGGTCCGCCGGCTCCACTGAGCCGGTCTCCCTAGGAGAGGTGGGAGCGCACCTCGGCGGCGGCCTCGTGGCCGTACGCCTTGGTGAAGCGGTCCATGAAGTGGGTGCGGCGCAGGGTGTACTCCTGCGTGCCGACCGTCTCGATGACCAGGGTGGCGAGCATGCAGCCGACCTGGGCGGCGCGCTCCAGGCCGACACCCCAGGCCAGGCCGGAGAGGAATCCGGCGCGGAAGGCGTCGCCGACGCCGGTGGGGTCGGCCTTCCTCTCCTCGTCGGGGCAGCCGACCTCGATCGTCGCCTCGCCGGTTCGCTCGATCCGCACGCCGCGGGCGCCGAGCGTGGTGACCCGGTGGCCGACCTTGGCCAGGATCTCCTCGTCGGTCCAGCCGGTCTTGGACTCGATGAGCCCCTTCTCGTACTCGTTGGAGAAGAGGTACGTGGCGCCGTCGAGGAGGATGCGGATCTCTTCGCCGTCCATCCGCGCGATCTGCTGCGAGAAGTCCGCGGCGAAGGGGATACCGCGGGTGCGGCACTCCTCGGTGTGGCGGAGCATCGCCTCGGGGTCGTCGGCGCCGATGGAGACGAGGTCGAGGCCGCCCACGCGGTCGGCGACGTTCTTCAGCTCGATCAGGCGGGCCTCGCTCATGGCGCCCGTGTAGAAGGAGCCGATCTGGTTGTGGTCGGCGTCCGTCGTGCAGACGAAGCGGGCCGTGTGCAGGACTTCGGAGATCCGTACGGAGCCGGTGTCGACGCCGTGCCGGTCGAGCCAGGCGCGGTACTCGCCGAAGTCCGAGCCGGCCGCGCCGACGAGAATCGGGCGGGTACCGAGGAGTCCCATGCCGAAGGAGATGTTGGCCGCGACACCGCCCCGGCGCACGTCGAGGTTGTCGACCAGGAAGGAGAGCGAGACCGTGTGCAGCTGGTCGGCGACCAGCTGGTCCGCGAAACGGCCGGGGAAGGTCATGAGGTGGTCGGTGGCGATGGAGCCTGTGACTGCAATGCGCACGGGAATGCTGCTCCTGCGGAAAGCGGAGGAAACGCGTGAGCGCGCCCTCCGGGACGGCGTGACAGTTCACGCTACCCGTTCACCGCTCCAGGCCCGAGAGGGGAAAACTACCCGATAGTAGGGCTTTCTACCTGAGCCGTCGCGTGCGTACGGTGCGGATATGCCGAAGCACATCGCCCCGCGCGAACCCGAGATGAGCCTGGCCGAGCTGCGCGGAGACTGCGCGCGAATGGCGCCGCACTGGGTCGTACCAGCGAAGACCGCCACGGCGCCGGTGGCTCCGTCCTTGATTCACGGAGTCACGGTGCCGCCCGGCTCCGCCCGGCTCGTCGACGCGATGTCCGAGTACGGCGACTGAGAGGCACGCGGGCGTGGCGGAGGCGGCTTCCCGCCCCCGCCGTGGAACCGCGCGCTCCCCTGCTCCGTCCCACCGGTGTCCCCACCCGGGAGGCAGGCGGTAGGGCCGACCGGCCCATGCAGTCGAAGGAGCGATCCGGTGAGCACCGAGCGACCTGACAACGACGTGTCCGGCCCACGGCGGCGGCGTTCGCCCCTCGCTGTCGCCTCGGTGGCGGCAGCGGTGCTGATCGCCGGAGGGGGTGGCGCGTACTGGGCCGCCGCCGCGGCCGGTGACGGCGCCGCCGACGGCCGTGCCGCGGCGCGCGACGACCGCACCCCTCCCCCGCTCACGCTGGACCAGTCGGCGGACAGCCCCTCCGCACCGTCGAGGGGCATCGCGCCCGGCGAACCGCCGCCCGGCGGGGACGGAATCGTCTACCGGTCCTCTAGCGAGCTGCCCGACGGCCCGGACTCGGCGGCCGTCCACCGTTCGACGGGCACGGTGAGCGCGGCGGATGTGGCCCGGCTGGCCCGGGCACTCGATCTGGACGGCACTCCCACGGCGGCCGGCACCATCTGGAAGGTGGGCACCGCCAAGGACGGCTCCGGGCCCTTCCTCCAGGTCAACAAGCAGGCGCCGGGCACCTGGACCTTCGCCCGGTACGGCTCGGGCGGCCCGGACCAGTGCGCCTCCGTCACGGTCTGCGCGAGCGGGACCGCCGGGGACGCCATGGCCGGCCAGGTCGCCCCGGTGAGCGAGAAGGCCGCCAGGGCCGCGGCGGCGCCCGTGCTCAAGGCGCTGGGCCAGGAGGAGGCCGCCCTCGACACGGCCCAGGTGATGGGCTCGGTACGGGTGGTGAACGCCGACCCCGCGATCGGCGGACTGCCGACGTACGGCTGGTCGACCGGGATTCAGGTGGGCGCCGACGGCGAAGTGGTCGGCGGCAGCGGGCAGCTGAAGGGCCTGGAGAAGGGCGACACCTATCCGGTGATCGGCGCCGAGGACGCGCTGAAGCGGTTGAACGCCTCGTCCAAGGGCGGCGGCACCCCCGATGTCGGCGGGTGCGCCACCCCCGCACCCCTGGAGGGCGAGCAGACGGCCCCTCCGGCGGACTGCGCGATGCCGCGTGGGGCCGCCGAGCCCGTCGTGATGACGGTGGACAAGGCGGTGTTCGGGCTCGCCACGCAGTACGTGGACGGGAAGCAGACGCTCGTACCGTCCTGGCTGTTCTCGGTGCGGCCCGCCGCGGGCGGACCGGACAGCACGGTCTCGCAGGTGGCCGTGGACCCCGTACACCTGGCGGAGCCGGAGCCCGCCCCGAAGGCCGGCGACCGGCGGATCACGTCGTACACCGCGGACGGGCGGACGCTGACGGTGACGTTCTGGGGCGGCGTGTGCAGCACCTACACGGCGCACGCCGAGGAGAGCGCGGGCCAGGTGCGGGTCTCCGTCACGGAATCGCAGCCGGACGGGAAGAAGGTCTGCATCATGATCGCCAAGGAGCTCAAGCGGACGGTGACGCTGAACGAGCCGATGGGCGACCGGAAGGTCGTGGACGCCGCCTCGGACGCCGCCGTACCGCGCGCCTGAGCGCCTGTCGCGCGGACGACGGCGGCTGCGGTCCCGGAT
>NZ_JBHXQO010000043.1:0-54748 GCF_042717135.1 Streptomyces sp. NPDC058620
CGGATGATCGCTGCACGTGCCCGGTTCCCCACCACACAGTCCATGATCAACGATCAAGGGCCCGACGCGCCACCGCTAACCATGCACGAGCTCGTAATGGCTGTCCCGTAGTCCCTGGTGGATCAGCGCGCGGCGTCAGATGCGGTGCGTCGCAAGGCGGAGGGACGTCCGCGTACTGGATGTATTCGGGCGTTCCGACAACGCGGCGAAGTGCCGTAGCTGTCGTCGTGCGCCCGCCAGGGATTGCGGGACAGCCCTTTAGCCGAACGTGAAGGGCGGCGGCGCCGGGGACGGCTTGGCGCCCTCGTCCGTGACGGCGGCGGCGCCTCCGGTGAAGTCCGCGAGCGCCCGGCCGTGTTCGACCCGGCCGGGGTGCGGGTCGGTCGCGACGCGGCGGGTGAGTTCGGCGACCGCGAGCGGCAGGTCGGAGGCGAGCAACACCGCGTTGCCGAAGCGCCGGCCGCGCCACACCGTCGGGTCGGCGGCGAGCGCAAGTTCGGGGAAGAGGGTGGCGGCGGTGGCGATCTGGCCGCGGAGGTGGGTCAGCGGCGGCCCGTCGGCGAGGTTGGCGACGTACTGGCCGCCGGGCTTCAGGACGCGGCGCACCTCGGCGAGGAATTCGGTCGAGGTGAGGTGGGCGGGGGTGCGGGCTCCACTGAAGACGTCCGCGATGACGAGATCGGCCCAGCCGTCCTGGATCTTTCCGAGCCCGGCGCGGGCGTCCGCCGAGCGGACGCGTATCCGGGCCTGCGGGTCCAACGGCAGCTCACGGCGCACCAGTTGGACGAGCGCCGCGTCGACCTCGACGATCTGCTGGGTGGACCGGGGACGGGTCGCCGCGACGTAGCGGGCGAGCGTGAACGCCCCGCCGCCCAGGTGCACCACCTGGAGGGGCTGCTGCGCGGGCGCGGCCAGATCGATCATGTGGCCGATCCTGCGCTGGTACTCGAAGGACAGGTACGAGGGATCGTCCAGGTCCACATGCGACTGCGGGGCGTCGTCCAGAAGCAGCGTCCAGCCGCGCGGCCGCTCGCGGTCGGGTACGAGTTCGGCGCGACCGCCGTCCACCTCCGCGACGAGGGGTTCCCGCTTGCGGTCGGACCGCTTCCGGGCGCTCGCGCCTCCTGCCGACGCTCCTCGACGTGCCACGCTTGCTCGCCCTTGCTCATACGTTCCGGGGCCGGCACCGCACCGGCTGCGCCGGGAGATCCGGCCGTCCGGCCATTATGGGCTCACTGGCAGTTGTCGGCCGCCTCGATCAGCCGGGCCGCCTGGCCCAGGGCCTCCCGGAGGACGGCCGGGTCGGTCACCGGCGCGTCGGCGGCGGGCGGCAGCAGCCAGCCGCTGCCGGAGACGGGGGGCTCGGCGGGGATGCGGAGGCCGCGGCCGTTCGTCCGCGTACACGCGCTGCCGGGTACGTCCCAGGCGTCGGCGGTGCCCGGCGGCACCAGGAAGCCGAGGGTGTCGCAGGCGCCGTCGTGGAGGACCGGGCCCATGGCCTCCTGGTCGGCGCCGCGGCGCAGGATGTCGACGGCTTCCAGGCCCTGGCGGGCCGGGACCGTCACGAGGTCGCACGGCTCGCCGGCGGGTGCGGCCGATGCGGGTGCGGGTGCGGCGGGTGGTGCGGCCATGGGGTGCGCCGCGGTCGTCCGTGAGCCGGTCTCCGTGCCGAGGTGCAGCAAGGGAACCCCTCCTCTCATCGCCGAACGGAGCCAGACTCCGTCTCCACATGGACCAACGCGCCCACCACGTCAAGGGCTACGGCACCACGCCGCCGCAAAGGATGGCAGTTCATGGCGGATCACGGGCGAGATATCCGCTTTGTACGCAAACACTCCGTGTGCGTCTCGTCACAGCAGGTACGTTCTTGCTCCGCCGGGACAACAGAACCAGCGCCCGGCTGCACCGGAGAGGGCCCAGCCATGGTGTCGACACGGCCAGTTCCCAACCTCGTCTTCCGCCGGCTGCGCGGACAGCGCTCCGCCGGGGAGTTCGCGGCGGCGGTCCGCCGGGCCGCGCGGGAGATCGGCGAACAGGTCGCCTGCGACGCCCGGTACATCGGCCGCGTGGAGTCCGGAGAGATCCGCTGCCCCAACTACGCGTACGAACGGGTCTTCCTGCACATGTTCCCCGTGGCCGGCCTGGCGGACCTGGGCTTCTCGGCCCGCGAGACCGTGCGCGGCCGGGGGGCGCGCGCCTCGGAAGCGGACTCCCCCGCACGCCCCACCACTCCACCGCCCCCTGTGCTCCACAGCGACACCGACGAGGAGAGCGACGTGCTGCGTCGCATGTTCATGACCAGCGGGACCGCCACGGTGGCGGCCGCGTCCCTGGGCCTCGGCGGCGCGTCAGCCGCTGCCGCCCTGACCAGCCTGCCCGCACAGCGCCGGGTGGGCGATGCCGAAGTGATCGCCGTCGAGAAGGCGGTGCGGCAGATCCGGCTGCTGGACGACCGGCATGGCGGCGACGGGCTCTACCGGCGGGCCTCTCAGCCGCTCCGGGCCGCGTACGCCCTGCTCGACGCGGGGACGACCACGCGCCGTGCCACCGCGGACCGGCTGCACGCGGGCGCCGGTGAGCTGGCCATTTCGGTGGGCTGGCTGGCCCATGACTCGGGCCGCTTCGAGGACGCCCGCTCCCACTACGCGGAGGCGCTGGCGACGGCGCGGGTGGCGGGCGACCCGGCGCTGGAGGCCCACGCCTTCTGCAACGCGTCGTTCCTGGCCAGGGATACGGGAAGGCCGCGCGAGGCGGTACGGGCGGCGGAGGCGGGCCAGCGAGCCGCCCGGCCGCTCGGCTCGGCCCGGCTGCTGGCGCTGCTGGCCCTGCGGGAGGCGGGGGGCCGGGCGGGGCTCGGTGACCGCACCGGGTGCGACCGGGCGATCGGGCGGGCGTACGCGGCGTTCGAGCGGGGGGCGTCCGCGGCGGACCCGGAGTGGATGACCTTCTTCCGCGAGGCGGAGCTGGAGATGCTCCAGGCGCAGTGCTGGTCGGCGCTGGGCGACTGGCCGCGGGCCGCACGGCACGCACGGCGGGCGACGCAGCTCCAGGACCCGCACTTCACGCGGAACCTGGCGCTGTACCGGGCGCAGCTGACCTGCGATCTGGCACGGGGCGGCATCGCGGACGAGGCGGTGACGGCGGGGCACGGGGTGCTGGACCTGCTGGACCGGGTCCAGTCCTCCCGCATCCGCGCGATGCTGGCCGGCGCGGTGGGAGTGCTGCGGGCGCAGAACGCGTCACCGGCGGTGAGGGACTTCGTGGACCGCCACCAGGTCGCGATCCGGCCGGTTCCGGGGCCGAAGGTTCCGTCCCCGAACGCCGGACGGGCTTGACACAGGCAACCGGGGAACCGTTACCGGTCCAGGTGGCCCGTGTCGTTCCAGCGCTCCACGGCCGGCAGGCCATACGCCCAGCCCAGCACCGACAGGGACGTCGGGTCGAGCCGGATGCGCGCGCCGAAGGACACGTCCTCCCCCAGCCACCGTGCCCCGAGCGCCCGCAGAATGTGGCCATGGGCGAAGACCAGGACATCGCGGTCCGCCGACCTCGCCCAGTCCACGATCTCGTCCGCGCGGGCGGACAGCTCGGACGTGGTCTCGCCCTCCGGCACCCCGTCCCGCCAGATCAGCCAGTCCGGCCGGTCCGCCCGGATCCGGGCCGGTGTCAGCCCCTCATACGCCCCGTAGTCCCACTCCATCAGCGCGTCCCACGGCTCCGCACGCTCCCCGAACCCGGCGATCGCGCACGTCTCGGCCGCCCGGACGAGCGGGCTGGTCCTGACCTCGACACCTGGCAGACCCGCCCACGGCTCCCGGTGCAGGCGCTCACCGAGCAGCTTGGCACCCTCGCGGCCGGTGTCCAGCAGCGGAATGTCCGTCCTGCCGGTGTGATTGCCCTGCACCGACCACTGGGTCTGGCCGTGCCGGGCGAGCAGGATGCGCGGTGCCATGAAAGCTCTCCCTGGAACTTGGATCTCGTGATCCGACAGGTCCCGGACGGCGATGTCCGATACAGCGACGACGGTCGGCAACCGGCCCCGGGCCCGTCGGGGGCGCGGCCGGTTCCTCCCGCTCCATCATCTCTCACGTGCCCGGGAGGCAACCTCCGGGGCCGTAACCGCGTCCCTTCCAGCACGGTCCCGGCCACGGCCACGCCGCCCCGGGTCCGCACCCGCGAAACGGGGCGCCGGGAACCGGGACCCCGCGGAGATCCCGGCCGACGACCGCCGTACGGTTGAATGCCATTCGACGGCAGCATGAACATGGGGAGAGCTACCGGATGCAGCACGCCACCGCCGCGCCAGCACCCGGCCACCGCCCCCGCTGGTGGACGGAGCTGCCACTGATCGCGGTGGTGTACGCGCTGTACTCGGCAGGACGGCTGCTGGTGCGCGGCGACGTGTCGACCGCCGTCGAGCACGGGCTCGCCATACTCCGCCTGGAACAGTCGCTCTTCCTCAACGCCGAACACCCCCTGAACCGCCTGCTGACGGCCAACCCGGCGCTCGGCATACCCGCCGACTTCGCGTACGCCTCGCTGCACTACCTCGTCACCCCGGCCATCCTCATATGGATGTTCCGGCGCCGGAAGGCCGCCTACCGGGCGGCCCGCACCTGGCTGATGACCTCCACGCTCCTCGGTCTGACCGGCTTCACGCTGATGCCGACCTGCCCGCCCCGGCTCCTCGACGCACGGCACGGCTTCGTCGACACGATGGCCCAGTACAGCTCGTACGGCTGGTGGGGCACCGAGGCGAGCGCCCCGCGCGGGCTCGGCGGAATGACCAACCAGTACGCGGCCATGCCCAGCCTGCACGTCGGCTGGTCGGTGTGGTGCGGCGTCCTCCTGTGGCGGCACGGCCGCCATCCCCTCGTACGCGCCCTCGGCGTCGCCTACCCCCTGCTGACCACGCTCGTGGTGATGGGTACCGCGAACCACTACTTCCTCGACGCCGTGGCGGGCGTCGCCGTGATGGCGGCCGGAGCCCTTCTGACGAAGCCGGTGATCCGCCTCGCGGACCGGCTGAAGGACCGGTTCCGGGCCGGTCTCACCCCCGTGCGCACGGCCGTGAACACCGGTAAGGCCCCGGATGTCAGTGCCGGATGCGAGACTTCCGCGGGTGAGCGAATACCCGGCCAGCGGACCTCCTCCGCAGATTCCACCGACACCGGCGTGCCGGCCGGCGACGACGCTGCGGCAGCGGCTCGCTGAGCTGCGCGGCCCGTCCGTCGCACCGCATCCGCTCGACGCGCGCGCACTGGCCGCCCTCGCCGCCAACCCCGGCTGCAAGCGGCGGGCCCTGCTGGACGCCGCGGGGGTGAACAAGGCCGTACTGGCCACGGCACTCGGCTCCCCCACCGCCTTCGGCCAGTCGCAGTTCGCGTTCATGCGGGGCAACGCGTTCGAGGCGAAGGTGAAGGCCGACGGCGGCACCGAGTTGCTGCGCCTGCTGTACGAGCGGCTGGGCGGCGGCTGCGAGGCACCGCACGAGGCGCGGGTGCCGGATCTGACGGCCGCGGGACCCGAGGGCCGTGCGGCCAGGACGGCGCTGGCGCTGCGGGAGGCGACGGAGGCGGGCGGCTGGGCGCTGCTCGACCATCCGATGCTGGCGCTGGAGGTCGCGGGCTCGCCCGCCTACCTGGAGCCCGACGCCGTGGTGGTGCACCCCGACGGCACCTGGACGGTCGTCGAGATCAAGTCGTTCCCCATGATCGACAGTTCGGCCGACGCGGCCAAGGTCGGCGCCGCGGCCCGGCAGTCCGCCGTCTACGTCCTGGCGCTGGAGCGGATCGCCGCGATGACCGAAGGCGCCGAGGTCGCTCACCGCGTGCTGCTGGTCTGCCCGAAGGACTTCTCCAATCTGCCGACCGCCTCGGTCCTCGACGTCCGCAAGCAACGGGCCGTCACCCGCCGCCAGCTGACCAGGCTGACGCGCATCGAGGACATCGCCGCGACCCTGCCCGAGGGCACCACCTTCGACCCGGGGTGCTCGCCGCAGGAGCTCGGCCAGGCCGTCGACGCGGTCGGCGCGACGTACGCACCGGAGTGTCTGGCGGCGTGCGAACTGGCCTTCCACTGCCGGGAGAAGTCCCGGGGACACGGGGCGGTGGAGGCGCTGGGGCGCAGTGTCAGGGGCGAGCTCGGCGGCCTCACGACGGTCGGCGCGGTGCTGGCCGCCGCCGCGGGCAAGGAGGGCGACCCCTCGGACCCGACGGTCGCCACGCTGCGCCGTGCCGCGGCGCTGCGGGCGGAAGCCCTGGAGGGCCGGGCGGTATGTCACTGATCAACACGCTGGCCCGGCTGGAGGCGGTGGACAGCGGGCGGGCGCAGCCCATGGCCACCGTCCGCCACCGCCATCTCACCGGCCGGCCGCTCGTGCTGGTGCCGCTCACCACCGCCGGTGAGGCGGGTGCCCCGCTCGGGGCCCTGGTGGGTACGGACCGGGAGGCGCCCCGGCTGCTGGCCGTGGCCCAGCCACGCGACCGCGATCTGCGGTTCGCGTTCCTCGCCGAGCTGGCCGAGGCGGTGCTGCCGCACATCGAGTCGTACGCCGACGTGGTCGAGCCCGCCGAGCGCAACGAGACCGATCCCGAGACCGGCAAGAAGGTCAAGGTCGAAGTCGAACTGTGCACGGACGCTGCCCAGTTGATCGTGCCGAGCCGGGCGGGCATCGACTTCGTACGCCTCCTGGGGCGCTCGATGCGCTTCCGGCGGACCGCGGAGGACGACCCGGACACCCCGTATCCGGCGCCCGCACGGGTCCCCCTGCTGGGCCGCTGGCTGACGCACTACGCGGAGCGGGCCCGGGTGCCGGGCTCGTCCCTGCTGCTCGCCACGACCGATCTGCTGAACCGGCACTGGGCGACCGGCCAGAGCAGCCTGGAGGACCAGCATCTCGGCGCGCTGCTGGCCTGGATCGCCCCTCCGGACGGTGGCTCGGGCGCCGATGCCGCCCTGCGCGCCGAGCTGGAGCGGGACCGGGAGGGCCAGTTGCTCTGCCCGCCCGCCGGACCGGCCACGGACCCGGCCTTCGACAACCGGCTGCTGGCCCCCGCCATCGAGGCGTACGACCGGGCGCGTACGGCGCTCGCGGCGGCGGAGGACGGACTCTCCGCCGACTCCCGCCTGGCCGAACTGACGCGTGCCGAGCGGGAGATCAGGTCCCTGCTGGCGAAGGTCATGCTGCCCACCTGGGACGCCGTGTGGCGGGGGCTCGACCTGCTGGGCGACCTGCCCGAGGGAGCCAGGGCCGAGGACCGCTGGACGCGGGACCGCTGGTCGTTCACGGGCCACCGGGACCGGGTACGGGCCGGGGAGCCCCCGCAGCCGCGCCGGGACGACGCGGTGACGGCGGCGCAGAAGCTGGCCTCCCGTGAGTCGGCCCAGGCCCAGCTCGACGCGCAGGAGGCACTGGACGACCCGCTGGTGCTCGCGGGACGCCGGCTGTCCGGCGAGGCGTTCGTCGGAGAGGTGACGGAGGTGGAGATGGCGTACAGCGAGTCGAAGCGCCCCTCACCGCGCCCCCTGGTCACGGTCCGGACGGACGAGCACCCGCATCTCGGTGAGCGGACGAAGGTGTACCGCTCGCTGGACGGCAAACCCCAGACCGCGGAGTTCGTCCGGGAGGCGCGGGCGCAGGAACCGTCCGCGGAGGACGGTCTCCTGCTGGTGCTGCGGATCACCGACCGGATGGGGCGGAGCAAGGAGCCCGCGCCGGGTTCGGTCCCCGAGCCTGGCGACCGCGTCGTCTGGACGCTGTTCGAGCACGATCCTCGCGGGGGTCCGAAACTGCCGGACCCGGAGGAGACCCCCTGGACCCACGGCGGCCCGCCGGGCGCCGCCGCCGAACGGGCCGGACAACCCGACCCCGTGACCCCGGAGGACCTGCTGTGACCTCGGAGAAGGCCACGTTCGACCCGGGCGCCGCGGCGACGCTGGCGACCGACCGGATCCTCCACGACACCTTGCGCGGTACCTCGCGCGGCGTCGTGGTGGACTCTCCGCCGGGCGCCGGGAAATCCACCCTCGTGGTGCGAGCCGCACTCGAACTGGCGGCTGCGGGAAGGCCGTTGATGGTGATCGCGCAGACCAACGCACAGGTCGACGACCTGGTCGTCCGGCTGGCCGAGAAGGCGCCCGACCTGCCGGTCGGCCGTCTGCACAGCAACGACTCCGACCCGTACGACACGGTGCTGGACGGTCTGGACAACGTACGGAAGTCGGCGAAGGCCGCGGATCTCGCCGGTCTCGACATCGTCATCTCGACGGCCGCCAAGTGGGCCCACGTGAAGAACGTGGAGCCGTGGGGACACGCGATCGTCGACGAGGCGTACCAGATGCGCTCGGATGCGCTGCTGGCCGTCGCGGGGCTCTTCGAGCGGGCTCTGTTCGTCGGTGACCCGGGCCAGTTGGACCCGTTCTCGATCGTCGGCGCCGACCAGTGGGCGGGCCTGTCGTACGACCCGTCGGCGAGCGCGGTGACCACGCTGCTCGCCCACAACCCCGAGCTGCCGCAGCACCGGCTGCCCGTCTCCTGGCGGCTGCCCGCCTCGGCTGCGCCGCTCGTGTCGGACGCGTTCTACCCGTACACGCCGTTCCGCAGCGGTACGCAGCACGGGGAGCGGCGTCTGGCGTTCGGTGTGCCGTCGGACGGCTCGGGCCCCGACCGGGTGCTGGACGAGGCGGCGGAGTCCGGCTGGGGCCTGCTGGAGCTTCCGGCACGGCACACGCCGCGCACCGACCCGGAGGCGGTCCGGGCCGTCGCGCTGATCGTGCGCCGGCTGCTGGACCGGGGCGGCGCCTCGACGAGCGAGCGCTCCCCCGACCCGGTCCCGGTGACGGCGGACCGGGTGGCGGTCGGCACGGCCCACCGCGACCAGGCCGCGGCGGTCCGGGCCGCGCTGGCCGAGCTGGGGGTCACGGGCGTGGCCGTGGACACGGCGAACCGGCTGCAGGGCCGCGAGTTCGACGTGACGGTGGTCCTGCACCCCCTGTCCGGCCGCCCGGACGCCACGGCCTTCCATCTGGAGACGGGCCGCCTGTGCGTCCTGGCCTCCCGGCACCGCCACGCCTGCGTGGTCGTGTGCCGGGAGGGCGTCGCGGACCTGCTGGACGAGCACCCGTCGACGGAACCGGTCCAGCTGGGCGTCACGGTCAAATTCCCGGACGGATGGGACGCGAATCACTCGGTACTGGCCCATCTCGCGGAACACCGGGTGCGCTGGCGGCCTTGATCCGGACAGGGACCCGGCCGCGGTCCGCCGGACACGCGGCGGCCCCCTTGCGCCGGGTTGGACAATGGAGGGTGGTCATCCGGCCACCCGAAGGAGGAGCACCCCATGGCACAACCCGAGCGGAACGAGCGGCAGCGGATGCGTCCCGCACCGCTGCTCTTCGAGCCGTCGGAGGCGGCAGCCGACCCCGAGCACTTCTTCGACCTCGACGCGATGGAGGACCCCGGGGAGCTGCTGGCCCGTGCCACGGAGCTGACGCACGCCTTCCGCGCGGCGGCCGACCGGGCCGTCGAATTCCAGGCGGTGGCCGCCGCCCAGCTCGCGGATCCGCGCCGCTTCGACCGGCTGACGGCGGCCGATGTCGCGGAGCGCGCGGAGTGGACCGAGGACTATGCCAAGAAAATGATCGAGTTCGGCAGATCGCTGCTCAGGAACGCCGGCCCCTGACCGGGACCGGGCCGGCCCTGGATCCGGGTACCGCCGCTGGCATATGCCCGCGCGCAAGATACTCCTCCACGCCCCGCGCTGTCCCCGTTTCCCGCAACTCTCGGAATCAGTGCCGTCACTCCCTGTAGACCTGTCTGCATGAGCGCTTGGCTGAAAGACGAAACGACCCGCCCCGCAGCCGCGGGGGCCTCCCACCGAGCCGTCGACATCCTCGCTCTGCTGCGGGACCAGCCCCGGCACCAGGCCGCCCAGGTGACCGCCGCCGGGGCCGCCTGGCTCGCCCGCGCCTCGGCCTGTCCGCGCAGCACGCTCTCCCAGTGGCAGGCGCGTCCCGACTCCCCGGGCGTCCTGCCGTGCGGGACCGTCTTCGACGTGGTGAACGTGCCCGTGCTGTTCGGGCGGCGCATGCTGGAGCAGCTCTGGTCGCAGGGGCCGGGCTCCGGCCCGGTCGCCACGCACCGGGGCCGCATGCTCCTGTTCGCCGCCCCCGGCACGGCCCAGCGGCTGCCCTCCCTGCTCGGCTGGGAGGAGTGGGGCACCAGCGGTCCCGGGCGGCCCGGGGCGCACCGGGCCGCCGTGCCCCCGCTGCTCTGTCACGGCACCGGTGACGCGGTGACCGTGCCGCCGCCGGCCGGCCGCTCCGAGGGCACCGGCCCCCGCTGGGTGGTCGCCCCCGACACCCGTGACCCGTGGCTCCCCGGCCCCGACGTGCTGCTGTGGGCCTGTGTACGGGTGGCCAGGTCACAGCCCTCCCCGGCCTCCGGGTATTCGATTTTTCCTCCCGCCGATCCGGGTGCTAATGTCTACGACGTCACCAGGCGCCGTTAGCTCAGTTGGTTAGAGCAGCTGACTCTTAATCAGCGGGTCCGGGGTTCGAGTCCCTGACGGCGCACAGACGGAGGAAGCCCCCTCGCGAGAGCGAGGGGGCTTCTTCGTGTGCGAGGGGCTCCTACGTGCCCGTGGCGATCCGGACCGTCCAGGACCCGGAAGGTGTCCGGTCCGCGACCTTGATCCTGGTGCGCTCGCCGGGCACGGTGTACGTCTCGCCCTCGGCCAGCGGGGCGTCGGCGAGCGGCGGGTAGACCGAGCGGTCCCAGCAGGCATCGGTGTCGGGGTGGGTGTCCAGGACCTCGACGGGACCGCCGCCGGACGGGGTCTCGTTGCGAATCCGGTAGATCAGCACGCCTTCGGTGCAGGTCGCCCTGTCGTTGCCGGTGGCGCTGCGGGCCTCGACGGCCAGGGCGCTGTCCTCACCGGTCCTGATCACCGCGAGCCGCGTGCCGATGGACCCGCCGGGCGCGGGCGCGGCGGAGACGGGTTCCAGGGTGAGGTCGGCGTCGCCCTGCACGCACGTGACCTGGCGGTGGTCGAGCCAGCCGAGCTTCCACTTGTGCCAGCCGAACAGTTCGGGGGCGAGCCCGAACTGGCTGCCCATGACGTCCCAGTCACCGACGTAGGTGTCCCAGTCGCCCTTGCCGTCCGTCGGCCGGTGGTAGAGGTCCGCCAGGTCGAAGACGTGCCCGGTCTCGTGCGCGAGGACGTTCCGGTCCGGCGGGTGCTGCTCGAAGAGGGTGACGACGCGCCTGATGTCCGCACCGTCGGCCCGCAGCGGCCGGTCGAAGTTGACGACCTTGGTGGCGTCGGAGTCGACGCCCGGCGCGTCCGGGTCGGCGACCAGATAGACGATGTCGTACGCCGAGAAGTCGACCGTCACGTCGGCCGCGCCGATCGCGTCGCGCAGATACGCGCTGCGCCGCCCCGAGTCCCAGTCGCGCTCTATGCCGTACCAGGTGGAGGGGCGTGGCATCTCGATCCACTGCCGCAGGGAGTGCGGGCGCAGCGCGAACTTCCCGTACGAGGCACGCTCGAAGAAACGGGTGGTGGAGGGGAAGTAGTCGGCGGTGAGTACGGCGGGGGTGACCGCGGGCTCGGAGTCGGGGAACGAAAGGAAGATCATGACCGCGTCGAGGGCGCGGTCGGGGCGGGGGTAGGCACCGTTCCAGGTGTCGAGGCCCAGGGAGTGGTGGGCCCCGGTCCTGGGCAGGGCACACGGGCCCGCGTCCCCCGTGGTGGCCACGGCGGGACCTGCCACGAGGGACGTGGCTGCGAGCGCCATGAGGGAGGTCAGAGCGGCTGCCACGCCACGCAGACTCGGCCTCTCCACTCTCCCGGGTCTGCGCTGTCGCGGCACGTCTACCTCCGGGTGGGAAACACGGGACACCCCACCCACCCTGTGCCGATCCGGGGCCGTACGTCCTGTTGAGCTGCCCCACTCGGGTCAGGGGACCGCGCCCGCATCCCTTTCACGGACAGTCACAATCGATCATTACGACGAAGCGACCTCACAGGAGTACACAGAAACGATCAGTAAGGGGCAAACCGGATGGAAGCCCGGAGCAGCGGCCATGCGGGTACGGAGAGGCGCCATCGGCCGGCGAGCTGGAACGGCCGACTCACCACCCTCTATGCTTCACCACGCTTTCCCGCGTGGATACGGTCCCTGACGACGGGGACTCCACACGGTGGCCTGTCCGACCACACCTGTTCACGACGATCTGCACAGCGGGAGCACGCGGTGAGCGGAACCTCCGAAGGGCCGGGGCCCCCGGCAGGCAGAGCCCCCGGCACCGTGCGACCGCCGGTCACGGAGCGTCATGCGGCGGGAGCGAGCCCCTCCGAGCTGCGCGACTACCGGGCCGCCTTCCAGGCATCCGTTCTCGCCATGGCCGTCCTCGACCCCGAGGGCCAGATCGTCAGCGCGAACGACGCCCTGGCCGGGCTGCTCGGCACCGACGCCGCCGCCCTGGCCACCCAGCCGGCCGCCGACCTCGTCGACCTCGCGTCGGACCACCGCACCTGGCACGCGTACCGCGAGGTGCTGCACGGCCGGCGCTCCCGCTTCCGCTGCACCCGCAGGCTGAAGCATCCCGACGGGCGCTCCCTGTGGGCGGAGATCACCGTCGTACCGATGGACCCCCCGTCCACCGACACCGTCAGCGGCGGCGTACTGCTGTCGGTCGCGGACGTCAGCGACCGGCGCGAGCTCCAGAAGCGGCTGCGCCACCTCCAGATGCACGACCCGGTGACCCGGCTGCCCAACCGGACCCTGTTCTTCGAACGGCTCTCGGCGGCCCTGGACACCCCGCCGTTCCAGGACGACTCACTGCCCCCGCACGGCCGGATCGGGCTCTGCTACCTGGATCTGGACGGCTTCAAGGCGGTCAACGACACCATGGGGCACCGCATGGGCGACCGGCTCCTGGCCGCCGTCGCCGGCCGGCTCACCGACTGCGCCGAAAGCGACGGCTCCGACCGCAGCGGCAGCCACCTCGTGGCCCGGCTCGGCGGTGACGAGTTCGCCATCCTGGTCGAGGACTCCACCGGCACCCCCCAGCTCACCGAGCTCGCGAACGCGGTGCTCCTCTCGCTCCAGCAGCCCTTCGACCTCGCCGGACAGCGGCTCTCCGTCTCGGCCTCGATCGGGGTGGTCGAGCGGGCCTCCGCGGGCACCTCGCCCACCGGACTGATGCAGGCCGCGGACACCACGCTGTACTGGGCGAAGGAGGACGGCAGGGCCCGCTGGACGCTCTTCGACCCCGAGCGCAACGCCCACCGCATGACCCGGCAGGCGCTCTCCTCCACGCTCCGGCCCGCCGTCGAGCGGGGCGAGTTCACCCTGGAGTACCAGCCGCTGGTGTGCATGGCCGACGGGTCCGTACGGGGCGTGGAGGCCCTGGTGCGGTGGAATCACCCGCAGTTCGGCCTGCTGGCGCCGAATCGGTTCGTCGCGATCGCCGAGGAGGACGGCACGATCGTCCAGCTCGGCCGGTGGGTGCTGCGCGCCGCGTGCCTCCAGGCCCGGCGCTGGCAGCTCGACCACCCCGACGAGCCGCCGCTGTTCATCAGCGTCAACGTGGCCGTACGCCAGGTCTGGGACTCCGACCTGGTCGCCGATGTGGCGGAGATCCTCGACGAGACGGGACTCGACGCCGGGCTGCTGCAACTGGAGCTGACCGAGTCCGCCGTGATGGGCTCAGCGGGACGGCCGCTGCGGGCGCTCCAGGCGCTCAGCGACATGGGTGTCCGGATCGCCATCGACGACTTCGGCACCGGCTACTCCAACCTCGCCTATCTGAGCCGGCTGCCCGTCTCCGTACTGAAGCTGGACGGCTCCTTCGTCCGCGGTTTCCGCTACGACGACGGCGCGCACCCCAGCCCCGCCGACGAGACGATCGTGGAGGCGATGGTGCAACTTGCCCACCGGCTGGGCCTCACCGTCACCGCGGAGTGCGTGGAGACGGCGGGCCAGGCCGAACGGCTGCGGAGGATCGGCTGCGACACGGGGCAGGGGTGGCTGTACTCCCGCGCCGTGGCCCCGGAACGCATCGCGGAACTGATCGGCGCGAAGTCACGGCCGAGCCCGTCGAGGAGTTCCCTCCCCCGCCTCTGAGGGCGCGGGGGAGGGCGCTGACGGAAGCGTTCAGGAAGGCAGGCCGTACGCGTCGGCGATCAGCTCGTAGCTGCGCACCCTCGCGTCCCCGCCGTGCGCGTTCGCCGTGATCATCAGCTCGTCCGCCCCCGTCCGCTTGGCCAGGTCGTCGAGCCCCGTACGGACCTCGTCCGCGGTGCCGTGGATGACGTTGGCGAGCCAGCCGTCGACGAACTCCCGCTCCATGGGACTGAAGGCGTACGCGGCCGCCTCCTCCGGGCTCGGGATCAGCCCCGGGCGTCCGGTGCGCAGCCGGACCATCGACAGGGCACCGGTCAGCACCTGGCGGCGGGCCTCGCTCTCCTCGTCGGCGGCGAGGGCCGAGACGCCGATCACGGCGTACGGGGCGTCCAGCACCGCGGACGGCTTGAACGACTCCCGGTAGAGGTCGAGCGCCGGAACGGTGTTCTGCGCCGAGAAGTGGTGCGCGAAGGCGAACGGCAGGCCGAGGACACCGGCCAGCCGGGCGCTGAAGCCGGAGGAGCCGAGCAGCCAGACCGGTGGGCGGGCCGCGGACTGCACGCCGCCGGGCGCTGTCGCCTGTACGGGGCCGGGTACGGCGTGGATCCTGGCGTACGGGTGACCGTCGGGGAAGTCGTCGTCCAGGAACCGGACCAGTTCGGCCAGCTGCTGCGGGAAGTCTTCGGCACCCTCGTTCAGCCGGTCCGTGCGGCGCAGGGCCGCGGCGGTGGCGCCGTCGGTGCCGGGCGCGCGGCCGAGTCCCAGGTCGACGCGTCCCGGGGCCATGGCCTCCAGCGTGCCGAACTGCTCGGCGATCACGAGGGGCGCGTGGTTGGGCAGCATCACTCCGCCGGAGCCGAGCCGGATGCGCTCGGTGTGGGCGGCGAGGTGGGCGAGGATCACGGCCGGGGACGAGGAGGCGACGCCCGGCATGGAGTGGTGCTCGGCGACCCAGAAGCGGTGGAAGCCGCGGCGCTCGGTGAGCTTCGCGATGTCGACGCTGGTACGCAGGGCCTGGGTCGCGGTGCGGCCCTGTCCCACGGTCACCAGATCGAGCACGGACAGCGGCACGGAGGCCGTTCCGGCTGCGGTGCCGCGAATCTGGTCGCCTCGGATCTCGTCCACGTTTCGGCCTCTCCCGGTGATGCTTACGTAACGGAAGAAGCCAACAGGAGGATGGCTCCGCTTATTCCCGCACCTCGATCCCCCGGGTCTCTACGACGCCGGGGGGCGGCTCGCGGGTGGCGAAGAGGGCGCCCAGCGCCGGCTCCCAGATGCGGCGGTCCACCAGCCGCAGGCCCTCCCAGACCGTCACCTGGTTCGCCGTGAGGACCGGCTTGCCGAGCAGTTCCTCCAGCTCCCTGACGTACGCCGCGGTGTGCAGGGCCGTGTGCGGCAGCAGCACCGCCTCGGCGTCCGGGTGGTCCCCCGCGACGGCCAGCTCCTTCACGAGCCGCGCGTCCCAGGCACCCACCTCGGCGGCGGTGATGATGCCGCTCCCCCGGGTGGCCACCACCTCGATGCCCGCGGCCTCCAGGAAGCGGGCGAAGAGCCCGGCGATGTCGTCGGGGTAGGTCGCGGCGATCGCGACACGGGTCGCCCCCACCTCCCGTACCGCGTGCGCGAAGGCGAAGGAGGTACTGGACGCCGGCAGACCCGCCGCCCTGGCCAGGGTCGCGATCTGCTCGTGGGCGCCGTCCCAGCCGTAAACGAAGCTTCCACCTGTGCAGGCCCAGACGAGCGCCTCCGCACCGGCGAGGCGCAGGTCCTCCACGCCCGCCGCGAGCCGCTCGGGGGAGCCCATCTCGCGCATGGCCTCGACGCGGTGGACGTCCTCCCCGACCGCGGTGTGGAACAGGGGCAGTCTGATGTCGCTGTCGAGCGTGATCTCGATCCGCGGGAAGTCGTCCTCCGCGGAGTGGCCGGGGTAGAGAAGTCCGATGGTCGTCATGTCCACCCTTCCTGTACGTCCGGAGCACCGGGCGAGCCGAGCGGCCCGGCATCCCGCCGAGCGCGTGACCCCGTCACCGCTGCCCTCGACACCCACAAGTATTCCCCCGATGGCCGCACCACGTAGGCCGCACGGAGCGTGACCGCATGGCTCCGTTGACGCGGCGGCGTTCCGGTGCGAGCGTGGTGAGTGATGTCAGAGCCCGTCCTCCTCGTCCTGGACGCCGAACCGTCGCCGCGCCTCGGCCGGCTGACCGGCCGGGTCCGCGTCCAGTACACCGATGAGCGGGGGCTTGCCCGGCACCTCCCGTCCGCGGACGCCCTGCTGGTGTGGGACTTCACCTCGGACGCGGTGCGCGCGGCCTGGCCGGGCGACGGCCCCCGCCCGGGCTGGGTGCACGCGGCGAGCGCGGGGGTGGACCGGCTGCTCTGCCCCGCGCTGGCCGCGTCCGGCACGGTGGTGACCAATGCGCGGGGCGTCTTCGAACTGCCCATCGCGGAGTACGTCGCGGGGCTGGTGCTCGCCTTCGCCAAGGACCTGCCGGGGACGCTGGAGCTCCAGCGGCTCCACCACTGGCGCCACCGCGAGGTCCGGCAGCTCTCCGGCACCCGTGCGGTCGTCGTCGGCGCGGGCCCCATCGGCCGGGAGATCACCCGGCTGCTGCACGGCCTCGGGGTGCGGGTGGCACTGGTGGCGCGGACGGCCCGGCGCACCATCCACGGCATCGCGGACCTGGACCGGCTGGCCGCCCGCGCCGACTGGGTGATCTGCGCGGCGCCGCTGACGGAGTCGACGCGCGGGATGTTCGACGCCCGCTTCTTCGGCCTGCTCCAGCCCTCGGCCGTGTTCGTCAACGTGGGGCGCGGCCCCATGGTCGTCGAGGCGGATCTGGCGGACGCCCTGCGCAGGCGCTGGATCGCGGGGGCCGCGCTCGACGTGTTCCAGCGGGAGCCCCTCGGACCGGAGAGCCCGCTGTGGGACGTGCCCGGTCTGGTGGTCTCGCCGCACATGAGCGGTGACACGGCCGGCTGGCGCGACCGGCTGGGCGAGCAGTTCGTGGAGATGTACGAGCGGTGGGCGGCCGGTCTGCCGCTGCCGAACGTGGTGGACAAAGAACTGGGATACGTCCCCTCCCCCGACCGCACCGACCGCACCGACCGCACCGACCGAGACCACCGCACCCCGGACTCCTGACGTTCCGTCACCTCCCGTTTGCCGCCCGGGAATACGCCCCGCACATACCTGGTCGCGCTCTGCCCGCCACAGGGCACGAAAGGGTCACCCTCCGGCCACCTTTGGGTTACATGCCGTCCCGTCCCGCATAGACGTACGGGATCGGGCAGGCGCTCACCTTGTCCGGACTGTTCGACCTCCAGGAGATCGCGAACCATGGCTGACTTCCCGAATCTGTCCCGCCGGGGTTTCCTCAACCGATCGGCAGCCGTGGGGGGATCGCTCGTCGTTCCCGGCCTGCTCTCCGCGTGCAGCAAGACCGATGCCGGGGCGGTGGGAGGCGAAGGCGCCCTCGCAAAGCTCCGCAAGCAGGGCTTCGTGCGGGTCGCGTACGCGAACGAGGCCCCGTACGGCTACCTGGAGGGCAAGGAGCTCAAGGGCGAAGCACCCACGCTGCACCGGGAGATATTCAAGGCGCTCGGCGTCGACGAGCTCAAACCCACCCTCTCCGAGTGGGACGGCCTGATTCCCGGACTCCAGGCAGGCAAGTACGACGTGGTCAGCGCGGGCATGGCGATCACCCCCGAGCGTTGCGCCAACGCCATCTTCTCCGAGCCGGAGTTCATCTCCCCCACGGCCCTGATGGTGAAGAAGGGCAACCCGAGGAAGGTCACCGACCTGGCCTCCGCCAAGGCCGCCGGGATCACCGTCGGTGTGATGTCGGGTGCCGTCGAGGGCTCGTACGCCAAGGGCGCGGGCATCGCCGAGGACAGGATCAAGACCCTGCAGAAGCCACAGGACGGCGCCGACGCCGTCAAGGGCGGGCGCATCGACGCCTTCCTGCTCACCGGCATCTCGCTGCGCTGGCTCGCCGGGACCAACCCGGCCACCGAGGTCACCGAGGCGTTCCTGCCGGAGCTGGACGGGAAGAAGCAGTACTCCCCCGGCGGCGCGGTGTTCCGCCAGGGCAACGAGGACCTGCGGGACGCCTTCAACCGCGAACTGAAGAAGATCGTCTCGGACCGATCGCGCTATGTGAGCCTTCTGGAGCCGTACGGCTTCGGGGCCACGGAGATCCCGCCCGCCACGCTGAAGACCGCCGATCTGTGCAAGGGCTGACGGGGGCGGACCACACCGTATGAGTGACTTCTTCTCCACTCTCCTCGACGAACTCCCCCAGGTCCGCGCCGGTCTGTGGGTCACGCTCCAGGCCACCGTGCTCGGATCCCTGCTGGCCCTGACCCTGTCCTTCGCCCTCGGCCTGATGGCCGGCAGCCGGCTGGTCCTGGTGCGCGGGGTCTCGCGGACGGTCGTCGAATTCTTCCGCGGCACCTCGCTCTACATCCAGCTGTTCTGGCTGTACTACGCGATGCCTCCCCTGACCGGCTACGAACTGACGCCGCTGCTCTGCGGCGTCGTCGCCTTCGGCCTCAACTTCGGGGCGTACGGCTCCGAAGTGGTGCGCGGCGCCGTCAACTCCGTACCGCGCGGGCAGTACGAGGCGGCCCTCGCGCTGAACCTCACCCCGGCCCGGCGTCTGCGCAAGGTGATCCTTCCGCAGGCGTGGGTGCAGATGATCCCCTCCTTCACCAACCTGCTGATCCAGCTCCTGAAGTGCACCCCGCTCCTCTGGCTGATCTCGGCCGCCGACCTGATGACGGTGATCCAGCAGGTGCGCGACCGCACCGGTGAGACCCTCACCGCGTATCTGACGCTGCTGGCCGCCTACTTCGTGCTGGCCTACGCGCTGACCCTGCTGATGAATCTGCTGGAACGGACCGCCAAACGGCGGCTCGGCCTGGAGACCGGCGCGGGCAGTCTGCTGAAGAGCCGCAGCGCCGCGGCCACCACCGTCGGAGGTGCCCGGTGAACGGCTTCGACTGGAACGCCGCCGGGGACGCCCTGCCCCTGCTGCTCGAAGGCTTCAAGGTCACCCTGCTCGCGACGGTGCTCGGCACCCTCGTGGCCGCCGTCCTGGGGCTGGCCATCGCGGTCGCCGGACGGGCGCCCAGCAAACTCGTCACCGTGCCGGTGCGGGCCGTGATGGAGTTCGTCCGCGCCACCCCGCTGCTGGTCCAGCTGGTGGGCGCGGCGGCGGTCTTCAGCTCCGTGGAGCCGCTGACCGTCGGCATCGTGGTGCTGGGCATCCACTACGCCACGTACACCTCCGAGGTGTACCGCGCCGGGATCGACGGCGTACCGAAGGGCCAGTGGGAGGCCGCGCGGGCGCTCTCGCTCCCGGCCCGGCGGACCTGGCAGGCCGTGATCCTGCCGCAGGCGGTGCGCAACGTGCTGCCCGCGCTCGGTAACTACGCCATCTCGATGTTCAAGGAGACCCCGTTCCTCGCCGTGATCACGGTGCAGGAAATGGTCTTCGAGGCCCGGAAGTACGGAGCCGAACACTTCGCGTACACCGAGGCGTTCACGCTCGCCGGCCTGGTCTTCCTGGTCGCGAGCTACCCGACCTCGCTACTGATGAGAAAGCTGGAGAAGCGCCTTGGCCACTGAATCTGCCCCCCTGAAGGAGCCCGCGGACGTGGCCCCGGACCAGGTGACGACCGGCGTCGAACCGCTGGTCCGCTTCGACCGGGTCGTGAAGCGGTACGGCGACCATGTGGTCCTGGACGAGCTGGACTTCACCGTGCGGCGCGGTGAGCACGTCACCCTGATCGGTCCGAGCGGCTCCGGCAAGACGACGATCCTGCGGCTGCTGATGACGCTGGAGAAGGTCAGCGACGGGGTGATCTGGGTCGACGGCTCGCCGTTGTCGCACGTCCGCACCGCGGACGGCTCCCTGAGGCCCGCGGGCGAGAAGCAGCTGCGGGAGTCGCGGATGAAGATCGGGATGGTCTTCCAGCAGTTCAATCTCTTCCCGAACATGAAGGTGCTGCAGAACATCACCGAGGCACCGGTCAGTGTGCTTGGCATGGACCGCGACGAGGCGGAGAGCCGGGCCCGCGAGCTGCTCGATCTGGTCGGGCTCGCGGGGAAGACAGACGCGCACCCCTCCCAGCTCTCCGGCGGCCAGCAGCAGCGGGTGGCCATCGCCCGGGCCCTGGCGATGCGGCCGGAGATCCTGCTGCTCGACGAGGTGACGTCGGCGCTGGACCCGGAGTTGGTGGCGGGCGTGCTGGATCTGCTGTCCGACATCGCGAGGAGCACCGACATCACCATGCTCTGCGTGACCCACGAGATGAATTTCGCCCGGGACGTCTCGGAGAAGGTGCTGATGTTCGACGCCGGACGGGTCGTGGAGTCCGGATCTCCGGAAAAAATCTTCTCGGACCCGGAGCACGAACGTACGCGCGAGTTCCTCAACGCGGTGCTGTGACCACGCTGTTGGCACACCGACAATGACGATGGCATATGCCAGGTGGGTGCGCCCCAGTTGACAGGGCCGGGGCGCCCCCATCATGTCGTCAACGGCGCCCCTTTTCCGGGGTCTTGGCGGCTATCGTGGGTCGAAAGCTCGCGGTCACAACCTGGTAGGGGGACACCGTGGCATTGAAGCCCGAACCGACCGCGCCGTTCCACTCGGTGCAGTACGCCCTACGCGTGCTCGAAACGGTCTCCAAGCACGGCACCGGTGTGACCGACGTACAGATCGCCCGCGAGACGGGGCTGCCCACCGGCCACCTCGCCTCCCTGCTGCTGACCCTGCGCCGCGAGGGGTACGTCGAGCAGGTCATGGACGGGGCCTACGTCATCGGTTCCTCGCTCCTGCTGCTCGGCTCCGGCGCGGCCCGCCGGCAGGCCCTGGAGGACAAGCTCCAGCAGACCCTGGTGCAGCTGCGCGACTCCGTCGGCGCCGCGGTCTACCTCAGCCGGTACGTCGACGGCGAGATCCGGGTCACACAGGTGGCGGCCGGTCCCCGCACGCCCGCGGTCAACGAGTGGGTGGACTTCCGGTCGGCGGCGCACGCCAGCGCGATCGGGAAGTGCCTGCTGACCCAGCTCGACCAGAACGGGCGACGCGACCACATCTCGCGGCACAAGACCGCCCGGCTCACCTCGCGGACCATCACCAGCGAGAAGGTCCTCTTCTCCAGACTGGACAGCCAGCCCGCGACGGTTCCGATGCTGGACCTCCAGGAGTACGCGCTGGGCACCGTCTGCGCGGCGGTGCCGCTGACCGCCGGGGCGTCGGCGGGATGCCTGGCGCTCTCGCTGCCGATCGAGGACGCGCACCGGCTGCGGTCGGCTGCGGACACCCTGAACCGGCGTGCGGCGCCGGTGCTCCTGTCGCTGGCGCTCTAGGACTGTCACGGAGGACTCCTATCTCCGTACGTTTGCGGGCAAAACGGCCCCGGGTCCGGGGGTGGCCGACGCGTGTCGCCAGCACCCCCGGAGAGCAGGTATTATTTTCGAGTCACCAGGCGCCGTTAGCTCAGTTGGTTAGAGCAGCTGACTCTTAATCAGCGGGTCCGGGGTTCGAGTCCCTGACGGCGCACAGACAACGCAGTGGGCGGTTTCCGATGTTCCGGAAACCGCCCACTGCGTTTTTTGCTGCCCGCACATCCATACGCACGTTTTATACAGCTGTAAGAGACAACTGTTCTGGCAGCGAGCTCGATGGCGCCGGTCGCCTCGCCGGAACTTCCCCTTTTCCCGAGCACGGCAAAACATCGCCGGCATCCAAGGGCGGGCTCGCCATAAGGCAGACGGGCATCGGGAGCGCAATTAGCGATATACGGAACGGCGGAATGCTAGGCCATGCGGTCAGCCGTCATGGATTCAGTCGCAGGGCCATGGCTTGCCAAGCAAGTCAAGACTTACCTTAAGGGAACTTTGACCTTATGGTGTGGCTCGAATCGAAGGAGCCCCCTGTTGTCGAAAATGAATGATCCCGCTGTGCGTGCGGTTGCATCGGAGCGGGATTATGTGTCCTCCTTATATGAGTTGCTCACCGAGCGGCTTTCCGAGGCGCGAGTACACCGAGCGAGTGTGCTGAAGGCCCCGGCGGAAAGCGCCGGTGAGGCATACGAGAGAGAAATCGCCGCCGAGCGTCTGGCCAAGGAAATCGGCCGGCTGGAGGGCGCCGAAAAGGGGCTGGTCTTCGGGCGCATCGACTGGACGGATGGCACGGCCCTGCGCATCGGGCGGATCGGACTGCATACGGAGGAGGATGACCTGCCTCTGCTCGTGGACTGGCGCGCGAACGCGGCGCGGCCCTTCTACGAGGCGACACCGGTCCACCCGATGGACCTGCGGCGGCGCCGGCACCTGCGCCTCGAGGAGCGCACGGTCATCTCGGTGAGCGACGAGCTGCTGGACGGGACCGCCCCGACAGACGAGGACGTCGTGGGGGACGGCCCGTTGACCGAGGCCCTGTCGGCACGGCGTACGGGCAGGATGCACGCGGCCGTCGCGACGCTGCAGGCCGAGCAGGACGAGATCGTCCGCTCCGCCCACCGCGGGGTGACCGTGGTGCAGGGCGGGCCCGGCACCGGCAAGACGGTGGTCGCCCTGCACCGGGCGGCCTATGTCCTGTACGCGTTCCCGCGCGCCGCGGAGGAGGGTGTCCTGGTCGTGGGCCCGAACGCCCGGTTCCTCGACTACATCTCCCAGGTCCTCCCCTCGCTCGGAGAGAACGACGTCGTTCTGGCGACCTGCCGGGAACTGGCCGGAGTGTCCACGGACACGGTGGACCCGTTCGATACGGCGCGCCTCAAGGGCAGCTCCGACCTCGCCGACGCCCTGGCCGGCCTGCTGCGCGTCCACCAGGCCCCCGCGGGTGACTTCACCGTGCGGGTCGGACAGGAACTGGTCCACCTGTCCGGCGAGGAAGTCGCCACGGCACGCGACGCCGCCGTGGCAGCCGCACCGGGGCACAACCCCGCGCGCCAGGTGTTCAGGGAGCTCTTGGTCGACGCCGTCACCGACGCGATGCAACGAGACATGGGCGACCTCCTGGAGCAGATCGACGCCGATGCCGCCACGATGACGGGCATGGACCTCGACCGGTTCACGGGAGCCGCCCAGCGCCGTGCCGAAGGTGCGGCCGACTCGGGTCCGGTCCACGAGCTGGACCTGGACGCCATCCGAGCCGATCTCCTCGACGACGCCGGCGTCGACCGAGCGGTCGAGGTGTTGTGGCCGCGGCTGGTACCCGGTGACCTCGTGAAGGCGCTCCTGACGAACGCCGGCGCTCTCGCCGAGCGCCTGCCCCGCCTGACCGCGCAGGAGCGGTCCCTTCTGCTGCGAGGTCCGGACGACCCGTGGACCGATGCCGATGTGCCGTTGCTGGACGAGGCGGCGAACCTGGTCGACGGCCCCCCCGGGCAGACGTACGGGCACGTCGTCGTCGACGAGGCGCAGGAACTGACCGCCATGCAGTGGCGGATGATCGTCCGCCGCTGCCCGGCAAGGGCGATGACGCTGGTGGGTGACTTCGCCCAGGCAGGCCCGGTCGCGACAGCACGCGACTGGAAGGAAGCACTGAGCCCCCACGTCGGACCGCGGTTCAGACTGCACAACCTGACCGTCAGCTACCGCACCACGCAGGAGATCCTGGAGAGCGTCCGGGACCTGCTCACGCGGATCGCTCCGGACCAGAAGCCCACACGGTCACTGCGAAGCGGTGAGAGCCCTCGCACCGTGACCACACCTCCGGACGGGTTGGTCACCGCCGTCGTCCAGGAACTCCGCGCCCAGGGCACCGCGCACCCGGGCGAGCTTCTGGGAGTGATCTGCGCGGACACCAGGGTGAGCGAGCTGACGGCCCAGGGCATCGCTCACCACGCACGCATCGTGCCGGCGTCCGAAACACGCGGCCTGGAATTCGACGGGGTCGTCGTCATGAACCCCGAGGAAATCATCACGGCCCGCCCCGGTGGGGAAAGGGACTTGTACGTAGCCCTGACCCGGGCCACCAAGCGCCTCTGCACAATCACCGTCCAGCCCGCCTGACGACTCGGCGCCCGCGTCGTCGCCGCGGGCGCACCCTGCGCGGTACAGACACCGGCCCGCGCGCACAACGGCGGCCCCCGCCCGGGCCGCCGCCGCACCGCTGTACTGACCGAAGGTCAGAACTGCACGTCCGAGCAGGCGTAGAACGCGTTGCCGGTGTCCGCGACGTTCCAGACGGCGAGGATGATGTGCTTACCGGTCTTCTGGGTGGGGATGGTGCCCTGATGGGTCAGCGTCGACGGGGGCTGCTGGTTCCCGTACGGCACCGTCATGAACGGCTGGGACTCCAGGGCGGCCCGGGTGAGCGGCTGGGTGGTGTTCCAGCCGTTCTTGGTGATGTAGTACCGGAAGTCGCTGGTGGAGTGCCGGGCGGTGAACTGCCAGCGGAAGCTGTAGCCCTGGCCGCCGGTGACCTTGGTCGCGGGCCAGTTGCCGCCGCGCGGGTCGTCCAGCGCCGCGAAGCTGCCGTTTCCGGCGGAGCAGATCTTGCCGTCCGCCGGACCGGCCGCCGGGAAGCCCTTCGGGCCCTCGACGCTCTGCGGCTCCCACTGGATGGCGCCGCAGCCGGTCACCGTGCCGTTGGCACACAGTTTCTGACGGCTGATCGGGGAGTCGGTGTAGCCGTGACTGCTGGCGCTGCTGGTCGCGAACATGGACGCGCCCGCTATCGCCAGGCCGATCACGGCCGCGCTTGCCCTTTTCCGCATGCTTTTGCTCCTCGAGAACGTGGGGGAGGTTCCATGAGCTCTGCTCTGCGCGCGTGTTGTGCGGTCTAGACCAAGTCATAGGTTATTGACGGGGCATGAACATGTCCAGACCAATGAGCGTCCGATTCCGGTTCACCGGCGGGTGCCGCGGGGCGCCTGTCAGGCGCCGTCCGTACCGCTGCGACCGGTGTAGAAGGCCACCGTCAGGTCCTTCACCAGTGCCTTTCGCTCGTAGTCGTCGAGCTCCACGATGCCGCGCGAGGTGAGCCGGTGCACGGTGTCGTCCACGGCGTCGACCACGGATGTCAGCACGCTGTCCCGGTGCTTGGCGTCGATCGCGGCGATCCTGCGCCGCTGCATCGCGGCGGCGACCTCGGGGGCGTACTCGATACCGGTCGGCTGCGCCGAGTACACCTCGATGCCCACGGGTTCGCAGTCCGCCTTCAGCATCCGGGTCAGCGCGTCACCGACCGCCTCGGCGTTGCGCAGGGTGTGTGTGTCCTCGTCGAAGGCGTCGGCCGGCAGCTGCGAGAGCACCCGGGCCGTCGCGGCCTCGACCTGCCGGCGCAGGTACTCCTCGTGGTCGGCGACGCCGAGGGTGGCCCGCACGGTGTCCTTGGTCCGCCACACGACGAGGACGACCACGCGCAGTGCCGTGCCGTTGGAGTCCACGGAGGGCAGCGGTTCGCTGCGCCAGTGCCGCAGCCGTACGTCGACGCGGCGGCGCAGCAGGAGCGGGGAGACCCAGACCAGGCCGGTGCGGCGGACGCTCCCCCGGTAGTCGCCGAAGAGGGTGAGTACCCAGGCGTGCCCGACCCGGCCCCGGCCGAGACCGCCGAGCGCGAACAGGACCACCGTGACCAGGAAGGCGAGGAGCGCCCAGGCCCCGACGCCGATGCCGTCGTACGGGCGGGAGCCCATCCCGATGGGGCCGAGCACGGTGGCGGGGAGCGCCCCGCACCACCAGAGGGTGGCGAGACCGGCCAGGGTTCCGACCGCCCCGGTGAGCAGCGCGGCCCAGCCGGGCAGAGCGGGCCCGGGACGCTCGGACAGCCGGGGGTCGCCGAGCGGGGCCGGCCTGGTCGGCGCCCGTACCTCGGTCTGCGGGGAGCGCGGCATGGGCGTCCGTCGGGCGGGCCGCGTGCGCCGGGTCACGAAGTCGGGAAGCGCACCCGGATCGCCGTGCTCCGGTCCCTTGCCGGGGTCAGGCGCCTCTCGCGCGTCGCGTACGTCGAGTGCCTCGCGCCCTTCACGCGCGTCATGTGCGTCGCGGTCGTCGCGGAAGAGCAGGTGTACGGGGATGGAGGCCGTGGCCTCGTTGGCGATGACGGAGTGCCGCCGCCTGGTGTCCCACCGGCCTTCGGGCTCGGCGGTCCCGCCCTTGCCTCCCGGCCCCGGCGGGCTGACGACTCCGGTCGTGTGCACGGATGCGGGCGAGCCGTTCGACACGACGCCGTCACCCGACATGGAGGCACCGTCCGACCCTTGGACCGGCACCGGGACGGACGCCCCGACGACGGCGTCCGCCGGGGCCAGGTCGAGCACCAGGTTCACCACTGTGTCGGCGCACTGCTCCGATCGCGCGCCGGCCGGCACTTCGCTCACCCCGGCACCGGCGCCGGACCCGCGCCCGTCCCGCCCGTCCGCGTCCTTCGCCGCACGCGGACCCTCGTCCGGCGCCGCACGGAAGCCCGGCTCCGGGACCGGCTCCGGCGACAGGCCGGCCCGGTCCGCAGCGGCCCCGGACTCCTCCCCCCGCACCGGCCGGCCCGGGGCCGGCTCCTGCGGAGACGCGCCCCGGAGCGAGGCCGTCCCTGCCGCGCGGCCGGGTTCCGGTCCCCCCGACGGGGTGCCCGGAACCGGACCGGCCCCGCCCGGGGTACTCATGACGGGGACCTCGGTCGCGTCCTCGTGTCCGTTCACCGGCTGCCCTGCCTTTCCGTTCTCCGGGGATCCGGAGCTGTCCGACACCGTGGGTCTCATTCCTGCCTCCGTCATGTCCGTGCCGTCACGTGAAGAGCCGCCGCCAGGTTTCCGGCCCCGGATAGCCGTCGGCCGCGCCGCCGCGCCAGCCCAGGGACCGCTGGAATGCCTCGACATTGCGGCGGTCCGCCTCGGTCCACCTGGGGCCGGGGCCCGACACGTAGTGCTTGCCGTATCCCTTTCTCACCAACCGCGTGCCGAGCCGTGCGACATGCCTGTTGTACTGACCCGGCTTGAAATAGCCGCGGCCCGGGAAGGCCGGGGCCGTATTCGGACTGCCGCCCGTACCGGCTGCGGGGATGCTGCGCCCCGTGCCGGTGACCAGAAGGCGCCAGGTGTCCGGGCCGGGGATGCCGTCGGCCTCCCTGCCCTTCCAGCCCTGGGCCGCCTGGAACGCCTGGGTCGCACGCCTGTCCGCCTCGCCCCAGCGCGGCCCCGGCCCCTGGGTGTAGAAGCGCTTGCCGCCCCGTGCCACGAGCAACTTGCCGAGCCGGGTGACGTACGTGTTGTTGGCTCCGGGCCCGAACTTCCCCGCCCCGGGGAAGGCCGTCGATGAGCCGCTGCCGGCCGCCCCGCCCGTGAGACCCCGGTAGCGGTATGCCACGTACCGGGCGGAGTTGCTCCAGTACGCCATGGGCGTCGCCTGCTTGCGCGTACGCGGACGTGTGAGCTCGTAGGCGGTGTAGTGGGTGTGCCGGTAATCGGTCCAGCCGCCGAAGATCGTGACGTGCGAGCCCTTGGCCGGGTCCGCCGTATTGTGGAAGAGCAGGATGTCGCCGGGCTGCAGCTCCGCCCGGGCGATCCGCGTTCCGAACTGGGCGAGGCTGCCCGTCCACTCGTTGCGGCCCAGGTCCCACGCCATCGAGACGTAGCCCGAACAGTCCTGTCGATAGCCGTCCGACCAGTACTTCCCCATGCCGTACGGGACCTGCGCGGAGACCCAGACCTTGGCCCGGTTGATGATGGCGGCCCGCGTCGTCGCACGGTACGTCGGCGCCGAGGTCGGTGGGCCCGAGGACCCGACCCCGTTGAGCGGACCTCTCTCCCCCTGCGGGGTGGCCGGTTCGGGATCGGCCGGCGCGTCCGTCCGCGCGGGTCCCGCGGCGTGTCCCGTCGCGGTCGCCGCCTCGGCGGCCCCGCTGGACAGGACCACTCCGGCGGCCGTCACCAGCACCAGCGCACGGCGCGCGCCGTGCGCTGCCGGATGTCCGCCGTCCCTCGTCGGCAGGGCCCTGGCAGCGGTACGCCGCTGCGCGGCACACCCCGCACAGGTGCAGTCGACAGCGGGTTCGTACTCCTCGAAGACCAGCACAGTCATGCGATTCCCCTCCGCGCTCGTCAAGATCTTTGGGCGCATCCGCAACGGGCGTCAGTGTCTCAACTCTCCTGACATAACGCATTTTGACGGATCAAAGAGAAAAAACGACCATCCCACAGGGCGTGGCGCGGCGGAATTGGTCAGAGGCACCGTGTCCCATCGGGTAGAGTTCTCCAGGTCAGCAGGCGCCGTTAGCTCAGTTGGTTAGAGCAGCTGACTCTTAATCAGCGGGTCCGGGGTTCGAGTCCCTGACGGCGCACGCAGAGTCAAGACCCCCTCACCGAGCGTGAGGGGGTCTTGTTCGTGCGCGCGGGCACCCGCGCGGCGCCCCGCACCCTTCGGATCGTCACGGAGGCGGCGGGCGGGCGGTTCGCGAGCGCCCGCGCGGGCGCCCCTCACGCCCCGCCCTCACGCCCCACCCTCTCACTCCGCACACATCGGCCAAACCGTGCGCATGCCTGCTAAACACCGTGTTTCACCCTTGCGATCACACGACAAGTCGGACAACCTGTCCTGGAGCCGTCAACTCCAAGGGGGCCGCCGCACCCAGGCAGTTGGGCGGCGGAGCGTGATGGACCGGTTGCGTGTACCGCGGGATGGGGGTCCCGCTCACGGACAAATGCCGAGGGGGCATCATGCAACCGGAGGGACTCCTTTCCGTGTCTGTGGGAGGGTGGCCCGCCACTGTGTGCGTGCGCGGTGATCCAGGGGGCTCCACCGCACACGACTGACCGATCAATCGCGCACTGACCATGCGTGCGGGGGGATGACCCATGACGTCGACGCCGCCAGGCGCCCGGCAGGACAACGACTCGTCCCGGACCACCCAGCTACGGATACCCCCGCAGCTACGGACCGGCCAGCGACGGCGCCAGACGAACAAGGCGCTGCCGCGCTACGACTACGAGCACTACAGCCGGCTCGCCGGGCCCCTGACCCAGCCCGACCCGGGCCGTCCCTACACGGTCCGCTACCGCTCCCTCCTCTCGCAGGAACCGCACCGCTTCAGGGCCGCGCTGCTCCTCGGCGCGGCTCCTCTGGTTTCACTCGGCCTCTTCGCCTGGCTGATGCAGCCGGCGCACTGGACGGAGCGCGATCCGAACCTCGAGAACGACACACTGCTGATCCTCGACATCGTCATGCTGGTCTCGATCGGTCTGATCGAGCTCTTCCGCACGATGAACGTCCTCTCCAACGCGCACGCGACGCTGGTGGCCCGTGACCCGGTGCCCGTGGTGCCGGAGACGGGCACCAAGGTCGCTTTCCTCACCTCCTTCGTGCCGGGCAAGGAGCCCCTGGAGATGGTGACGAAGACGCTGGAGGCGGCAGTGCGCATCCGGCACCGCGGGCTCCTGCACGTCTGGCTGCTCGACGAGGGCGACGATCCCGCGGTGAAGGAGGTGTGCGCGCGGCTCGGTGTGCACCACTTCTCCCGCAAGGGCGTCGCGCGCTGGAACCAGGCGAAGGGCCCGCACCGCGCGAAGACGAAGCACGGCAACTACAACGCCTGGCTCGACGCGCACGGCGGGGACTACGACTTCTTCGCCTCCGTCGACACCGACCACGTACCGCTGCCCAACTATCTGGAGCGGATGCTCGGCTACTTCCGCGACCCGGACGTCGGTTTCGTCATCGGTCCGCAGGTCTACGGCAACTACGACACGTTCGTCACGAAGGCCGCCGAGTCGCAGCAGTTCCTCTTCCACGCGCTGATCCAGCGCGCCGGCAACCGCTACGGCGCCCCCATGTTCGTCGGCACGAGCAACGCCGTGCGGATCTCGACCCTCAAGCAGATCGGCGGTCTCTACGACTCGATCACCGAGGACATGGCGACCGGCTTCGAGATCCACCGCGCCCGCAACCCCCTGACAGGCAAGAAGTGGCGCTCGGTCTACACCCCCGACGTACTGGCCGTCGGCGAGGGCCCCACCGCCTGGACGGACTTCTTCACGCAGCAGCTGCGCTGGTCGCGCGGGACGTACGAGACGATCCTCAAGCAGTACTGGAAGGGCTGGTTCTCGCTCCCCGCGGGCAAGCTCTTCAACTACACGATGATGATCATCTTCTACCCGATGTCGGCGCTGAACTGGATCCTCGCCGCACTCAGTTGTGCGCTGTTCCTCGGCATGGGCGCCTCCGGTGTGCAGATCGACCCGACGATCTGGATGATGCTCTACGGCAACGCCTCCGCTCTCCAGATCGGTCTCTACATCTGGAACCGCCGCCACAACGTCTCGCCCCACGAGCCCGAGGGCTCCGGCGGACTCGCCGGGATGATGATGTCGGCGCTCTCCGCGCCGATCTACGCACGCTCCCTGCTGGACGCCGTCCTGCGCCGTAAGAGCTCCTTCGTGGTGACGCCCAAGGGCGACTCGTCGAGCCCCGACACCCTCTTCGGCACCTTCCGCATCCACCTCTTCTTCCTTCTCGTCTTCGGCGGCTCCATCGCCGCCTCCTTCTTCCTCGGCCACAGCCATCCCGCGATGCTGACCTGGGCCTGCCTCGCCCTGCTCATCACCGCGGCGCCGATCTTCGGGTGGCGGCACACCGTCCGCGCCGAGCGGAGGAAGCGCCGGGCGGGACCGCCGGACGGAGGGGCGCCCGCCCCGCGGCCGGGACCCCTGCCGCAGGAGCGGCCCGGCGCGGCCGACAACGAACAGACCATGCAGATCGCCCTTGGGGGACGTAAGAAATGAAGTACCGTCCGAGCCGCCGTACCCGCCGACTGGCGATCAGTACGGCGGTGGTTCTCGCACTCGCGGGAGCGAACGGACCGTGGCTGTACCGCTTCGGCACCGAGCGCTATCACACGTACGAGATCAACACCGCGGAGTACAAGGCCGCGAACGGTCACTGGGACTTCCTCGACGTCCCCGCCGAGTTCCGGATCAACACGATCCACGCGGCACTGCTGCACACCGGCAAGGTGCTGCTCGTCGCGGGCTCGGGCAACAACCAGAAGAACTTCGACGCGAAGAGCTTCCGGTCGGTGCTGTGGGACCCGAAGACGAACGGGTTCAAGAACATACCCACGCCCAAGGACATGTTCTGCGCCGGTCACACCCAGCTGCCCGACGGCAAGCTCCTGATAGCCGGCGGCACCAAGCGGTACGAGAAGCTGGAGGGCGACGTCACCAAGGCCGGCGGCCTGATGATCGTCCACAACGAGGACCCGGACAAGCCCGTCACCCTGCCGGCCGGCACCCGGTTCACGGGCAAGGAGAACGGCAGGACGTTCGTCTCCAAGGACCCCGTGCTGGTCGAGAAGGCCACCAAGGTCTTCGACAAGCGCACCGGGGCCTTCGTGCGCAACGAACCCGGCCGCGGGCGGATCTACGTCGAGGCCCGGAAGTCCGGCATGAAGTACGAGACGGGCACCGAGGACAACTACCGGATCGCCGGTCTGTCCGGCTCCGACACCCGTAACGTGTACGGGATCGCGCAGAAACTCGCCCTGGACAAGAAGGACTTCCAGGGCATCAGGGAAGCCTACGAGTTCGACCCGGTCGCGGAGAAGTACATCACCGTCGACCCGATGAACGAGGCCCGCTGGTACCCCACGCTGACCACCCTGAAGGACGGCAAGGTCCTCGCGCTCTCCGGACTGGACGAGATCGGGCAGATCGTGCCCGGCAAGGACGAGATCTACGACCCCGAGACCAAGAAGTGGGAGTACACGGGCATCGTCCGGAAGTTCCCCACCTACCCGGCGGTCTTCCTCCTCAACGACGGCAAGCTCTTCTACTCCGGCTCCAACGCCGGGTACGGGCCCGCGAGCGTGGGCCGCGCCCCCGGCGTCTGGGACCTGGGGACGAACACGTTCAAGAAGATTCCCGGGCTCAGCGACCCGGACAGGATGGAGACCTCGGCGACCGTACGGCTGCCACCCGCCCAGGACGAGAAGTTCATGGTCATCGGCGGGGGCGGCGTCGGCGAGTCCGAGAAGTCCAGCGAGAAGTCCCGGCTGGTCGACCTCGGGGCCGAGAAGCCGCGGTTCGTGGACGGCGCGGCCCTGTCGGACGGCACCCGCTATCCGAGCGCCTCGCTGCTGCCCGACGACTCCCTGCTCGTCACCGGCGGCTCCGAGGACTACCGCGGGCGCGACGGCTCCGACGTGCTCCAGGCGCGGCTGTACGACGCGAAGTCGGACACGTACGAGCGGGTGGCGGACCCCGCTGTGGGCCGCAACTACCACTCGGGCTCGGTCCTGCTGCCGGACGGCCGGGTCATGATCTTCGGCTCGGACTCGCTGTACTCGGACCGGGGCAACACGCGGCCGGGTACGTTCGAGCAGCGCATCGAGATCTACACGCCGCCGTATCTGTACCGCGCGGGCCGCCCGGAGCTGACGGGCGGGCCGAAGCGGATCTCGCGCGGCGGTACGGGGACGTTCACGACGCGGCAGGCTTCGTCCCTGAAGTCGGCGAAGCTGATGCGGCCGAGCGCGGTCACGCACGTCACGGACACGGACCAGCGGACGGTCGCGCTGGATCTCAGGACGTCGGCGGACGGGGTCACGGTGACGGTGCCGAAGAACCGGGCGCTGGTTCCCTCGGGGTGGTACATGCTCTTCGTGACCGACGACCGGGGCACACCGTCCGAGGGCACGTGGGTGGAGGTGCCGTAGGCACCCGGCCGCCCGGCGGTCGGTCCGCATCCGATCGCCGGGCGGGCTCGAAGGTGCCCTGGCCGTCCTACTGGCCGGCCAGGCCGAGCGCGTACTCCGGCCACCATTCGCCCGCGTTCGGGCCGCCCTTGCAATTGCCGTCCGATTCGCCGGGGCGCTTGATCCAGAGGTAGGCGTCGATCAGGTCGTCACCGGTCCGCGTCGTCGGCGTCTCACCCAGGGCGCGGCCCGGTGGGTTGCACCAGTTCTCCGCCGGGTCGCCGCCGTCGTAGGGGCCGTTGCCGTTGCGGCTGGTGTCGATCACGAAGGGCTTGTTGCCGACCTTCGCCGACAGCCGCTTGCCGAAGTCCGTACTGGCCGCCGTGGTCTGGAAGTTGGACACATTGACCGCGAAGCCGTCGGCCTCCCCCACGCCCGCCCGCTGGAGCGGCTCGAACAGCGCGTCGGGGCTCTGCCAGCCCGCGTTGCCCGCGTCCACGTAGACCGTGGTCCCCGGCTGCTGCTTCAGCCGCTGCACCGCGCCCTTGAGCAGGTCGTAGCGCTCCTCGTGGAACTCCTGCGGTGTGCAGCCGTCGACCAGGTGCAGCAGCGCGTCCGGTTCCAGGATCACCGTGGCCCGGCGGTCGCCGATGCCCTTGGCCACGTTCTCCAGCCAGGCCCGGTAGGTGTTCCCGTCGGAGGCTCCCCCCTTGGAGAACTGCCCGCAGTCGCGGTGCGGGATGTTGTAGAGGACCAGCAGGGCCTCCCGGTCGGCCTTCTCGGCCGCCTCGGTGACGCCCTTCACCTCGTCCTCGGCGTTGTCCGGGCCGATCCACTCGCCGACGGGCTGCCGGGCGATCTTCCTGATCAGCTCGGCGTTCCTGTCGTCGCCGTACTCCGCGTAGCCGGCGGCCTGCCGGGCCGCGGTGCCGTCGGGGTCGACCCAGAACGGGGCGCCGCCCTTGGGCTGCTGGCCGATGGCGGCGGACGGGCCGTCCTTCTCCCCGTCGTCGGACGAGGAGCATCCCGCCAGGAGCAGGACGGCGCCGATCGCGGCCGCCGTACCGGTCCGCAGACCGGTTCCCGGGCGCGTGCGCGCGCCGGACCGGCCGGTGTAACTGCCGTACATCCACTCCCCCTCGGCTGCACTGGTCGCACTGGTCGCGCCCGTTTCCGGCCGCGCCGATGTACTCCCGGTCCCGTCCATCCTGACACAGCGGCACGGGCGCCCGCCGCGACCTCGATATCAGGACATCCCGTCACAAGTTCCGTGGTAAGCAGGCAGCTCCGTGCCTACAGTGTCGGGCAGGCATCCGAACCTCCCGTGCCGTGCCCGGCTTCTCCCGCAGCCCGGGCACCAGCGGTCGAGGACCGGCCCGGCCGACGGCTCCGAGGGGGAGCGGGGATGCCGGCCGGGCCCGGTGTTCACGGTGTGCCGTTCGTCAGGCGGGGCGCTTCGCGCCCTCGCTGTCCTGGCCCGTCAGATAGGCCGAGACGACCACATTGGCCGTGTAGGACCGCGACTTCCGGTCGTACGTGCCGCCGCAGGTGATCAGCCGGAGCTCCGCCCGGCCGTCCTCGCGGGGACCGTACGCCTTACGGGCGTCGAAACGCTCCCGGGTGAAGACCTGGACGTCGTCGATGGTGAACACCGCGATCGTGCCGTCGGCCCTGGTCACCCTGACCTTCTCGCCGGGGCGCGCCGCGCTGAGCCCGTAGAACACGGCGGGCTTCGTCTCCGTGTCGACATGGCCGACGAAGAGCGCGGCGCCCTCGGTGCCCGGCTCGGTGCCGCTGCCGTACCAGCCGACGGTCTGCGGCTTCGCGTACGGCGGCGGGTCGATTCCCCCGCCCTCGTCCAGACCGCGCCGGACGACGGGGGCCTCGACCCCTATCGAGGGGATCTCGACCCGCTCGGGCTCGGCGCCGTCGAGCGGCTTGTGCGCCGGGGGCAGCGGTACGCCCAGGGGGCGCCCGACCGCCGCGACGTCACCGGTCGTCGGTGCGGAACTGCCGCCCGGACCGTCCGTGATCTCGCGGCCCCAGAGCCACAGGCCCAGCAGGAGAACGGCCCAGGCGACTCCGGTGAGCAACCGCCCGGTGCCTGCCGGGCGGTCCGAGGCGGACACGTCAGTCCGCGGCCGAGCGACGGCGCCGTACGCTGCGGAAGGCGACGGCGACGACCGCGACGGCCCCCAGGACCAGCCCGGTCACGGCGTGCCGTGTGCCGGGGCCGTCCTGCTCGGCTGCCTGGTCGGCGAGGTTGGCGGTGCCACCGCCGCCGGCCCTGACGGGTGCGATGGGCGAGGGCTGCCGGTGGTGGACGACCGTGAGCTTGCCGGTCGCCTTGCCCTTGCCGCCCTTGCAGTTGACCCAGACGTCGTAGTCGCCGGGTTCGGCGTCGGAGCGGATCTTGGCCTTGGCGAACAGACCCTTGTCGTCGGCGGGGGCGAAGTGGGCCTCCGAGACGAAGGCGTCCGAGTTGCCCTTGGCCTCCCTGCCTCTGCCGCAGATGTCGACCCAGAGCTCCACCTCCCCGCCGGGGGCTATGGCGGACGGGGTCACCGAGACCCTTCCCTGGGGCTCGGAGTCGGCCAGCGCGGCGGTCGTGGGCAGCAGAGTCGCCGCGGCCGCCGCTGCGGCACAGAACGTGAGGGGTAGTGAACGCATGGTGAACCTCCTTAAGGCAGGTTCGCCCGTGCGTCGGCATTTCGCATCCGCAGGACGCGGAGGCCGGTCGCGACACGAGTCGCCGCGGCCCCCGCGGACCGGTGTCAGGGCAGGTCGACGAGGTCGACCAGGTCGGCGATGGAGTCGACGACGGTGGAGGGCCGGAAGGGGTACCGGTCGATGTCGGCCAGGGTGGTGAGGCCGGTGAGGACGAGGAAGGTCTGCATGCCCGCCTCCAGGCCCGCCAGGACGTCGGTGTCCATCCGGTCGCCGATCATGGCGCTGGTCTCGGAGTGGGCGCCGATGGCGTTGAGCCCGGTCCGCATCATCAGCGGGTTGGGCTTGCCCGCGAAGTACGGCTCCTTGCCGGTGGCCTTGGTGATCAGGGCGGCGACCGAGCCGGTGGCGGGCAGCGGGCCCTCGGCGGAGGGGCCGGTCTCGTCCGGGTTCGTGCAGATGAAGCGGGCGCCGCCGTTGATCAGCCGGATCGCCTTGGTGAGCGCCTCGAAGCTGTACGTACGCGTCTCTCCGAGCACTACGTAATCGGGTGCGTGGTCCGTGAGGACGTAGCCGATGTCGTGCAGGGCGGTGGTGAGCCCGGCCTCGCCGATGACGTACGCCGTGCCGCCCGGCCGCTGGTCGTCCAGGAACTGGGCGGTGGCCAGGGCCGAGGTCCAGATGTTCGCCACGGGGACGTCCAGGCCCATGCGCTTGAGCCGGGCGTGCAGGTCGCGTGCCGTGTAGATGGAGTTGTTGGTGAGGACCAGGAAGGGCAGCCCGGAGTCCCGCAACCGCTTGATGAAGGCGTCCGCGCCGGGAATCGGTGTGCCCTCATGAATGAGGACGCCGTCCATGTCGGTCAGCCAGGATTCGATCGGCTTGCGCTCTGCCATGTGACGGGCTCCTGCCGTACGTACTGTGCACGCGATGTGCGGGGACGCCGGCGGCACCGCGCTGTGCAGCGCCGACGTCCCGATTTTAGGCCGCCCGTGCGACCGGGCGGAACGGGCGGGTCACGAGGAACTGATCTTGACTCCGTCCACCACCCAGTACCAGTTGTTGCCCGCCGTGTAGCGGAACCCCGCTCCAGCGGCAGGCCCGAGGTGTCCCGGGAGACCCGGTGGATCAGGAGCATCGGCAGCGCGGGCGGGGTGCCGATCAGCAGGGCCTCGCGCGGGGTGGCCAGTACGGTCTCGATGCGCTCGTCACCGTCGCCGAAGGAGATGCCCAGGCAGTCGTGGAGGTAGGCGTAGAAGGAGGAGTCGGGGTCGAACTCCGAGTCCAGGCGCGGGACACGGGCGACGGAGACGTAGGTGCTCTCCAGGCCGACCCGTTCGTCGTCGGCGAGCAGGACGCGCTCCAGATGCCAGACCGGTTCGCCGCGGGTGACTCCGATTTCGGCGGCGAGCGCCTCGGGGCAGGGGAACCGGTCGAGGCCGATGAGCGTACGGCCGGGCCTGCGGCCCTGACGGCGGACGCCCTCGGTGTAGCTGGCGAGCGACAGCGGCTGCTCCAGCTTGGGCCCGGCGACGACGGTGCCGCGGCCGCGGCGGCGCAGCCGCCCCTCCAGCAGCAGTTCGCGCAGTGCCTGCCGCACGGTCTCGCGCGATACCTCGTAGCGCAGGGCCAGGTCGCGCTCGGTGGGCAGCGAACCGCCTTCGCCCAACTCGTCGATCAGGACGGAGACATGAGCTTTGACGGCGTAGCACTTGGGGATACGGCCGTGCTCCGGAATACCGGAGCGGATCGGTGCGCCAGGTGCCTGGTCGTTCGGATAGTCCACGGCCCGATGGTGGCAGACGCATATGAACGCGACGGTGCGGACGGACGGGGGCCGGTCCCGGGGTCAGTCCTGCTCGCGGCGGGCGCGTTCCGCCCGGGTCACGACGGCGGCCCCGCCGATGATCAGCACGCCGGTGACGAATCCGAGCGGCAGGACCGGGTCCTGTCCGGTGCGGGCCAGCTCGGGGAGGGGGTTGCCCGCGACGTCGCGGGGGGCTGTTCCGGTGCCTGGGTCGGGATCGGGGGCGGTGCGGGTGCCGGTGCCGGTGTCAGTGTCGGTGCCGGGGGCGGTGCGGGTGTCGGTGTCGGGGGCGGTGCCGGTGCCGGTGTCGGTGCCCGTGCCGGTGTCGGTGCCGGTGCCGGTGCCGGTGTCGGTGCCGGCTTCCCGGTCGTCGTCGGTGCCGGCTTCCCGGTCGTCGTCGGTGCCGCTGTCGCTTCCGGCGTCCACGTCCACGTCCACGTCCTCGCCCACGTCCTCGCCCACGTCCGCCTCTCCGTCTCCGTCCACGTCTCCGTCGACGATGACGAAGGGGTATCCGCCGGACTCCCCGACCCATTCGCCGTCCCTGCCGTCGCCGCCCTTGTGCCGGTGGACGACGGCGGCGTTGACGGTGACCTTGCCCGGTTCGGTGTCGGAGGTGAAGGCCATCCGGACCTGGACGGTGACCGTACGTCCGGCGGGCACGGTGAAGCCGGGGAAGTCCTCGTCCTCCTCGCCCCCTCCGAAGACGCCGATCTGCTCGTCCCGGTCCGTGGTCTCCCACGTGACGCGGTACTCCGCGTCGGGGTCGGCGCGCTTGGTCCGCTCGGAGAACTCCAGCCGGATCTGGTCGGCGGCGAGCTTCCGGTCCTGATCGGTCAGCACGAGGACCGGGTGGACGGCCCGGCACGGCTCGGACGTGGTGTTGGTGAGGTCGAGGAACCAGATCCCGTATCCGCCGCCGGAGGCGTACGTGTCGGGGCCGCCGTGGATCCGGGTCTCGATGGGGAACTCGTCGGCGTTCGGGTCGCCGCAGCCGGGTTGCCGGCCGGCACTGACGGAGGACGCGGCGGCGCCGGCGGGGGCGGCTCCGACGAGGAGGACGGCCGCCGCGGCGATGCCGGCCGCGGGGCCGAAGGTCCCGAGAGTGATGAGGGCACGGCCGTCGCGCAGCCGTGCGGGGGGCTTGGGGGGCATAGGGGGTCACCCTTTGCTGCTCGCGAACGACCGGGGCGGGGGCCTCGGCTGTGGTCGGCGACGCTGCCACGCGCGCGCGGGCGAAGCGGGCCGACATGCCGGTGCGGTCGTCCGTACGGAGCCCTTGCGCCCCTCGTCCGGCCCCGCGTCCGGCCCCGCGTCGGCCTCCGGCCGGACGGGCCGAGGTCTTCGCGGACGGGCTGGACTTTCATCGCGCCGCCCCCTCATGGCAACGCTTCGGTCCTCGGACGCCGGACGGGCCGAGAGGGCACCGCGGGGCCGCAGCACCCACCCTTTTCCCACACGACCAGCAAGATCAAGCCCGTCCAGCGATCGAGGACACGGCCTCCGGCGGGGCCCCCGCCTCGTTCACCCGGCCGAACACCGGTGCCAGCACCAACTGGGCTGCTCCCTCCGCGACCGGACGGTCACCCCCGCCGGCGACGGCCACCGGAGTCGGGCGGCCGGTTCCCTCGCGGCGGGCCCGGTCCTCGATCACCGCCCGGACGCCCCGTACGTACGCCTCCTCGTCCGCCGCCACGATCCGCCCGCCCAGGACCACCCGGTCGATGTCGAGCAGCCCGACCAGGTTCGCCGCACCCGCCCCCAGCACCCGCACCGCCTCCGCGACATCGCCGCGTGCCACCGCGGCCAGGCACAGGGCCTCGATGCAGCCGCGGCCCCCGCACTCGCACAGCGGTCCGTCCAGTTGCAGCGTCTGGTGGCCGAACTCCCCCGCCCCCGTACGCGCCCCCCGGTGCAGTGCGCCGCCCAGGACGAGCCCCGCGCCGAGGCCGGTCCCCAGGTGGAGGTACGCGAAGTCGCTTCCGCCCGGCTCCCGCAGGGCCAGCCCGAGCGCCGCCGCGTTGGTGTCCTTGTCGACGACGACCGGCAGTCCGGTCCGCGCGGCCAGCGCGTCCCGCAGCGGATAGCCGTCCCACTGCGGAAACCCCGTCACCCGGTGCAGCACCCCGCCCCGGTGGTCCAGCGGCCCCGGCATGGCGACACCCAGCCCGAACACCGGCCGCTGCCCCCGTACCGCGTCCGCCGCCTCCGCCGCGTCCGCGACCACCTCGTCCGCCGGGGCGCCGAGGTCGAGGGGTGACGTCCGGGCGGCCACCGGCGTGCCGGCCAGGTCGACCAGGACGGCCGTCAGCTCGTCGCGGTCCAGGTGGAGCCCCACCGCGTACCCCGCGTCCGGGACCAGCCGGAGCACCGTGCGCGGTTTGCCGCCCGTGGACGCGCGGTGGCCCGCCTCCGCCGCCATCCCCTCCGCCCGCAGCCGGGTGGTGATCTTGCTGACGGCCTGCGGGGTGAGCCCCGTCCGCTCGGCCAGTTCCAGCCGGCTGATCCCGCGCTCGCCCGCCGCGCGCAGCAGATCCAGCACGAGCGCGGCGTTGTGGTGGCGCAGTGTCGGGAGGTTGGCTCCGCTGCCGCTCCTGGTATTGCTTCTGTTCACGGCCCCATTGTCCCCGCCGCTTGCACTTTGGCAACAGCGTTGCTTAAGTGGCAGGCATGACTGGGAACCCCAATGCCCCACTCCGGGTCGCACTCGTCGGATACGGCCTGGCCGGCTCCGTCTTCCACGCCCCGCTGATCGCCACGACCGAGGGTCTCGTCCTGGACACGGTCGTCACGTCGAACGAGGAGCGGCGGGCACAGGCCCGCGCCGAGTTCCCTGACGTACGGTTCGCCGCCTCGCCCGACGAGCTCTGGCCGCGCGCGGACGAGCTCGACCTGATCGTGATCGCCTCTCCCAACAAGACCCACGTCGCGCTCGCGAAGGCCGCGCTCCAGGCCGGTCTGCCAGTGGTGGTGGACAAGCCGATCGCGGGCACCGCCGCCGAGGCGCGGGAGCTCGCCGCGCTCGCCGACGAACGCGGCCTGCTGCTCTCGGTCTTCCAGAACCGCCGCTGGGACAACGACTTCCGCACCCTCGCCCGCCTGATCGCCGACGGTGAGCTCGGCGACGTGCAGCGCTTCGAGTCCCGGTTCGAGCGGTGGCGCCCGCAGACCAAGGGCGGCTGGCGCGAGTCCGGCGACCCGTTGGAGATCGGCGGGCTGCTGTACGACCTGGGCAGCCATGTCGTCGACCAGGCGCTCACCCTGTTCGGGCCCGCGGTGCAGGTGTACGCGGAGTGCGACGTACGCCGTCCGGGTGCTTCGGCCGACGACGACACCTTCGTCGCGATCACGCACGCCAACGGGGTGCGCTCGCATCTCTACGTCAGCGCCACCACGGCCCAGCTCGGTCCCCGCTTCCGCGTGCTCGGCTCCAGGGCCGGGTACGTGAAGTACGGCCTGGACCCGCAGGAGGCCGCCCTCCGCGAGGGCCTGCGCCCCGCCGCGGGCGAGCCCTGGGGCGAGGAGCCGCAGGAGCTGTGGGGCCGGCTCGGTTCGGGCGAGTCGCCCCTGACCGACGGCGGCGACCCGGTCCGTTCCCTCCCGGGCGACTACCCCGCGTACTACGCGGCGGTGACCGCCGCCCTGCGCGGCACCGGCGAGAATCCGGTGACCGCTCTCCAGGCCGCGGCCGCCCTGGACGTCCTGGAGGCCGCCCGCCGCTCCGCGCGCGAGGGCACCTCCGTGACCCTTCTCCCCCACCCCGACGAGGAGCACTCCGTATGAACCCCACCGCTCCGACCATCTCCGAGCTCATCGCCCAGGAGCGCAGCCTGACGCTGCCGCACTTCGGTTACGACGACGCGTACGCACTCGGCGGTCTGCTCGTCGCGCTGGCGCGCGCCCGGCACGCCCCGGTCGCGATCGACATCCGGCGCGGCGCGCAGCAGCTGTTCCATGCGGCACTGCCCGGTTCGACCGCTGACAACGACGCCTGGATCGACCGTAAGCGCCGGGTCGTCGAGCGGTACGCGGAGAGTTCGTACCTGGTCGGCACCCGCTTCCGGGCGAAGGGCACCACGTTCGAGGAGTCCTCGCGCCTGGACCCGGACGTCTACGCCGCGCACGGCGGTTCGTTCCCGATCGCGGTCGAGGGCGCGGGTGTGATCGGCTCGGTCACGGTCTCCGGTCTGCCGCAGGCCGAGGATCACGCGCTGGTCGTCGAGGCACTGGAGCAGTTCGCCACGAAGCTCGGCGGCTGACCCGCGCGGGAGAGCAGGAACCGGGAGAGCGGTGGGCGGGGCCGACCGGGCCGGCGGGCGCCGGTGGAAGACGATCACCTGTCGGAAGGACAGCACGCCGAGGCGCCGGCCTCGCGAAAGCTGACGGGCCGGCCCCGCCCGAATCCATAGTGTTGCATCGTGATTGTTGTTGCAAGCAACTTGCAACAACGGCCTGGGTGGGTCGACACCCCAGTCGGCGGACCGGCGGGCGGGCCGGAAGCCTGTGCGCTTCCCGGCCCGCCCACCTGCATACGAAGAGGCCCTCACCCCTCCGATCTTTCCTTGCTCACGCGACTGCCCACAAGGGCCGTCAGGCGTCCTTCAGTTCCTGCCGCTGCCGTCCGAGCCCCTCGATCTCCAGCTCGACGACGTCGCCCGCCTTCAGATACGGCTTGGGCTCGGGCTGCCCCATGGCGACCCCCGCCGGCGTACCGGTGTTGATGACGTCACCCGGGTACAGCGTCATGAAGTGGCTGAGATAGCGGACGACCTCCCCCACCGGGAAGATCTGGTCGGCGGTGCTGCCGTCCTGCTTCAGCTCTCCGTTGACCCAGAGCCTCAGCGACAGCGCCTGCGGGTCCGGCACCTCGTCGGCGGTCACCAGCCAGGGACCCAGCGGGTTGAACGTCTCGCAGTTCTTGCCCTTGTCCCAGGTGCCGCCGCGCTCGATCTGGAACTCGCGCTCGGAGACGTCGTGCGCCGTCGCGTACCCGGCCACGTGCGCGAGCCCCTCCTCGGCCGACTCCAGGTAGCGGGCGGTCCGTCCGATGACGACCGCGAGCTCGACCTCCCAGTCGGTCTTGCGGGAGCCGCGCGGCACCAGCACCGTGTCCTGCGGACCCACGACGGTGTCCGGCGCCTTGAAGAACAGGATCGGCTCCGACGGGATCGCCGCACCGGTCTCCGTGGCGTGGTCGTGGTAGTTCAGCCCGATGCACACGATCTTGCCGATCCGGGCGAGCGGTGGTCCGACCCGCAGCCCCTCCGCGGCGAGCACGGGCAGCTCGCCCGCCCCGGCCGCGGCCCGTATCCGGGCGAGCGCCGGCGCGTCGGCGAGCAGCCCGCCGTCGATGTCGCCGACGAGGCCCGACAGGTCGCGCAGGGTTCCGTCCTGGTCAAGCAGCGCAGGGCGTTCCGCGCCCGCCGTACCGACACGAAGCAGCTTCAACGGTCCATCTCCCCTTGGTCGAGATCGAGCCCGCCGGTGGTTGCGGCCATCGAATGGGCTTGGCCGATCCTCCAAGACATCGGATCACCTGGCAAGACCCTGTTCACACACTGGACCGGCGCAGCCGCCCCGGCTACTCACGCCGCGGTCGTGACGGCGGTGCCCGGAGCCGTCATGTCGCGGTACAGGCAGGCCCGTTCGATCGCGGTCCAGGTGGTGCTGGTCACCACGTAGAGGGCGGCGGCGAGCGGTACGAAGGCCACGGTGAAGAGCGTCATGAAGGACATCAGCGGCATCAGCTTCGTCATCGCGGCCACGCCCGGCACCGGCTGCCCGTCGGGGCCCGTGGCGGGCATCATCGGGGTGGCGGCCAACTGACGCTTCGTACGTCCGTAGCTGAAGGTGGCGACGGCCGCGACGATCACGAAGAGCGCCAGGTAGACGAGCCCCTGCGCACCGAACACACCGCCCTCGCCGAGCGCGTCGTGCCAGCGGGCGCCGAGCGGGGACTCGAAGAGCCGGTGCCCGAGGAGGGCGTTGGGCTCGCCGCCGATCCGCGCGCTGGAGAACAGGTGGTAGAGCAGGAAGAACGCGGGCGCCTGGAGCAGGCTCGGGAGGCATCCGGAGAGCGGGGAGACCTTCTCCGCGGCGTGCAGTTCCATGAGCGCCTTCTGCATCCGCTCGGGGTTCTTGGCGTGCTTCTTGCGCAGTGCGGTGATCTGCGGCTGGAGCCTGGTCCGCGCCTTCTGCCCACGGGCGGCCGCCCGGGACAGGGGGTGCACGGCCAGCCGTACGAGCGCGGTGAACAGGACGATCGCGGCGGCGGTGGACGCCGTCTGGAAGAACGGCTGGAGCAGGTCGGCGAGCGAGCCGACCAGGCTCGCGAAGGCGGACATGAATGCGGACATGGGTGAGCCCTCCGGGGGTCTCGTCGTGCCGGGAGTACGTACGGACTCGGCAGGACGGCCCACGTGGGGTGCACGTGTGGTGCTCGGTGCGACTTCTTGGTGCGGTGAAGCCCCTACGTGGCCGTCAGGAGGGCGCGGCCGGGCGCCCGGGGCCTGGTGCGGCCCCGTGCGTCGGGGTCCCGCTGGGGCAGGAACGCGGTGCGTTTCTCCCGGTCGCGGATGGCTGTGCGGACCCGGGTGCGGGGCACGGGGGCGGCGCAGCGCGCGCTGATGACGGCGGAGGCGAGGAGGGCGGTACCGGCTGCGGCGGTCGCGGCGAGCGCGACCGCGGCGGAGAGGCTGCCGCCTTCGGCGAGGAGGACCTCGGTGAGGAAGAGCACGATCAGACCGAGGGGCCGGAGCAGCCGGGCGAAGGCGCCACGGAGACGGTTCGCGTCGCCCATCGGCCCCTCCCTCACCACAGTCACCACGGTCACGGTCCTGTGGGGCGCGCGCACACGCGTTCGCCCCTCACGCCGTTATACACGATGCCGCGGCCGGGCCCGGCCGCTCCCGCGAGCCCTTTAAGGTTCAAGCCATGAGCAGACGGGGCCCGACGCTCGAAGACGTCGCGCGGGAGGCGGGGGTGTCCCGGGCGACGGTGTCGCGGGTCGTGAACGGGGTACGCAACGTCGACCCCGGCATCCAGGATCTGGTCCGGCACGCGATCGACCGGACGGGATACGCCCCCAACCGGGCGGCCAGGGCCCTGGTCACCCGGCGCGCCGGGACCGTGGCGCTCATCGTCTCGGGCGCGGGGGACGCGTTCGCCGCCCGGGTCTTCGCCGACCCGTTCTTCGGCCGGGTCGTCAGCGGGGTCCTGGGACACCTGCGGGCCCACGGCACGCATCCGGTGCTGATGTTCGCCGAGTCGGAGCAGGCCCGGGAGCAGGCCGTCGACTATCTGCGGCAGGGCGGCGCGGACGGCGCGCTGGTGGTCTCCATCCAGACCGCCGATCCCCTGCCGCACCTGTTGACCGCCGCCGGGGTGCCCACCGTCCTGTTCGCCCGTCCGGACCGGCCGCAGCCGGTCAGCTTCGTCGACCTGGACCACTACGCCGGCGCCCGGCTGGCGGCCGAGCACCTGCTGGCCAGGGGGTGCCGCCGGATCGCCACGATCCGCGCTCCCCTGGACATCCCGGCCGCGCGCGCCCGGCTCGACGGCTTCCGGGACACATTGGCCCTGGCCGGGCAGCAGCACCCTCCGGTCGCCGAGGGCAGCTTCACCCTCGACAGCGGCGCCGTGGCGATGGCCCGGCTGCTGGCGGAACACCCCGGCATCGACGGGGTGTTCGCGGCCAACGATCTGATGGCGCAGGGCGCCTGCCAGGTCCTGCGGGAGCAGGGCAGGCGCATCCCGCAGGACGTGGCGGTCATCGGCTTCGACGATTCGAGCATCGCCGTGACGTGCCGGCCGCCGCTGACCACGGTGCGCCAGCCGGTCGAGCGGATGGCGGCGACCATGGCCCAGCTGCTCGAAGAGCATGTACGGGGTCTGCGCGGCGAGCCCACGTCCACGGTCTTCGCCCCGGAACTGGTCGTCCGCGAGTCCGCCTGAACCCGGCCGGCCCGCCCGGCGGCTGTCAGGCGTGCGCCTGCCGGTGGGCGCGGATGAGCTCGGCGTACCGGTGACCGCTGCTCTTGATGGTGCGGGTCTGCGTGGGGTAGTCGACGTGGACGAGACCGAAGCGCGGCTCGTAGCCGTACGCCCACTCGAAGTTGTCGAGCAGGGACCAGGCGTAGTACCCGGCCAGCGGCGCCCCCTTGCGGACGGCACGGGCGCAGGCGGCCACGTGCTGCTCCAGGTAGTGGGTCCTTTCGGGGTCGTGGACGGCGCCGTCGGGGCTCCGGCTGTCCGGGAAGGCCGAGCCGTTCTCGGTGACGTAGATCCGGCCGGCTCCGTAGTCGTCCGTGAGGCGCATCAGCAGCGCCTCCAGGCCGTCGGCGTCGATCTGCCAGTCGAGCCCGGTGCGCGGCACGTCCGGCAGGCGGATCTCCCGGGCGTACGGGGCGGGCCCCTCGGGGTCGTCGGTGACGGTCGCGGGGAAGTAGTAGTTGAGTCCGTGCCAGTCGAGGGGCTCGGCGATCGTGCCGAGGTCCCCGGGGCGCTCGGGGAGGTCGACCCCGTACACCTCGCGCATGTCCGCGGGGAAGCCCCTGCCGTACACGGGGTCCAGCCACCAGCGGTTGGTGTGCCCGTCCATGCGGACGGCCGCCGCGATGTCCTCGGAGCGGGTGGAGGCCGCGGCCACCGTCGAGTGGTTGGTGACGAGGCCGATCTGCGCGCCGGGGGCCGCCGCGCGGATCGCCTGGGTGGCGAGGCCGTGGGCGAGCAGCAGGTGGTACGAGGACCGGACGGCGGTCGTGAGGTCGGTGATGCCCGGGGCCATCCGGCCTTCGAGGTGGCCGATCCAGGCGGAGCAGAGCGGCTCGTTCAGGGTGGCCCACTGGGTGACCCGGTCGCCGAGGCGTCCGGCGACGACGGAGGCGTACGCGCCGAGGTGTTCGGCCGTGTCGCGTTCCGCCCAGCCGCCCCGGTCCTGGAGCGCCTGGGGAAGGTCCCAGTGGTAGACGGTGACCGACGGGGTGATGCCGGCGTCGAGGAGCCCGTCGACGAGGCGGTCGTAGAAGTCGAGTCCGGCGTCGTTGACCGGCCCGTCCCCGCCGGGGAGGACCCGGGGCCAGGCGAGGGAGAGGCGGTAGGTGTCGGTGCCGAGCCGTTTCATGAGGGAGATGTCCTCGGGCCACCGGTGGTAGTGGTCACATGCCTCGTCCCCGTGGTCGCCGTTGCCGGTCTTCCCGGGGGTGTGGGAGAACGTGTCCCAGATGGAGGGGCCCCGGCCGTCCGCCGTGACGGCGCCCTCGATCTGGTAGGCGGAGGTGGCGGTCCCCCAGGCGAAGTCGCGGGGGAAAGCGGCAAGGTCGATGGGTGCGGACACAGAGGACCTCTCTGGGTTGTTCAGGCGGGAGGCAGGGGCGCGGGACCGCTGCGGCTACTTGACGGCGCCGGCGGTCAGGCCGGAGACGAGGTAGCGCTGGAGGAGGAGGAATCCGGCGACGACGGGCACGCTCACGACGAGGGAGGCGGCCATGATCTGGTTCCAGTACACGTCGTTCTGGGTGGAGTAGCCCTGGAGGCCGACGGCGAGCGTCCGGGTGGCGTCGTTGGTCATGACGGAGGCGAAGAGCACTTCGCCCCAGGCGGTCATGAACGCGTAGACGGCGACGGCGACGATGCCAGGGATCGCGGCGGGCACGATGACGCGGAACAGCGCCCCGAGCGGTCCGCATCCGTCGACCTTGGCCGCCTCGTCGAGATCCCGGGGTACGGAGTCGAAGTACCCGATGAGCATCCAGATGGAGAACGGCAGCGAGAAGGTCAGGTAGGTGAGGATCAGCCCGGCCCGTGAACCGAAGAGCGCGATGCCGGTGGCGTTGCCGATGTTGACGTAGATGAGGAAGAGCGGCAGCAGGAAGAGGATGCCGGGGAACATCTGGGTCGACAGCACGGTCACGGTGAAGACGCGTTTGCCGCGGAAGGTGTAGCGGCTGACGGCGTAGGCCGCGAAGACGGCGATGACCACGGACAGGACGGTCGCGGAGCCGGCCACGATCAGCGAGTTCACGAAGTAGTCGGCGAGCGGGACGGTCTCCCAGATGTCGAAGTAGGGGCGCACGGTGAGCCCCGAGGGGACCCACTGGAACTTCCCCGAGACGTCCTGGAGCGGCTTGAGCGAGCTGGAGACCATCACGAAGACCGGCAGCACCACGAACACGGTGAGGAGCGACAGGAAGATCCGCCGGCTCCACAGGAACGACTGCGGTGGCGCCATGGGCGAGCGGGGCCGCTGCCGGGAGTGGCTAGACATCGGTGGCCTTCCTTCCCCGTGAGGTGAAGAGGAGGTAGAGCCCCGTGACGACCAGCAGGAACAGGAGCAGCAGGACCGACATGGCGGAGCCCGTGCCGAAGTTCCAGGTCTGGAACGAGGACTGGTAGATGTGGATCGAGATCAGGTCCGCCGACTCGGGCGCCGACTTGCCGAAGAGCACGAACGGCGTATTGAAGTCGTTGAAGGTCCACAGGAACAGGACGAGGACCAGGACCTGGTTGACCGGGCGCAGCGAGGGCAGCGTGATGCGGCGGATCTGCTGCCAGACGCCCGCCCCGTCGAGTGCGGCGGCCTCGTAGATCTCCCGGGGGATGTTCTGGAGCCCGGCCATCATGATGAGGAAGGCGAACGGCCAGCCCTTCCACACCGCCACGACGAGCAGGGTGACGAAGCTGTTCTCACCGATCAGCCAGAACGGCGGGCTGTCGGTGAGCCCCAGCTGGTCGTGGATCACGTGGTTGATCAGGCCGTTGTCCCGCTGGAACATGAACGCCCAGGTGATGACCGCCGCGTAGACGGGCAGCGCGTACGGCACGAGGAACAGGGTGCGCAGGAAGCCCCGGCCGCGGAAGCTCTCCTGCATGAAGATCGCGGCGGCCGTGCCGAGGAGCCAGCAGAGGGCGACCGAGGCCACGGTGAAGACGCAGGTGGTGACGAAGGACTTGAGCAGCGCCTCGCCAACGGGGGCGTCGAAGTCGACCGCGAGGGCGTAGTTGTCCAGGCCGGCCCAGGGCGCGGTGGTCCAGTCGCGGAGGTAGAACTGGGTGAGTTCCCTGAAGCTGACGACGATGCCGATGACCATCGGCACCAGGTGGACGAGGAGTTCCAGCAGGACGGCGGGAAGCAGCAGCAGGTAGGGCAGGCCGATGCGGCGCAGCCGCCCGGAGCGGCGCCTGCGGGGCTCCGCTCCGGGGTGGTCCTTCGGCGCTGTCCGCGCGCCCGTGTGGTCGGGGGCAGCGGTGGTGGTCATGGTGGTGTCCGCGTTCACTTCTTGGGCATCTGCTGCTGGGCCTTGTCGAGCTTGGCCCTGACCGATGCCTCGGTCACCGGGCGTCCGGCGGCGGCGTCGGCGAAGAGCTCCTTGACCACGGTCCCGACGACGGTCTCGAACTGTGACTCCTCGGGGACCTGGGGCAGCGCGGCGGCACTGGTGGCGAGGGTCTCCCTGAGCACCGAGAGCGCGGGGCCGTTGAACGCGGGGTCTTCCTGAGCGGCCTTGACCGGCGGAATGGAGCCGTACGCCTTGTTGAGGATCGTCTGCTCCTCGTCACCGGTCATGAACTTCACGAACTTCGTGGCGCCGTCGATGTTCTTGGTGTTCTTGAAGACGGCCATGTTGATGCCGGCCACCATGGAGTTGACGGCGGTGCCCTGGCCGGGTGCGCCGGACTGGACCGGTGCGGGCGCGACTCCCCACTCGTCCTCGTTCATGCCCTGGGACTCGAAGGTGGCGGACGCGGTCTGCCACAGCACCATCGCGGTCTTGTCGGTGGCGAAGTCGCTGAGGGACTGGTTCTGGGCGTACTCGGCGTTGCCGGGCGCGATGATCTTGTCCTTGGCCATCAGGTCGACGTACTGCTTGACGGCGGCGACGGCCCCGTCCGAGGTGAAGTCCGCCTTGCCGTCGGGGGTGAAGAAGTCGGCGCCGTGCTGCTTGCCGAGGACGAAGACCTGGTGGATGTTGTTGGAGAGGTTCGACCCCTCGGCGCCGAGGCCCCACTTGCCGTCCTCGGACAGCTCCTTGCCCGCTGCGGCGACCTCGTCCCAGGTCGCGGGCGGCTTGGCGATGCCCGCGTCCTCGAACATCTTCTTGTTGTAGTAGAGCGCGTACGCCATGGAGTAGAGCGGTACGGCCGCGGGGTCCTGGCCCTGGACGCCGGTCGAGCCGAGCGCCGACTCGACGAAGCGGTCCTTGCCGCCGATCTTGTCGAAGTTCTTCGCGTCCCAGGGCAGCAGCGCACCGCTGGCCTGGAGCGAGGCGCTCCAGGTGTTGCCGATGTTGAGGACGTCGGGGCCCTGGCCCGAGGTGGTCGCCGTGAGGATGCGGTTGAGCAGGTCACCCCAGGGCACCACCTCCAGCTTCACCTTGATGCCGGTCTCCTTCTCGAACTTGTCGAGCTCCGGCTGGAGGACCTTCTTGTCGACTTCGAGGCTGGCACCCTGGTTGGAGGCCCAGTAGGTGAGGGTCTTGGGCTGTTCGTTGGAGCCGCCCGCACCGGCCGATCCGCCGCCACAGGCAGCCGCGGTGAGAACGAGCGAGAGGGTGACGGCACCGACGGCCGCGGCTCGGCTTCTGCGCATGACGACAGGGGCCTTTCGGGAAGTGGCGTGTGTCGTCGGGGAGTTGGGTCGGAGCAGCGCCCCGCGTTCGGACCCTGAAGGCCCCCACGACTTAATTTAGGATGTGAGTTAAACCTCAAGCGAAGGTCGCGTCAAGGGTCTTGGCACCTGTAGGTTGCGGGTAGGAACTTCAGGAAGAGGGGGCAGGGTGAAAGTGCGCAGTGGCCGTACGGTGCGTGACCTGCGGCGGGAAAACCGCACCGCCGTTCTGCAACGGTTGTATTTCGACGGGCCCCTGAGCCGCTTCTCGCTCGGTCCCGCCACCGGCCTCAGCTCCGGCTCGGTCAGCAACGTGGTGGCGGAGCTGGTCGCGGAAGGGCTCGTGGAGGAGGCCGGGAGCGTCGACTCCGGCGGCGGACGTCCGCGCATCCTGGTGCGCATCAGTCCCCGGTGCGGCTACATGATCGGCGTCGACGTCGGGGAGACCCGCGTACGGATCGAACTCTTCGACCTCGCCCTCACCGAGCTCGCCCGGGTCGAGAAGCCGCTCACGGGCGACCGCGTCGGCCGCAACACCCGTTACGACGTCGACGTCGTCGTCGGCCACCTCCTCGACGGCATCGCCGAGGTCCTGGAGCGGGCCGACATCCCCACGGACCGGCTGCTCGGGGTCGGCATCGGGGTGCCCGGCATCGTCGCGCGGACCCCCGAGGACGGGGCCGTGGTGCACGGCCAGACCATCGGCTGGGACGCCGTGCCGCTGGAGCGGCTGCTGCGCGAGTCCGGTCTGCTGCCCGAGACCGTGCCGTACTACATCGACAACGGCGCCAAGACGCTCGGCCAGGCCGAGATGTGGTTCGGGGCCGGCCGCGGCGCGCAGAGCGCGGTGGTCGTGCTCTTCGGCTCCGGCGTGGGCGCCTGCGTGGTCTCCGACTCCATGCGGCCGGGACGGGCCGTGGAGTGGGGGCACCTGACGGTACGCGTCCGCGGACGCCGATGCCGTTGCGGAGCCCAGGGCTGCCTGGAGGCGTACGCGGGAGCCGAGGCGCTCCTCCAGCGCTGGGCGGAGGCGGGCGGGCAGCCGCCCGAGGGCGCGGACGAGGAGACGGCGCTCACCGCGATGCTCGCCGCCGCCTATCCCGCCGCGGACGACGTGGGCACGCCCCCCGAGGCCGATGCCACGGCACTGGCCGTCCTGGAGGAGACCGCGGAGTACCTCGGCGCGGGCTTCTCCGACCTCATCAACCTGTTCCAGCCCGAGCGGATCCTCGTCGGCGGCTGGGCGGGGCTCCAGCTCGGTGCGCGCTTCCTGGAGTCCGTACGGACCCACGCCACCTCGTACGCCCTGTCGTACCCGGCCTCCCACGTGCGCATCGACCTCGGCACCCTGGGACCGGACGCCGTGACCGTCGGGGCGGCGATCCTGCCGCTCGCCGACTTCTTCGCACGCGGCGGCCGGGCGCAGGAGACCGGCCCGGAGGAGCCGGCCCCCGCCTGGCGGGCCACCCTCCAGCAGCGGGCGGCCCACTGACGGCGGCCGTCCCCTCCCGAGGTGAAGGAGGGGACGGCCGGGCTCATGGCGGATCAGGGCAGCCGGTACTCCGCGTTCAGGACCGCGCCCCTCTCCGGATGCGACTGGTCGTAGCCGCGCGGGTCGCACTGGAGGCCGCCCACGACGCAGTGGTCGACCATGGCCTTCAGGGTGCGCTCCTCCCAGGCGTTGAAGAAGTCGTAGTGGAAGGAGTAGCCGCGCCCGCTCGCCAGCCTGACCTGTGACATGTCACCGTCTACCGGGAACGCCATCTTGAACTCGACCATGGGCAGGGCGACCGGATGGCTGGTGGGGCACACGTTGTCGTTGGTCCCCGGCTTGATCACCGGATAGGCCATGTGGCTCTGGTGATCGGGAGTGTCCAGGTACTGGCCGTTCCAGCAACTGGGCGCCTGCATACGCAGGTTGAGCTGCGAGCCGGACGGACAGTTCGACGGGAAGTCGACGTTCCTGAAGCTCTCCCCGCACTCCCAGCCCTCGACCCAGCCCCGGTGCTCGCGGAACTGCTGCGCGCTCTGCGCCGGGTTGCCGACCACGAACCGCAGCCCCTTGGGGAAGGGCCGCACGCTGGTGTAGTCGGTGACGCCCGCCTTGTAGTAGATGACCTGCGGTCCGACGGGCAGGATCTTCCGCTCGCCCTTGTAGAGGGAGGGCATCCAGTACGCGGACGCGTCGGCCGGTGCCTTGCAGGTGGTGGCGGTGCCGTGGAGCGAATCGGTGGTGCTGTGCGCGTTCGTCGACCTGTTCCCCATGAACGTGTGGTCGTGGGACCTCCCCGGCTGGCCCGGGTAGACGATCGGGTCGTCCGGTGCGGTGTGCGTGACCGCGCAGTTGGCCTGGAACTCGTGGAAGTAGCGCGGCGGAGGTGTCGCCGTGGACGGTGTCACCCCGGTGACCGGGGGAACGGCCGGTATGTAGCCGTCCCCGTCGGCGTCGGCACCCGATGCCCGGGTGGACACCGCCATGGTGTGCCCGGCGTGGACCCCGGCTGCCGCGGTCGTGCGCGGGCCCGCGCCGTCGCCCGGACCCGCGGCGGTCGCGATCGTGCCGATGCCGAGGACGCCCGCGACGAGTGCGGTGCCCAGGAGGAGTGCGGGGAGTCGTCTCGTACGTGATGTCATGGAAGGTTCTCCTGCCTTTCGGTCGGGTCGGTGCGGTCAGCCGTAGACACCGAACTCGTAGAGGGAGTAGCCCCAGCCGGTGCCGCGTGCGGTGAGGTGGAGCCGTACGTGGCGGGCCGTCTCGTTCAGCGCGATCGTGTCCACGTCACCGTTGCCGGTCGTCGTGGTGTGGACCGTCCGCCAGGTGGTGCCGTCGTCCGAGACCCGGACCTCGTACGCCTTCGCGTACGCCGGGTCCCAGACGAGCTGGAGGGTTCGTACCGGGACGCGTGCGCCCAGGTCGACCGAGATCCACTGCGGGTCGCTCCAGTCGCCGGCCCACCGAGTGCCGGTGTCGCCGTCGGTGGCCTTAGAGGCGGGGCACGGGCAGTCGCCGTACGAAGCCTGCGCGCTGGATGCGGTGGTGGGCTTGTTCAGGGCCACGTTGGTGCCGGTCATCGGCGGGGCGACGACCTTCACCGACTTGGTCTCGATGCCCGCGTTGCCCCGGCCGTCCTCGGCCTGGATGTAGACCTTCCACACGCCGAGCTTCTCGGGCGCGGTCACCGCGAAGGTCCCGTTGCCGGTGGACCTCCACTGGGCCTCGACGAGCCGCTTGTCGCCGCCGGCGTAGTTCCCGCTGAGGAAGATCTTGTACGTGATCCGGTCGTTGTCCGGGTCGGCGACGTTCGCGCGGACCGTGAACTCCTTGCCCGTCGGGGCCGATCCGGCCGGCGTGACCGTCATGTCGTTGATCACCGGCGGGAGGTTGTCACCGGCGTTCGTGCCCGTGTACGCCTTCTTCACCGCGTAGTACGAGAGCCTCTTGAGCCCGTCGGGGACGAGGTTGAACCAGACACCGCCGAAGTCGTGCTCGGTCCCGTAGTGGAAGAGCGTGGCGCCCAGGGCGACTCCCTGGTGGCCGGTGACACAGTTCCACGCCTGCGTGTATCCGGCGGCCTTCTGCACGTCGGTCGGCTCGGCGGGCACACCGTTCGCGTCGTCGGGGACCTCCCACTCACCGGCCGGGCCCGCCTCGGTGATCAGGTAGGGCTTGGTGTAACCGCCGTCGATCCAGTCCTGCCGCACTCCGCAGATGTCGCCGTAGGCGTTCATGGAGTACAGGTCGAGGTCCGGCGCGTTGCGCTTGTAGTACGGCCAGGCACCGGTCCAGGCGTCGGTCGAGGTGACCGGGTGGTCCGGGTCGATCGTGTGGATCTTCTTAGCGACGTCGTTGACGAAGGTGGTGTACGCGTTGCGCTGCGCTTCGAGCTCCGTACCGCCGTAGCAGTTCTGGAGCCCGAGGACCGACTCGTTGCCGACGTTCCACATGAGGGTCGCGGGGTGGCTGCGGTAGGCCTCCACCCACTTCGCGATCTCGGTGAGCATGGTGTTCTTGTACGCCGTGTCGGTGACGTAGTTCGCGCAGCCGCCGCTGCCGGGGCCACCGCCGGGCTGGAGCCAGAAGCCGTTGACGACCCGGAGGCCGTTCACCGCCGCCGAGTCGAGGAGCGGCTTCGTGCCGGCGTCCGTGCCCCACGTACGGATGGTGTTGACGCCCATCGACCGTACGTCGGGGAGGTACTTCGGGGCGTCGGCGATGGCGGGCCCCCAGGTCAGCCCTTTGACGGTGTAGGGCGCACCGCCGACGGTGAGCTGCCAGTTCCCCTGGGAACCGGCCACGCGCACGGCGCCGCCGGTGGGTGGCGGGGTGGTGCCCTCGCTGCCGTAGACCTGGAACTCCCACAGGGAGTAGCCGTAACCGCCGGAGCGGGTGGTGCCGAGCATCCGGACGTAGCGGCCGGAGCCGGTGAGGGCGAGGTCGTCGGTGCCGCCGTCGGAGTCGGTGACCTTCCTGGCGGTGGTCCAGTCGGTGCCGTTGTCCGAGACCTGGATCTCGTACGCCTTGCCGTAGGCGCCCTCCCAACTGAGCACGGCACGGCTGAGGTTGGCCTTCTTCCCCAGGTCCACGCGTATCCACTGGGGGTCGGACCACTGGCTGGCCCAGCGGGTGCCGGTGAGGTTGCCGTCCACGGCCAGCGCGGCGGAGTATCCGTCGCCCTCGGAGGAGGAGGCGGTGACGGCCTTGCCCTGGGAGAGGAGCTGGTCGGCGGCGCGGGCCTCGGTCGGCTGGGCGACGACGGCGAGGGAGGTGGCCAGCAGCGCGGCGAGGGTGAGGGTGAGAGCGGGTCTGCGCAGGGAGAGCATGGCGGCTCCAGTGGGGGGTGGGGGGGCCGGGGGGGGGGCGGCGCGGGGGGGGGGGGGGCCCCCCCCCGC
>NZ_JBHXQO010000044.1:0-54028 GCF_042717135.1 Streptomyces sp. NPDC058620
ATGAGCGACATCATCCAAGCCGTCGCCGGACTGCTCTCCCACCAGCAGACCGCCACCATCGCCAGCAGCGTGCGAATGTGAACACGACGGCCAAACCTCGGCCCTCGACGCGCACCACCAACCATGCACGAGCTCGTTAGGGCCCGACGATCTGCACCAGCGGCGGGTGGTCGTTCCAGGTGCAGAACACCGAGTACGTCGCCCCGGTCTCGTCGCTGAAGTTGACCCTGATCCAGGTGGTGTTCGTCCACACCTGCATCGACCAGTCCGGCTCCGGCGTCGCCGACACCAGCTTCGCCGAGCTGCCGCCCAGCTCGAACACGACCCGCCCGCCGTCCGTGCGATAGCTCTTCACCTCGCCCGACGCGGCCGGGGTCCGCACGGGCGCCGGGCTGCTCGGCGGCGTACGGGAAGGCGTCCGGGACGGGGTGGGGGAGGCCGGAGGCGTCGTGCGGGGGGTCGCGGCGGGCGAGGAGGGGGACGGCGCCGGGCGGTGCGTGGACGACGACACCGGCTCCCGCGTGCTCGGTTCGGTACGGGCGCCCACGGCGAGCGGCACCGCGCGCGGCGGATCGTAGGCGGTCCCCGCCATCACCGTGTGCACACCCCACCACGACAGCGTGACCGCCGCCCCGGTGGCGAGCGACCAGGCGATCGCGTGTACGAGTCCTCGTTGCATCCGGGACATCCTGCACCACTCGGGCCTCCGCTGTCCCGGAGGGGACCGGCCCGGTACCCGGGGCGGTCGCATGGCGTACGGTGCCGCCCATGGCAAGTGTGCTCGTGGTCGAGGACGACCAGTTCGTACGTTCCGCCCTCATCCGGCACCTGAGCGAGGCATCCCACACCGTACGGAGTGTCGGCACCGCGCTCGAAGCGCTGCGCGAGGTCGCGCACTTCGGCTTCGACGTGGTCATTCTCGACCTCGGGCTGCCCGACCTCGACGGCGGCGAGGCCCTGAAGATGCTCCGGTCCATCACCGACGTACCCGTGATCATCGCGACGGCGCGGGACGACGAGGCCGAGATCGTGCGGCTCCTCAACGACGGCGCCGACGACTATCTGACCAAGCCGTTCTCCGTCGAACACCTCTCCGCGCGCATGGCCGCAGTCCTGCGCCGCTCGCGCGCCGCCGGCAGCGAGGTGCCGCCGTCACGTGTCCTCCAGGTCGGCGGGCTCTCGATAGACCCGCTGCGCCGTCAGGCCGAGCTGGACGGGGCCACGCTCGACCTGACCCGCCGCGAATTCGACCTCCTGACCTTCCTCGCAGGCCGCCCCGGCGTCGTCGTCGCACGCAAGGAACTGCTCGCGGAGGTCTGGCAGCAGTCCTACGGCGACGACCAGACCATCGACGTCCATCTGTCCTGGCTGCGCCGCAAGCTGGGCGAGACCGCCGCACGGCCGCGCTACCTGCACACCCTGCGCGGTGTCGGGGTGAAGCTGGAGCCGCCCGCATGAGATGGGCGCTCGTCAAGGTCTGTCTGGCCGTCACGGCCATGGTGGTCATCGCCTTCGCGGTGCCGCTCGGACTCGTCATCAAGGAAATGGCCCGCGACCGCGCCTTCTCCGACGCCGAGCGACAGGCGGCCACCATCGGGCCGACCCTGTCCATCACCACCGACCGCAAGGAACTGACCCGGGCCGTCCTGTCCACCGAACCGGGCGACGAGGGACGGCTCGCCGTCCATGTCCCCGCGGCCGCGGAGCCGGACCGGCAGGCGCTGGAGATCGGCACCCGGCGGGCCGCCCGCAAGGACCTGGAGACCGTACGGAAGTCGGGGCGCGCCGCCATCGCCGAGGTCACCGGCGGTTCCGTGCTGCTCCAGCCGACGGCGCTGGGCTCCGGGGACATCGCGGTGGTCGAGGTGTTCGTGCCCGAGGGCGAGGTCTCCAACGGGGTCGGCACCGCCTGGCTCGTACTGGCGGCGGTCGGTATCGCGCTGATCGTCGGCTCGGTCGCGGTCGCCGACCGGCTCGGCGTACGGATGGTGGAGCCCGCCCAGCGGCTCGCGGGCGCCGCCCACGACCTGGGCGAGGGCAGGCTCGGCACCCGGGTCCCGGAGGAGGGGCCGACCGAACTGCGGTCGGCCGCCGTCGCGTTCAACTCGATGGCCGACCAGGTGGTGCAACTCCTCGCCAACGAACGCGAACTGGCCGCCGACCTCTCGCACCGGCTGCGCACCCCGCTCACCGTCCTCCGCCTCAACGCGGCCTCGCTGGGCGAGGGTCCGGCCGCCGAGCAGACCCGGGCCGCCGTCGAACAGCTGGAGCACGAGGTCGACACGATCATCCGCACCGCACGTGAACAGCGCCCCCAGACGCAGGGACCGCAGCCGGGTGCCGCCGGAGGCTGCGACGCCTCCCAGGTGATCCGGGAGCGGATGGAATTCTGGTCGGCGCTCGCCGAGGACGAGGGGCGCACGGTACGCCTCGCAGGCGTGGACCGTACGGTACGCATCCCCGTCGCCCGGCCCGAACTGGCCGCGGCCCTCGACGCGTTGCTCGGCAACGTCTTCCGCCACACCCCCGAGGGCACCGCCTTCTCCGTCGACGTGCACCACAGCGGCGACGCAGTCATCGTGCTGGTGTCCGACGCGGGCCCCGGCATCGCCGACCCCCGCGCGGCACTGGCCCGCGGCTCCAGCGGCCGGGGCGGCGGCACGGGCGCCGTCGGTTCGACCGGACTCGGGCTCGACATCGTCCGGCGGGTCGCGGAGTCCACCGGGGGCGATCTGCGGATCGGCCGGTCGGTGCTCGGCGGCACGGAGGTACGGATCTGGATCGGGCTCGACGGCGGCCGGCCCGCGCAGGGCAGGCGCGGACACCGGGTCGGGCGGCAGCGACGCGGAGTGCTGCGCCGGAGGACGGAGTTCCGTGCTGGCCCCGGGGCGGGCAGCCAGCATTAACCGGCGCCGATGCGCCCCTTAAGCCAACCCTAAGAACACCGGCTGGTGCCCGAACAACCCCAATTGCCGCTTTCGGTGCCGCTAGCGTCTGCCGCGAACCCCCCACCCCCCGCAGGACAGAGGCAGGCACGCGATGGGCACCAGAACGCACCGCCGGACGGCGAGCACCCGCACCAAGGCGGTCGGCGCCGTCGTCGCCGCTGCGGTGATCGGTGGCACGGTCTTCGCACTGACCGGCACCGCGCAGGCCGCGGCGGTCGGAGCGACGTACACCCGCACCAGCGGCTGGACCGGTGGCTACACCGGGCAGTACGTCGTCACGAACGACAGCGCGGAGACCCGCTCGGACTGGACGCTCGAATTCGACCTGCCCACGGGCACGAAGATCAGCTCCCTCTGGAACGCCGAGCACACAGTCAGCGGCAGCCACGTCACGGTGAAGCCCGCGAGCTGGGACACCGGGCTGGCCCCCGGGAAGTCCGTGACCGTCGGCTTCGTCACCACCTCGGCCGGCACCGCTGAAGACCCGGCCGGCTGCCTCATCGACGAGGCAGCCTGCTCGGCCGGCCCGGGCGCCACACCGGAGCCCAGCGGCCGCCCCACCGGCACCGCGACCCCCGCGCCGCAGCCGACCCCCACGGTCTCCGAGACCGCGACCCCGGCGCCGACCGCGACCCCGAGCGCCACACCGGTCCCCACCCCGTCCGAGACCGGCGGCACGACGGGCTCGGCACGCTTCGCCCCGTACATCGACACCTCGCTCCATCCCTCGTACGACCTCATGGACACCGTCACCAGGACGGGGGTGAAGGAGTTCGCCCTCGCCTTCATCACCTCCGGCGGCAGCTGCGCCCCCCTCTGGGGCGGTGTCACCGGCCTCGGTGACGACAAGGTCGCCGCGCAGATCGGCACGCTGCGGGCGAAGGGCGGTGACGTCAGGGTCTCCTTCGGAGGCGCGGCCGGAGCCGAACTGGCACTGAACTGCTCCTCGGCCGCCGACCTCGCCGCCGCGTACGGCAAGGTGATCGACACCTACGGGCTCACCAAGGTCGACTTCGACATCGAGGGCGGTGCGCTGCCCGACGCGGCCGCCAACTCCCGCCGCTCGCAGGCCATCGCCCAGCTCCAGAAGGCGCACCCCGCCCTGGACGTCTCCTTCACCCTGCCGGTGATGCCCGAAGGGCTGACCCAGCCGGGTGTGGACCTGCTCGCCGACGCGAAGAAGAACGGCGTCCGGATCGACGCGGTCAACATCATGGCCATGGACTACGGCCCCGCGTACAGCGGCGACATGGGCACGTACGCGATCCAGGCGGCCACCGCCACGCAGGCGCAGATCAAGGGCGTGCTCGGGCTCTCCGACGCCGCCGCCTGGAAGGCCGTCGCGGTCACCCCGATGATCGGTGTCAACGACGTCGTCACCGAGATCTTCGAGGTCGACGACGCCGCGCAGCTGGTGACGTTCGCCCGGGAGAAGGGCATCGGCCGGCTGGCGATGTGGTCCGGCACGCGGGACAAGGCGTGCCCGGGCGGCGCGAAGCCGGCTGCGGATGCCACGTGCAGCTCGATCGTTCAGGAGCCGCTGGCCTTCACGAAGGCGTTCGGCGCGTACAAGTAGTCCTCCGGACCGCCACCCCCCCGCGTGCCCCGGCCGGGCCCCAGACCCCCCACCCCCGGCCGGGGTGCGCGCCCCATTTCCCCCGCGACTCGAAGAAGCCGGCGAACGGCTTGCCGTGCTCGGTGGGACTCAACAGGAGTGGGGTACGGCGGCACCCTCGTTCCGCCGTACCCCGGTTCGTGGCGTCCTCAGCCGGCCGGCAGCTTCGGAAGGACCCCCGTCCGCGCCAGCTCTCCGTACCAGTGGGCACTGGCCTTGGGCGTACGCGTCTGGGTGGGGTAGTCGACGTGGACGATGCCGAAGCGCTTGCCGTAGCCGTACGCCCACTCGAAGTTGTCCATCAGCGACCAGAGCATGTAGCCGCGGACGTCGGCCCCGTCCGCGATCGCCCGGTGGACCGCCGACAGGTGCCCGTGCAGATAGCGGATGCGGTCCACGTCCTGCACCACACCGTCGTCCCCCTGCTTGTCGGGGTACGCGGCGCCGTTCTCCGTGACCATCAGAGGCATGCCCGGCGCCTCCTTCGTGTACCGCATGAGCAGGTCGTGCAGCCCCGACGGGTCGATCGACCAGCCCATCTCGGTCTGCTCACCGGGCGGCTGGTGGAAGGCGACGTGCTCCGAACCGGGCCACGGCGAATGGTCGCTCGACCCGTGTCCGTCGCGCCGCGGGCCCTTCGCGTCACTGCCGTCGGAGACGACCGCGGGCGTGTAGTAGTTGATGCCCAGCGAATCCAGCGGCTGGTTGATCGCCGCCAGGTCGCCCGGCTCCACGAACGACCAGTCCGTCAGCCGCGCGGTGTCCTCGAACAGGTCCTGCGGGTACGAGCCCTTCAACACCGGGTCCGAGAAGATCCGGTTCGCCAGAGCGTCGATCCGGCGCGCGGCGTCCAGGTCCTGCGGGGACTGCGTCCGCGCCCGCACCGCACTCGGGTTGAGGCTCAGCGAGACCTGCGCCCTGGCGGGCAGCGCGGCACGCAGGGCCTGCGTGCCCAGACCGTGCGCCAGATTCAGGTGGTGGGCGGCGCGCAGGGCGGCGACCGGCTCCGTACGCCCCGGGGCGTGCACCCCGGAGCCGTATCCGAGGAAGGCGCTGCACCAGGGCTCGTTGAGCGTGGTCCACAGCTCCACCCGGTCGCCGAGCGCTCCCGCGACGATGGTCGCGTACTCGGCGAAGCGCTGGGAGGTCTCCCGCGCCGTCCAGCCGCCGGCGTTCTCCAGCTCCTGCGGGAGGTCCCAGTGGTAGAGCGTGAGCATCGGCTTCACGCCCCGCTCCAGGAGCTCGTCGACCAGGAGGCGGTAGAAGTCCAGACCCCGCTGGACCGCGGGACCGCGCCCGGTGGGCTGCACCCGGGACCAGGAGACGGAGAAGCGGTACGCGTTCACCCCGAGGTCCGAGATGAGCTGCACGTCCTCGGTGCGGCGGTGGTAGTGGTCGGTGGCGACGTCGGCGTGGTCGCCGCCCTCCGTCTTGCCCGGTGTGTGGCTGAAGGTGTCCCAGATGGAGGGGGTACGGCCGTCCTCCCGTACCGCGCCCTCGATCTGATGGGCGGAGGTCGCGGTGCCCCAGAGGAAACCGGGCGGAAAGTGTGCGGACATGAAGAGCCTCCGTGAGTGTCCTGAGAGTCCTGGGAAGGGAGAAGGAGGGCGGGCGGGGGTCAGCCCTTGACGGCGCCCTGCATGATGCCGCCGACGATCTGCTTGCCGAAGAGCACGAAGACGGCCAGCAGGGGCAGCGTGCCGAGCAGCGCGCCCGCCATGATCACCGACTGGTCCGGGATGTACCCCCGGCCGAGCCCGGTGAGGGCCACCTGCACGGTGGGGCTGCCGTTCTGGGTCAGCGCGATGATCGGCCAGAAGAAGTCGTTCCAGGCCATGACGAACGTGAGCATTCCGAGCACCGCCATCGCGGGCCGCGCGGCCGGGAAGACCACGTGCCACACGATGCGCAGACTGCTGGCCCCGTCGACCCGGGCCGCCTCGATCAGTTCGGTGGGCAGCGCCCCGATCAGGTACTGCCGCATGAAGAACACCCCGAAGGCGCTCACCAGCGTCGGCAGGATGACCGCCTGGAGCTGATCGGTCCACTGGAGCTTGGCGACCATCATGTACAGCGGTACGACGCTGAGCTGCGGCGGCACCATCATCGTGCCGATGACCAGCAGCAGCAGGACGTTCTTGAAGCGGAAACGGAGCTTGGCGAAGGCGAAGCCCGCCAGCGTGGAGAAGATGACCGTGCCGATGGTGATGGAACCGGCCACGATCGCCGTGTTGAGCAGGGCCGACCCCATGTTGGCGTCGGTCCAGGCGATCTCCAGGTTCTTGAAGAGATTGCCGCCGAACCAGAACGGCGGCGGATTCTGCGCCAGCCGGTGGTTGTTGCGCGATGCCGCGATCGCCGTCCACACCAGGGGGAAGAGCGAGATCACCGTGAAGACGATCAGCACCGCGTAGGTGAACTTGCCGCCGTGCAGGTGCTTGCCGGCGCGAGCCGCGCCGCGACGCCGCCCCTTCCGCTTGCCCGACGGCGCTTCCGGCGGGATCACCCGGTCGGCCGGAGTCAGGGTTGTCATCGTGTCGCCCCTCATGAGCTCTTGCGCAGACGACGGCCGACCAGCCAGTTGACGGCGCCGATCAGCAGAAGGATCAGGAACATCGTCCAGGCGATGGCCGAGGCCCGGCCGAGGTGGAGATTGACCCAGCCCTGCTCGTACAGATAGAGACCGAGCGTCTGGAACTGGTGGTTGGCCCCTCCGGTGGCACCCGCGCCCCGGTTGAACAGGAGCGGCTCACCGAACAGCTGGGTCGCGCCGATCGTCGACACCACACAGGTGAAGAGGATTGTCGGCCGCAGCGACGGGATCGTCACATGGACGAACTGCTGCCAGCGGGTGGCACCGTCAAGCGCCGCCGACTCGTAGAGGTCGTTCGGGATCGCCTGCATCGCCGCCAGGTAGATCAGCGCGTTGTAGCCGGTCCACCGCCAGACGACGATCGTCGACACGGCGAGCTGCGAGGTCCACTCGCCGTTCTCCCAGTCCACCGGGCCGAAGCCGACCTGTCCCAGCGCCCAGTTGATCATCCCGATGTCACGGCCGAACAGCATCACGAACACGAGCGTCGCCGCGGCCACACTCGTCGCGTACGGAGTGAGGATCGCGACCCGGAAGAACATCGAGCCGCGGAGCTTGTAGTTGAGCAGATGCGCGATGCCGAGGGCGATCAGCAGCTGCGGAACCGTGGAAAGGACCCCGATGGTCAGGGTGTTGCGCAACGCGTTCCAGAAGAACTCGTCCTCCATCAGCCTGGAGAAGTTGCGCAGCCCGATCCATTCCATGTCGTTCGGGGCGGTCAGCTCCACCTGGTGGAGCGAGGCCCATCCCGTGTAGAGCAGCGGGAACAGGCCGAAGGCCAGGAAGAAGACGAAGAACGGGGCCACGAAGGCGTACGGACTCCACTTCAGGTCCCACCGGTACAGCCGGCTGCGCCGCTCGCTGCGCACGGGACCCGACGAGCCGCCGCCCACGCGGCGCGGGGCCGCGCCCCCCTCGGAGAGGGGCGCGGCCGTGCGGGACTTACTTGTCGTACCGCTCACCGGAGGTCACTTCTCCAGGGCGTTGTCGATCGCCTTCACCGCGGCGTTCCAGCCGTCCTCGGACGAGACGCCCTTCTGGTCGACCTGGAGCATGCCGACATCGGCCAGGTTCTGGGCGATGATCAGGTCCTTCGGGCCGACGATGGTCACCGGGATGTTCTTGGCGGCGTCGGAGAAGATCTTGCCGATCGGGGCGTCGTTGACGTACGGGTCCTTGGCGTCGGCAACTTCGGGCAGCGAGAACGCGGCCTGCGCGCTCGGGAAGCTGCCGCGCTTGGCGAAGAACGTGGCCTGCTGCTCAGGGGCGGTCAGCCAGGCGACGAGCTTGGCGGCCTCCTCCTTGTTCTTGCCGGCCTCGGGCACGGTCAGGAACGAACCGCCCCAGTTGCTGCTCTTGGGCGCGGCCGCGACGTCCCACTTGCCCTCGGTCTTCTCGGCGCCCTTGTCCTTGATGTAGCCGACCATCCACGGCGGGCAGGAGATGGTGGCGAAGGTGCCGTTCACGATGGCCTGGTCCCAGGAGGGCTGGAACTGCTGGAGCTTGGCCGTCAGACCGAGGTCGGCCGCCTTCGCGGCGACGTCCCAGGCGTCCTTGACCGCCGGGTTGGTCTTGTAAATGACCTTCCCGTCCTTGTCGTAGAAGCGCTCGGCGGAGCCGCCCTGCACGGCGTTCATCAGACCGGAGGCGGAGTCGACGAACGCGGTGCCCTTGGGCGCCTTCGCCTTGTACTTCTTGCCCGCTTCGAGGAACTTCTGCCAGTCACCGGCCCACAGCGCGCCGACTTCCTCGCGGTCGGTGGGAAGCCCGGCCTTCTCGAAGAGGTCCTTGCGGTAGCAGATGCCCTGGGGGCCGATGTCGGTACCGAGCGCGACCGTCTTACCGCTCTTGTCCGTGCCCTGCGACCACTTCCACTCCAGGAAGTTCTCCTTCTTCACCCCGGCGGTCTTGCCCAGGTCCACGAGCTTGGAGGACTGCGTCTGGGCGATCTCGGCGATGTTGTTGACCTCGATCGCCTGGATGTCGGCGAGGCCACTGCCCGAGGCGAGGTGCGTGAGCAGCTGCGGGTAGTAGTTCTCGTTCCGCTCGATCGACGTCTGCTCGATGTTGATCTCGGGGTGGAGCTTCATGTACTCGTCGTACAGCCCCGCCTCCTTGAGACCGAAGGCACCGAAGACACCGACGGTGATCGTCGTCTTGCCCTTGCCGTTTCCGCCCGAGGACGAGCTGGACGACGGGTCCTTTGAGTCCTCCGCGCAGCCGGCCAGCAGTCCGGCGCCGAGGGCGGCGACGGCGGCGACGACCACGGCCCTGCGGAAGGTGCGGCGGGGCGGTGGTGCGGTCGTACCCCGGGTGAAGACAGAAGTGCGCATTGCGGCCTCCTAGTGCCCTGTACGTGCCCTCCCCGGCCCAACTGCGCGAACGCGTCCGTACGTTGTTTCGCGCTGTGGCCCAGGTGAGGGACGTGCGGGATATTTATGAGTCAGGTACGGTGGGAGCGCTCCCATACGTGATGTGTTGAAGGGTTGCGGCTCGCCGGGAGGGTGTCAAGAGATCGGACGACGAGACTTGTTCCAGCGGATTCCTTCGAGGAACGCCGGGGCTTCGGCCCCGGGAGGATTCGCGTCCCGTGATGTGCGGCGCGGAGCGTCGCTGCGGTCTGTTCTCGGGCGAAGGGTGCCCGTGCCGCCACCTGTCGAGCCGGACGCAGTGCAGCGAACGCGCGGTTGTCGAATCGCTCATTTGAGCGAATGGTGTGCGAGTCCGGCTGGTTCGTGCGACTGGCGGACTAGTGTCCGGGGCATGAAGGTGGTGGTGCGGGTCACGCCGCTGCCGACGTCCGTGCAGGCGTCGGCACTTGAGGCAACTCCGACCGCCTGTGATGAGGCTGCGTCCTGGGCGTCGGTCGCGATCAAGAAGACCTGCGACGCCCGCACCACCCTGAAGGCGAACCTCCGCAACGGCCGCCATCGCCGGCCCGGCCCGAAACGCCACCCCCGCGCCTCCGCCGAACCCATCGCCTTCCGCCCACGGGCGGCGCTTCGGGAATGCTCGCACTGCCATCACGCCGACCGCGGCGACTGGCCCTCCCAGGCCGTCTTCGCGCGCCGGTCCTGCGGATCCGTTGATCACGCGGACCATAATTCGTCCCACGGCATCGCCCGGCGCGGCTGGTGGATGTGGGTCCGCGGGGCCCGGTCAACGGCCCCAGTTCGCACCCTCACCGCATGGTCGGGGAGGGCGGGAGCGGGACGCAGCCGGATCCATCACCGCCAGTGATGGTCACGAGCAGTAAGCCCGGGATCTCGGTCCCGGGTCGTGGACCTATCGGCTTGTGAGAAATTATCGACGACTGGGAGGGGCAGCCATGACTGTTCGTGGAAGGCAGGGGCGGCGGCCCACACTGGAGGAGGTCGCGGCGAAGGCAGGCGTGGGCCGCGGGACGGTGTCCCGAGTGATCAACGGCTCACCGCGCGTGAGCGACGCCACCAGGGCCACGGTCGAGGCGGCGGTCAACGAACTGGGCTACGTGCCCAACCGTGCCGCCCGCGCCCTGGCGGGCAACCGCACGGACGCCATCGCCCTGGTCGTGCCCGAGCCGGAGACGCGGTTCTTCGCCGAGCCGTACTTCTCCGACATCGTGCGCGGGGTCGGCGCGGCCCTCGCCGATACCGAGATGCAGCTGCTTCTCACCCTCGCGGGCAACGACCGCGAGCGCCGCCGGCTGGCGCAGTATCTGACCGCGCACCGCGTGGACGGCGTGCTGCTGGTCTCCGTGCACGCCGACGATCCGCTGCCCGACCTGCTGGAGCAGCTGGGCATGCCCTGTGTGATCAGCGGCCGCAGGCATGCCGCGGAACCGCTGGCGTCGGTCGATTCCGACAACTTCGAGGGCGCGCGCTCGGCCGTCGGTCACCTCATATCCCGTGGCCGCCGCTCCATCGCGACCATCACGGGCCGCCTCGACGTGTACGGCGCCCAGCGCCGCCTCGACGGCTACCGCGAGGCCATCGCCGCGGCGGGTCTGGCCCCCGACGAGCGCCTGATCGCCCCCGCCGACTTCACCGAGGAGGGCGGTGCCCGCGCCATGCGGGAGCTCCTCACCCGCTGCCCCGAGGTCGACGCGGTCTTCGCCGCGTCCGACGTGATGGCCGCGGGCGCCCGCCAGGTCCTGCGTGAGGCCGGTCGCCGCATCCCGGAGGACATCGCCATGATCGGCTTCGACGACTCGTCGGTCGCCCGCCACATGGACCCGCCGCTCACGAGCGTCCGGCAGCCCACCGAGGAGATGGGCCGCACGATGACCCGCGTACTGCTCCAGGAGATCGCCGGCCCGTCCGACGACCGCCCGAGGATCGTGCTGCCCACGGAGCTGGTGGTCCGGGACTCGTCCTGACGGACGCGGGCGCGCCCTTCGGTTCCCGTGACCCAGGTCATAGGAAGCGGAGGGCATCGGTACGCACGACATGTGTGCCGGCACACATGAGAAGGGCCCCGGTCCGAAGACCGGGGCCCTTCTTTCAGGGTGAGTAACGGGACTTGAACCCGCGACATCCTGGACCACAACCAGGTGCTCTGCCAGCTGAGCTATACCCACCATGTCGCCCGGTCGCTTTTCCGACCGGCCGAGAAAAAGTGTACAGGGTCCGAGAGGGTGCTCGCGCCCCGGTTGTTTCCGCCCTGCCCACGGGCCCCGAAAGGCCCGTGGGCGGGGTCGTCGTTCTACTCCGTGGGGGCCGCGAAGCGCGCCGCGATCTCCTTGGCGCGTACCGAGTCGGGGCCGGGCTGCGGCACGAAGACCGCCTCCCGGTAGTAGCGGAGCTCCGTGATGGAGTCACGGATGTCCGCCAGCGCCCGGTGGTTGCCGTTCTTCTCCGGACTGTTGAAGTACGCCCTCGGGTACCAGCGGCGTGCCAGTTCCTTGACCGAGGACACATCGACGATCCGGTAGTGGAGGTACCCCTCCAGTGACGGCATGTCCCGCAGGAGGAAGCCCCGGTCGGTACCGACCGAGTTCCCGCAGAGCGGGGCCTTGCCGGGCTCCTTCACGTGTTCGCGCACATAGGCCATGACCTGCTCCTCGGCGGCTGCCAGGGTGGTGCCCCCTGCCAGCTCGTCGAGGAGCCCCGAGGCGGTGTGCATCTGCCGCACCACCTCGGGCATGGTCACCAGGGCCGCGTCCGGCGGGCGGATCACGATGTCCACCCCTTCGCCGAGCACGTTCAGCTCCGAGTCGGTGACCAGTGCGGCCACCTCGATGAGTGCGTCGTCCGTCAGCGAGAGCCCGGTCATCTCGCAGTCGATCCACACCATACGGTCGTTCATGTGCCCCACCCTACGGGGCGTGGCGCTGCCCCGGCAGGGCCGGGCGTCCCGAGGCGTACGCGTCCGGGCCCGGTTTCAGGTGCTCCATCGAGCCGCCCGATACCGCGGATACCTGGGCGGGCCCGGGTGCTCCGGCCGGCGCGGGGCGCCGGCCCGGAACCGTCCCCTGGGCGGGTACGACCGGGTCCATCACCGTGGTGATGCTCTCCAGCCCCCCTCCCTGCGGACGGCGTGCCCGGTAGGCGGCCCGGTAGGCAGCCGGGGACGAGCCGAGCTGGCGGCGGAAGTGCCCGCGCAGCGCGACCGGCGAGCGGAAGCCGCAGCGGCCCGCGACCTCGTCGACCGAGTAGTCGGAGGTCTCCAGCAGCCGCTGCGCCTGCAGCACCCGCTGGGTGATGAGCCACTGGAGCGGTGCGCTGCCGGTGAGCGAACGGAACCTCCGGTCGAAGGTCCGTCTGCTCATATAGGCGCGCGCGGCCAGCGTCTCCACGTCGAACTGCTCGTGGAGATGCTCCAGCGCCCAGGCCACCACCTCGGCGAGCGGGTCGGAGCCGATCTCTTCCGGCAGGGACCTGTCGAGGTAGCGCTCCTGCCCGCCACTGCGGCGCGGTGGCACGACGAGCCGTCGGGCGAGTGCCCCGGCGGCCTCCGTGCCGTGGTCCGTGCGGACGATGTGCAGACAGAGGTCGATTCCGGCGGCGGTGCCGGCGGAGGTGAGTACATCGCCGTCGTCGACGAAGAGCTCACGCGGATCGACGTGCACCGACGGATAGCGCTTGGCCAGCGTCGGTGCGTACATCCAGTGTGTCGTCGCCGGGCGGCCGTCCAGCAGGCCGGCCGCGGCGAGGACGAAGGCCCCGGTGCAGAGTCCGACGATGCGCGCGCCCTCTTCATGGGCACGGCGCAGTGCGTCCAACGCCTCTGCGGGCGGAGGTGATGTGATGGACCGCCAGGCGGGCACCACGACGGTGCCTGCCCTGCTGATCGCCTCCAGGCCGTACGGTGTGCTGAGTTCGAGCCCACCCGTGGTGCGCAGTGGCCCCTCTTCGCCTCCGCAGACGAGCAGCCGGTAGCGGGGAACTCCCGCGTCCTGCCGGTCGATTCCGAAGACGGAGAGCGGGATGGAGCTCTCGAAGATAGGTCCGCCGCTGAAAAGCAGTACGGCTACGACTTCCCGGCGTCGCCGCCCGGTCAGCTTCCGTGCGGCCTCCGTTGCGGTGGCGGAGTCCTGGCTCATGACGCTAAGCCCCCCTCGGTGTTCGCGTCTCCCTGGTCCTTACGGGCCTGTCGCTCCTGCACGTTTCCCCTCGGTCTCGCACGAGTCCGCAGACTTCGTCCCATGATCGAATCTACTGCGTCCCGTGGTGCCGTAGTGACACGTTCCCCCACCGGCACTATGTCGACAAGGCAACTTGGCGCGAAGCCGTCGATCACGAAGCGTTCCACTCGCGAGCCGCCCAGGGAAGTGCGCCTCGCGATCTTGGCCCGTCCCCGTTGGGTGAAAGCGTACCGCGCGGTCTATTCCTGCCTGGTGGCACGCGGGTTGGCCGGGCAGAACACCAAGAGTTGGACGTCGGCGCGAAGTTGGCTGAAAACCAACGGTTGTGTGCACGGAAACCAGTCACACCCCGGCGCACGACCCCTCGATCAGCGGCCGCCCCGGCGCGCCCCTTCGGTCTCGCGGGCGGGCGAGGGGGCGCGGCCCGGGGTGGCGGCGCGGGTGGTGCGGTGTTCGGAACGGCGCAGCGGCAGCCGGCCGGCCGCGGTGACGGCGGCGAGTCCGAGGACCCAGGATCCGGCGCCGCCGGCCCGGGCCCCGTACGCCGCGAGGGCGGCGTGGACGAGCAGGCGGCAGAACGGCCCCCAGCGGACCGCCTCCGGTGATGCGGCGGTGTCCGCGGGCTCGGTGAGGGGGTGCCGGCGGTCGGGTCGCCGCAGCGGCCGGCGGTGTGGGCGCGGCTGCGAATGCGGTTTCCGCTCCCTGGGAGGGGGCGGTGGCTCAGTGTGACGGTAGGGCTGACGCCGGAGTGCCGTGGCTGGTCACTGCTCGTCCCGAAGGGTCCCGCCGGGGCACCGTGGAAGGAAAGGGAGGGGCGGAACAAAGAGGAATGGTGTCGTCCGGTCGGATGAGGCTCGGTGTACGGCACAACCGGCATTGCCATACGCCGCCGCCTCGGGCATGCTCCCTGCAACGTCGCACGCGCTTTGCGGGGGTCTGGGCTGTGGAGGAGTGGGGCCGTACCCTTGGGGGTATGGGGTTGGGAAGATGATTCCCGGACACACCTTCACCGCGTGAAACACCGTCCGAAGCCGCTCCCTCCACACGAGGACTCTCTTCGCCGAGACACCGATGGCCGGTCACGAAATCCCTGAACCCGCAGACCGCAAGCAGGTCGCCGACGCGCTGTCGGACCCGCTGACGGTCGAAGAAGCACGTCCTTCCTGCGATCCCGCCTTCCGGCATGGAGTCGTGGTCGGTTTTGACGGCTCCATGTCCAGTGAACGGGCCCTGTCCTACGCGATCGGCATGGCCTCGCGCTCCGGTTCCGGCCTGATCATCGTCCATGTCGCCAACCGGCTGCCGACCACCGTCTGGGCGGGCTGCGAGCCTCCCGTCTTCGTCGACGTGCCCGATCACCGCACCGAGGTCCTCGGCCTGGAGCTGGCCTGCGCGGACTATCTCTCCGAGGTGCCCTGGGTGCTCGTCGAGCGCGGCGGGGACATCTGCCACGAGCTGGAGGAGGTCGGCCGCGAGTACTCGGCGGACGCCATCGTCGTCGGCTCGACGCACGGCATCGTCGGCCGGATCTTCGGTTCGGTGGCGGGCAGGCTGGCGCGCCGGGCGCAGCGCCCGGTCATCGTCATCCCCTGACGACCCTGTGAACGGGGTTCCTGACACCCTGTGGACAGCGAACGGCCCCGCACCACGTCACCGTGTGTGTGCGGGGCCGCTCGCTGTCCGCGAGGCGTCGTCGTACGGGTCGGCTATTCGACCGTGACGGACTTCGCGAGGTTGCGCGGCTTGTCGATGTCGCGGCCCATGGCCAGCGCCGTGTGGTACGCGAAGAGCTGGAGCGGGATGCCCATCAGGATGGGGTCCAGCTCGTTCTCGTTCTTCGGGACGATGATCGTGTGGTCGGCCCGCTCCTGCTCGCGGTGGGCGATGGCGAGGATCCGGCCGCTGCGGGCCTTGATCTCTTCCAGGGCGGCGCGGTTCTTCTCCAGCAGGTCGTCGTCCGGGACGATCGCGACCGTGGGGAGCGCCGGCTCGATGAGCGCGAGCGGGCCGTGCTTCAGCTCGGACGCCGGGTACGCCTCGGCGTGGATGTACGAGATCTCCTTGAGCTTCAAGGAAGCCTCCAGCGCCACGGGGTAGCCGCGCACACGGCCGATGAACATCATCGACTGGGCGCCCGCGTACACCTCCGCCAGCTTCTTGATCTCGTCCTCGGTCTCCAGGATCCGACCGATCTGCTCGGGCAGCTTGCGCAGGCCGTCGATGATGCGCTTGCCGTCGGCGACCGACAGGTCACGGATGCGTCCGAGGTGCAGGGCGAGCAGGGCGAAGGCGACGACCGTGTTGGTGAAGCACTTGGTGGAGACGACGCAGACCTCGGGGCCTGCGTGGACGTACATGCCGCCGTCGGCCTCGCGGGCGATCGCCGAGCCGACCACGTTCACGACGCCGAGGACGCGTGCGCCCTTGCGCTTGAGTTCCTGGACGGCGGCCAGCACGTCGTACGTCTCACCGGACTGCGAGACCGCGACGTACAGCGTGTCGGGGTCGACGACCGGGTTGCGGTAGCGGAACTCGGAGGCGGGCTCGGCGTCCGCGGGGATGCGGGCCAGCTCCTCGATGAGGCCGGCGCCGATCAGGCCCGCGTGGTACGACGTGCCGCAGCCCAGGATCTTGATGCGGCGGACTCCGCGGGCCTCGCGGGCGTCGAGGTTGAGACCGCCCAGGTGCACGGTGGAGAAGCGGTCGTCGATGCGGCCGCGCAGCACGCGGTCCACGGCGTCGGCCTGCTCGGAGATCTCCTTGTGCATGTACGTGTCGTGGCCGCCCATGTCGTACGACTCGGCCTCCCACTCCACGGTCGTGGGCGTGGCCGTCGTGGTCGAGCCCTCCGTGGTGTACGTACGGAAGTCGTCGGCCTTGAGGGTGGCCATCTCGCCGTCGTCGAGGGTGACGATCTGGCGGGTGTGCGCGACGAGGGCCGCCACGTCGGAGGCGACGAACATCTCCTTCTCGCCGATGCCGAGGACGACAGGGGAGCCGTTGCGCGCGACGACGATGCGGTCGTTGAAGTCGGCGTGCATGACGGCGATGCCGTACGTGCCCTCGACGAGACGCAGGGCCTCGCGGACCTTCTCCTCCAGGGTGTCCGCCTGCGAGCGGGCGACCAGGTGGACCAGCACCTCGGTGTCGGTCTCGGAGAGGAAGACGATGCCGTCGGCGACGAGCTTCGCGCGGAGCTCGGAGGCGTTGTCGATGATGCCGTTGTGGACGACGGCGACCTTGTTGTCGGCGTCCATGTGGGGGTGGGCGTTCTCGTCGCTCGGGGCGCCGTGGGTGGCCCAGCGGGTGTGGGCGATGCCGGTGGTGCCGGCGAAGCGCTTGGGGACGCGGGCCTCCAGCTCGCGGACCCGGCCCTTGGCCTTGACCATCTTCAGGGTGCCGGGCTTGCCTGCCGCCGCCTTGCTGGTGACGACGAGGCCCGCCGAGTCGTAACCCCGGTACTCCAGCCGCTGCAGACCCTCCAGCAGCAGCGGTGCCACATCACGCTTACCGATATAACCGACGATTCCGCACATAAAGTCTCTACCCCTCCATCGACGTGCCAGTGAGTGCTCAGCCGTAGACGATGCGGCGCAGCTGACGGAGCGAGAGCTCCGGCGGTGCGACCGCGCGGTGCGGCAGCTCGGCCGCGATCCGTTCGAAGATCTCCGTGTTCACCAGGCCGCCGGACTGCAGTTCGCGGTGGCGGCGGCGGACGAAGTCATCCGTCGTCTCGTCGAAGTACGCCAGCACGTCGAGGATCACCCGGGATGCTTCACCGCGCTGGAGCGCGGTGCTGCGCACCAGGTGGTCGATGAGGTCGTCATGCGACGAGCGGCGTTCGAGCACTCGTTGATATTGCTTGGCAGGGCCGCATTGTGCAAGAAATCTGCCCGATATCGGGCAGGAAGCCCCGGGAATCTTTCTCCGGCCGTGGCGTGGGTGACCCTGGATGCGGCCGAGGTGGTCTAGTCCCTTGACCATCAGTGAGGCGCACGGTACGCATGGTGACTGTTCGGTTGCCCGGAGAACCACAGGCGTGAACCCCGGCGAAGGGACCCTTGTGAGACAGCGCAGAACACTTCCCCGTCTGTCCGGCTCGTTGCTGCTCGTCGTGGCGGCCGCGGTCTTCGGTGTCGGAGCCGCCCCGGGCGGCGGCGGTACGGCCTCGGCCGGCCCTCCGCCACGGCCGCTCGGCGAGACCGTGCCCGCCCCCGCCCGCGTGAAGGCGGGCGGCTCCCCGTACGTCGTCACGGCGGGCACCCGCATCCGGGTCGACGACGGCTCCGGCGGGGCCCGGCGGGTCGGCGAGTACCTGGCGGACCTCCTGCGTCCGTCCACCGGCTACCCGCTGCCCGTCACCGACCAGGACGGCCGTGACGGCATCCGCCTCCGACTCGGCTCCACCGACCCGTCCCTGGGCTCCGAGGGCTACCGACTCCAGTCATCCGGCGGCGCGGTCACCATCACCGCGCGCGGCCCCGCCGGTCTGTTCCACGGGGTGCAGACCCTGCGGCAGCTCCTCCCGGCCGACGTCGAGAAGGACACCGTCCAGGACGGGCCGTGGAAGGTCGCGGGCGGCACGCTCACGGACTCCCCGCGCTATGCGTACCGGAGCGCGATGCTGGACGTCTCGCGGCACTTCTTCTCCGTCGACGAGGTGAAGCGGTACATCGACCAGCTCGCGCTCTACAAGATCAACACGCTGCACCTGCACCTCTCCGACGACCAGGGCTGGCGCATCGCGATCGACTCCTGGCCGCGGCTCGCCGAGTACGGCGGCTCCACGGAGGTCGGGGGCGGCCCAGGCGGTCACTACACGAAGAGCGACTACCGGGAGATCGTCAGGTACGCGTCCTCGCGCTATCTGGAGGTCGTGCCCGAAATCGACCTGCCCGGCCACACAAACGCGGCCCTCGCCTCGTACGCCGAGCTGAACTGCGACGGGGTCGCGCCGCCGCTCTACACGGGCACGAGTGTCGGCTTCAGCTCGCTGTGCGTGCCGAAGGCGGTGACGTACGACTTCGTGGACGACGTGATCCGCGAGCTGGCCGCGCTCACGCCCGGCCGGTATCTCCACATCGGCGGCGACGAGGCGCACTCCACCAGCCACGAGGACTATGTGGCGTTCATGGAGAAGGCGCAGGCGATCGTCGGGAAGTACGGCAAGACCGTGGTCGGCTGGCACCAGCTGACCGGGGCCGAGCCGGTGGCGGGCGCGGTCGCCCAGTACTGGGGGTACGACCGGACGGGCGCCGCCGAACGCGAGCAGGTGGCCGGGGCCGCCCGCAACGGCACGAAGCTGGTGCTGTCCCCGGCCGACCGTACGTACCTCGACATGAAGTACGACAAGGACACCCGGCTGGGGCTGGCCTGGGCCGGCTATGTGGAGGTGCGGCGCTCCTACGACTGGGACCCGGCGACGTACCTCGCGGGCGTTCCGGAGGACTCCGTCCTCGGTGTCGAGGCGCCGCTGTGGACGGAGACGCTGAGCAACAGCGGCGAGATCGAGCAGATGGCGTTCCCGCGGCTGCCGGGCGTCGCCGAGCTCGGCTGGTCGCCCGCGGCCACGCACGACTGGGAGGCGTACAAGGTGCGGCTGGGGGCGCAGGGGCCCCGGCTGGCTGCGCTGGGCGTGGACTTCTACCGGTCGCCGCAGGTCCCGTGGGCGGCGGAGTGAGGTGAATGAGGTCCTCGATCGCCGGACGGGCGTGAGGACAGGCCCGTCCGGCGATCGAGGAGGAAGCGCGCCCCTAGAACCCCGCGATCGGGTTCTTCAGGGTGCCGATCAGCTGCAGAGCGCCCGCCGGGTCCGTCAGGTCGACCATCTGCTTGTTGTTGCGCAGCTGCAGACGGTTCAGGCAGGACAGCGCGAACTCCTCCGTGAACATGTCGTACTGCTTGAACTTGTCCGCGAGGTACGGCACCGACTCCTGGTAGCCGCTCACGCATTCCGCGACCGTCCGCCAGAAGGTGTCCTCGTCGAGGATGCCCTCCGTGGCCAGACCGGCGCCCAGGAAGCGGAAGAAGCAGTCGAAGACGTCGGTGAGGACCGACAGCAGCTTCATGTCCTCGGGGACCTCGGCCCGGATGCGCTCGACCTGGGGCGGCAGCACCGCGTCCGGGTCCATGACCGCGATCTCCTCGGCGATGTCCTTGAAGATCGTGCGGCGCACGGCTCCGTCCTCGATGACCAGGATGACGTTCTCGCCGTGCGGCATGAACACCAGGTCGTAGGCGTAGAAGCTGTGCAGCACCGGGACGAGGTACGCGTCCAGGTAGCCGCGCAGCCACTGCGCGGGCGTCAGGCCCGACTCGGCGATCAGCACACCCGCGACGGACGCGCCCTCGTGGTCGGTGTGGAGCAGCGAGGCCATCGTGGCGACCCGCTCGCCGGGCGCCAGGTCCGAGACGGGGCTCTCGCGCCAGAGCGCGGCGAGCATCTTCAGATACGGGGAGCCCTTGGCGGTGGCCGCCTCGTACGCCCGGTGGTGGTAGCCGACGGCCGCCCGCTCCCGGATGATCGAGAACCGGGCCCGGCGCAGCAGCTCGTCGCGCTCGACGACCCCCGCGAGCCAGTCGTTGATCGCGGGCGTCGCCTCCATGTACGCGGCCGACAGCCCGCGCATGAAGCCCATGTTGAGGACGGAGAGCGCCGTCTTCACATAGTGCTTCTCGGGGTGGTCGGCGTTGAAGAACGTACGGATCGACTGCTGCGCGAGATAGGCGTCGTCGCCCTCGCCCAGGCAGACCAGGTGCCGCTGCGCGAGCTCTCCGGCGAAGGTGACGGACAGCTTGTTCCACCACTGCCAGGGGTGCACCGGGATGAGGAGGTAGTCGTCGAGGTCGAGGCCCAGGCCCGTCATCGTGCCGGCGAACCGGCTGCGGGTCTCCTCGCTCAGTTCCCCGGCGATCAGCGTCCCGTAGTCGAGCCCGGCGCCCGCGGTGAACGTGGCGCGGTCACGGCGGGCGGCGAGCCACACCAGCCGGATCTCCGCCGCCGTCTCGGGGGCGTACGCGCGGTACTCGTCCACGCCGAAGCCGAGGCGCCCGTTGTTGGCGACGAAGCAGGGGTGGCCCTCGGTCATCCCGGTCTCGATCGCCTGGAAACCGGCGGCGACGAGCTGGGCGGAGGTGGCCGGTTCCTTGGTCAGTTTGTACGCGGTTCCGGCCAGGGTGGAGGAGATCTCCTCCAGGTAGACCGGCAGGATCTCCTCGGAGAGCCCCAGCGTCGAGCGCAGTTCGATGAAGAAGTCGAGTGCGTCCAGCGGGAGTTCACTGCCGTGACGGTGGCGGGTTATGGAGTCGGCGTCGACCTGCCAGTGGTCGAGGGCGAAGCGCCGGGCGGCGAAGCGGTACTCGGTCTCCGCGTCGTCGCTGCGGACCGAGTAGTGGTCGTCGCCGAGCGGGGCCGGGGCCAGCAGGCGTTCGTGGGCGAACTCCGCGAGGCCCTTGCGGATCAGCAGGCGGTTGGCGGTGGCCCAGCGTTCGGGGGAGAGGTGGGCGACGCTGTCGGTGAGGGCCGGCATCAGGAGAGTCCTCCGGTCGTGGCCTGGAACTGTTCACGGGTGCATGCGCTGAGCAGCGCGGTCTTCTCCGGCTTGGTGATCTCCCGGAGGACCTCGAAGCCGACGGCCTTGTTCAGGGCGTGCACGGCGCCGTTGCGGACGTCGGGTTCGACGACGACGCGGAGCACCGAGGGGTCGGCGAACAGTTCCTTCATCACGGCCGTGATCACGGCGAGCGTGAAGCCGTGCAGCGGGGTGTCGGTGGGGGCGACCAGGAAGTGCATCCCGATGTCGCCCGGCTCGGCCTCGTACAGCCCCTTGAGCTCGACCTCGGCCGGGTCGTAGCGCTCCATGAGGAAGGCGGGCTCCCCGTCGTGCAGCCCGATGAAGGCGTCGTGGTGCGCGTGGGAGGCGATCGCCATGTACTCGCGCTCGACGTCCTGGAGACGGGCGTCGCCCATCATCCAGAAGGACGCCTTGGGGTGGGTCACCCAGCCGTGCACCAGCTCGGCGTCGGACAGGGGGTTGAGCGGGCGGATGGTGAAGGTGCCGATGGCCTGGCTCATATCGCGAACTCCTGGAAGGCGATGGACTTCTCCACCGGGTAGTACTCACGGCCGAGCAGTTCCCCGATGATGTACGCGTTGCGGTACGCACCCATGCCCAGGTCGGGCGAGGTGATCGAGTGGGTGTGCGTGCCCGCGTTCTGGAGGAACACACCGTGTCCGGTGGTGTCGATGCTGTAGTTGCGGGCCACGTCGAAGCGGCCCCGGCTGTCGTGTCTCAGCCGGTCGGTGATCGGTTCCAGGAAGGCCGGAGGGGTGTACTTGTAACCGGTGGCGAGGATCAGCCCGTGCGTGGTCAGGGCGTAGTCCTTGCCCTGCTCCTCCTGGCGCAGCCCCAGGGTGTACGTGCCCGACTCCTCGTCGTAACTCGCGCTGTTCAGTGCGGAGTTGGTGAGCAACCGGGTGGGGACGGGGCCCGGCAGGTTCTTCTGGTAGAGCAGGTCGAAGATGGCGTCGATCAGCTCGCCGTCGATCCCCTTGAAGAGGCCCTTCTGGCCGGACTCCAGCCGGTAGCGCGCCTCCTCGGGCAGGGCGTGGAAGTAGTCCACGTACTCCGGCGAGGTCATCTCCAGCGTCAGCTTGGTGTACTCCAGCGGGAAGAACCGCGGGGAGCGCGTCACCCAGTTGAGCCGGTAGCCGTGCACGTCGATCTCGGAGAGCAGGTCGTAGTAGATCTCCGCCGCGCTCTGGCCGCTGCCGACGAGGGTGATGGACTCCTTCGCCTGGAGCGCCGCTTTCCCTTCCAGGTAGCGGGAGTTGTGGAGCAGGTCGCCGCCCAGGCCCTGGCATGCCTCCGGGATGTACGGCGGTGTACCGGTGCCCAGGACCAGGTGGCGGGCGCGGAAGACCGCGTCGGCGGTGCGGACGGTGTAGAGCGCGTCGCTCTCCTCGTACGTAACCGACTGGACGGTCTGGTTGAAGCGGACGCTGCTCAGTTTCGCGGCGGCCCAGCGGCAGTAGTCGTTGTACTCGGTCCGCAGGGGATAGAAGTTCTCCCGGATGTAGAAGGAGTACAGCCGGCCCCGCTCCTTGAGGTAGTTCAGGAAGGAGTACGGCGACGTCGGGTCGGCCATCGTCACGAGGTCCGACATGAACGGCGTCTGGAGGTGGGCGCCTTCGAGGAACATGCCCGCGTGCCACTCGAAGTCCGGCTTGGACTCCAGGAAGACGCCGTTCAGTTCGTCGATCGGCTCGGTCAGGCACGCGAGCCCGAGGTTGAACGGTCCGAGGCCGATCCCGATGAAGTCGTGGGGGTCAGGAAGCGCGGTCAAGGGAGTCTCCCAGGTACTGCTCGGCGTGGCCCGAGATCAGGTCGAGGACCGCGGTGATGTCCTGCGCGGTCGTTTCAGGGTTGAGCAGGGTGAACTTCAGGTACTGGCGGTCGCCGACCTTCGTGCCGGCGACGACGGCCTCGCCGGAGGCGAACAGGGCCTTGCGGGCGTAGAGGTTGGCCCGGTCGATCTCGGCGGGCGCCGTGACGGCGGCCGGGATGTAGCGGAACACCAGGGTGGAGAGCTGCGGCTCGACGACGACGTCGAAGCGCGGGTCGGCGGCGAGGAGCCGCCAGCCCTCGGCGGCCAGGCCGCATACCTCGTCGAAGAGCTCGCCCACGCCGTCGGCGCCCATGACGCGCAGGGTCATCCAGAGCTTCAGCGCGTCGAATCTGCGGGTGGTCTGGAGGGACTTGTCCACCTGGTTGGGGATGCGCTCCTGTGCCATCCGCTGCGGGTTGAGGTACTCCGCGTGGTACGTGGCGTGGCGCAGGGTCACCCGGTCGCGGACCAGGACCGCCGACGAACTGACCGGCTGGAAGAAGGACTTGTGGTAGTCCACGGTGACCGAGTCGGCGAGCTCGATGCCGTCGATGAGGCCGCGGCGCGTGCGCGAGGCCAGCAGTCCGCAGCCGTAGGCGGCGTCGACGTGCATCCAGGTGGAGAAGCGCTCGCAGAGCGCGGCGATCTCGGGGAGCGGGTCGATCGAGCCGAAGTCGGTGGTGCCGGCGGTGGCGACGACCGCCATCGGCACGGCACCTTCCGCGACGCACTGTTCCAGGGCGCGGGCCAGGGCCACGGTCTGCATGCGCTTGTTGCTGTCGACGGGCACCGGTACGACGGCGTCCGGCCCGAGGCCGAGGAGTTTCGCCGACTTCTGGACGCTGAAGTGGCTGCACTCGGAGGCGAAGATCCGCAGCCGGCTGAAGTGCTCAGGCCGCGACTTGGCCTCCTCGCGGGCCAGCAGGAGAGCCTGCAGGTTCGACTGCGTACCACCGCTGGTGAAGATGCCGTCTGCGGCGGGGCCGAGGCCGATCCGCTCGGTGGTCCAGTCGATCAGCTTGCGCTCGATGAGCGTGCCGCCCGCGCTCTGGTCCCACGTGTCCAGGGAGGAGTTGACGGCCGAGAGCACGGCCTCGCCGAGGACGGCGGGGATGACGACCGGGCAGTTGAGGTGGCCCAGGTAGCGCGGGTGGTGGAAGTAGACGGCGTCGCGGAGATAGACGTCCTCGAGTTCGTCGAGAGCGGCCGATGCGTCGCCCAGGGGCCGGTCCAGGTCTATCGCGTCGATGACGGGAGCCAGCTCGTCGACGCCGATACCACTGAACGGCCGCTCGGTGGCGGCGAGTTTGGCCGCGACCCGTTCGACTCCTGCGGTGACGGAGCGACGGTAGTGCTCTGCGGTCGAGTCGTTGAGCAGGTGCGAACGCATGAGGGGGGTCCTCCCGGATGAGGGGAACTTCATCGAAACCCTCCGGGCAGGAGAAAGGGGACGAGGGCGCGATGTCGAAGTAAGGTTAGCCTAACCTAAGTTTTGACGCACGCGTTCCCCGTCCCCCCATGGGGCTCGGAAGTTGACCGATTTACGCGTCTTCGGTGGCCGCTTCGGCGCGCAGCTGCTCCTCGCTGAGCCCGCGGCGCCAGTAGCCGACGAAGGTGACCCGCTTTCGGTCGAACTCCCGGTCCCGCACGAGGTGTCGGCGCAGTGCGCGGACCTCGGACGACTCGCCCGCGATCCAGACGTACGGGGTCCCGGACGGCAGTTCCGCGGCCCGGACGGCGTCCACCGGCGAGGGCGCGCCTTCGTCGCGTACCAGCCAGTTGATCTTGGCGCGCGCGGCGGTGCTGAGCGCCTGGCGGTCCTCGGTGTGCTGGACCTGAAGCCAGACCAGGGCGCGCGTACCGGCCGGCAGCCACTCCAGGGCGGCCGAAGCGGCGGGCAGCGCCGTCTCGTCGGCCCAGATCAGCACCCAGTCGGTGTCCTGCGGGGGGCGGAAGCGGACGGCCGTGTTGTCCTCGACGGCCGGGCCGAGCGCCTTGATGAGCTGCCCGGGAGCGGCGGCGGCCGCCCAGCGGCAGGCCGGTCCGCCGTCCTCGTGCAGGGCGAAGTCGATGTCGACCTCGTTCGAACCGTCGGCGGCGCGGCGCTGGGCGCGCACCGTGTACGAGCGCAGTACGGCCCGTTCGTCGTCGGGGAGCGCGCGCCAGGCAGCGAACCACTCGCCGTCCTCGTCGACCGGGACGAGGGGTTCGGGCTGTCCGGGGTGTGGCAGGAAGAGCGAGAGGCTCTGGTCCCGGCCGCCTGCCGCGAAGCCGTCGAGACCGGGTCCGCCGAAGGTGATCCGGAGCATGGACGGCCCGAGCCGTCTGGTCCGCAGAACCGTCAGCCCGAAGAACCGGAAGGGAGCTATGGCGGGTTCGGTGGCGGTCGTCATGCGGGAGCTCCTCCGGAACGGGTGCCGGGCGCCGCTGGTGCGGCGACCCGGCGAAGGCAATCCGAAGGAAGGTTAGCCTACCCTTGCTTGCTGTGGGGCTTATTCGGGCAGGCCGCTGATCCCGATGACGATGTACGAGCCGAGGCCCGTCACCCCGCCATTCGCCCCCGGCAGCACCCGCGCCGCGTTCTCCCAGGGCACCAGAACGGTCAACTCGGCCTTCCCGTCACGGTTCAGGTCGCGGACGCGCAGGTCGGAGCCGAACATGTCCTCGGCCACCGTGCCGCCGGCCACGCCGGGAAGCGTCTTGTCGATCATCGCGGAACGCGCGCCGCTCAGCCCGCCGGAGCCGCCGCGGAAGAGGTGTGCCCCGCCCGCGTACTCCTTGGTGCCGACCGACTCGCCCGGCACCCCGACAGCGAGGTCGGCGTATCCGTCGCCGTCGGTGTCACCGGCCGAGAGAGCCGAGCCGAACCCGTCGTTCGGCTCCGCGGCGCCCACCACGCCGGAGGTCGCCTGGCTGAGCTTGGCGCTCTTCGAGCCGGGGCCGGTGGAGGTGCCGTACCAGAGGGTCACCGTTCCGCGGTCGCTGCTCTCATAGGGGTTGGCGACGGCGATGTCCCCGTAACCGTTCTTGTCGAAGTCTCCGATCGTGGCCTCGTGCAGCTCATGCCTGTACGTGCTGGCGATGACTTTGGTCGGACCGGAGGTCAGTCCGCCGGACGTGCCCTTCAGGAACCAGGCTTCCGAGCGCACGGTGATGTCTGTGGCGTGCGTGCCGAGGATGACCAGGTCCGTCTTCCCGTCGCCGGTGACCTTGCCGGCCGCGAGGCCGTCGCTGTACCAACCCCCGCCCTCCTTGTCGTACTTGGTGACGGCGCCGAGGCTGCCGGTTTTGGTGAAGCCGCCCCGGTAGAGGTAGGCGTCACTGCCGCTGATCGCCGCGATGTCGGCCTTGCCGTCGCCGTTGAAATCCCCGGTCGCCAGGTCCCGCCCGAACCACGGGCCGCCGTTCTTGCGGGGCAGCGCGGTCCCGCCGCCCAGCCCGTTGGATGAACCCCAGAGCAGAGTCACCGAGCCGACGGGGGTGGTGCCGGACTCCTCGCTGGGATTGCCGACGACGAGGTCCGCGTATCCGTCGCTGTTCAGGTCGGCGCTCGCCAGTTCCTGACCGAACTGGTCGCCGCCCTCACTGACGCCGGGCACCCCGGCGGAATCCTGGTGGATGAGCTGGGTGCGGGTGGTCAGCCCGGCCGGTCCACCGAAGGTGACGAGGACGGCGCCGCCACTGAAGTCGACGGGGCCGCCGGTCATGCCGCTGTACATGTGCGGCGCCGCCAGGTCGCGATAGCCGTCCCCGTTGAAGTCGTCGAAGTGCTTGGCGGCGGCGGCCGACGCGGGGGAGGTGAGTGTGAGCGGCGTCAGCCCGGCCGTGAGCAGGGCGGCGATGGCGACGGTCGTGCGCATACGGGGTGAACGTGGACGTTGCTGCATGGAAGGGTGTGTCTCCTGCGGTCTTGGTCCGGACACGGCACAGCGGAGACCGTTTTCGTGCGCCGAGGGTTGTACGTGTGCGGCGCGGGAGTCCCGGCTATCAGCGGGTCTGGAATCGAAGGCACCTTAAGTGTGCAATGCCCCGTACGTTCCCACAGTTGACATGAACCCCTCCAGACGCAGTACAACTCTTGCGCCGGTGACGAACGCTGGGGAGCCGGTCCGGTACCGACCGTCACCACCCAGTCGTTTCGCGCACCCCTGCGAAGAGCCTGGTCCGGTGCGGTCCGAAGGCACTGAGGGTGACACACGCGATGTTCGGACCACGCACACGCAGAAATCTGACGACCAGCACGATCACGGTGCTGCTCTTAGCGGGCCTGCCACAACCCGCTTTCGCGGCCCAGGTCGAGGGCAGAGCGCTCGTCGACGGGGTACGGAGCTGGTTCGGGGCCGACGACGGTGACGACGGGGAGAGATCCCGGCCACCCGAGCTCCCCGACGAGGGGGTGCCCGACAACGAACGCCTCCCGGAGGGGCGCGAGGCACCGAAACCGAAGCGGACGGGCGAGCTCAAGGAAAGGCGCACGCCCAGCGCCCGCTACTGGAAGCTCTCCGACGGCCGGGTCCAGGCCGAGGTCTCCGGCACCCCGACGCACTACGAGTCGGGCAAGGACTGGAAGGCCATCGACACGGCGGTGCGCCCCACCGCCCGTGACGGCTTCAGCCACGCCAACACGACCAATGTCGCCGGGACACGGTTCGGTTCCGACCCGGACCGGCTCGTCCGCTTCAGCACCGAATCCGGGCACTGGGTGACCGTCGGCCTCAAGAAGCCGGCGAAGGCGAAGCTCGCTCCCGAGGTGTCCGGCAACGCCGTCACCTACCCCGGCGCCCTGGGCGCGGGAGCGGACCTCCGGTACACCGTGGGCCACGGGTCGGTGAAGGAGGACATCGTCCTCGCCGCCCCGCCCGCCGGCGGCGCCGCGTACACCTTCACCCTCGACACCAAGGGCCTGACGGCCAAGCAGCTCAAGAACGGCGCCATCGCCCTCCACAGCGAGAGCGGCGGACCCGAGCGCCCCGAGCTGGTCATCCCCGCCCCGTTCATGACGGACGCGAGGAAGGACGCCGGTTCCGCGTACGGGACGTCCTCCAGCGACGCCGTCCAGCAGAAGCTCACGGGCACGAAGGGCTCGTACGAGCTGACCCTGCGCCCGGACGCGAAGTGGCTGGCGGCCCCGGAGCGGCAGTACCCGGTGGTGATCGACCCCACCATCTCGATCGCGCCGACGTCCACCCAGTCCCAGGACGTCATGATCTCCTCGGACGACCCCGCCGCGAACTACGACGACAACTGGCGGCTGTCCGTCGGCGCCACGAGCCTCGGAGGGGCCTCCCGAGCCCTGGTGCGGTTCCCGCTGACGGGCGTACCGGCCGGCGTGAAGCTGGACTCCGCCGACCTGAAGCTGTACTACGACCAGACGCACGGCGCGGGTGACACGGACGTCCCCCTGGAGGCGCACCGCGCCACAGCGGCGTGGGACGAGACCACCGCCACCTGGGCCAACAGCAACAACATCACGGGTGAGCTCTCCGGCACCTCGGTCGTCGTCGACGACGGCGACACCGGGACCACCGCGGCCAGGGGCGCCTGGCCCGCGTCCGGGAACGCCGCGTTCACGCAGTACGCGGTCAACAAGGACTACCTGTACAACAAGGACACGGTCGCCGGGGACACGTACACCTGGCAGCCGAAGCTCCCCTCGGACGGCACCTACCGGGTCGACGTGCACAGCGTTCCCGCGTCCGACCGGGCCACGAACGCCCCGTACACCGTGACGTTCGACGGCGGCACGAAGGCGTACACCGTCGACCAGAGTGCCGGTACGGGCGGCGTGTGGAAGACGCTCGGCAGCCACCCCTTCAAGGCGGGCAACGTCGGCAAGGTCGTCCTCGGTGACGGCCCGGTGACCACCTCCACGGGGGTCATCGCCGACGCCGTACGGCTGACCAGGGGCGCCACCGTCACCAAGCGGGCCGGGGTCGTCAACACCTGGCACTCCTTCGGTGTCACCGACACCGTGCAGTCCTGGATCAACGGCACCAACACCAACAACGGCTTCGTGGTCAAGGCCGCCGACGAGTCCGCGGCCGCGCCGCTCGGCGGACCGCGCTACGAGGCCGCCGAATTCGCGTACAAGGGCGAGGGCGCCAACTTCCCGCGCCTCGTGCTGACCTGGGGGCGCCCCGGAGTCACCCTCGACGCGCCCCGGGTCATCCACTCCACCGGGGCCGAGCTGAACTGGTCCGCCTACGCCGACCCGTCCGCGGTTTCGACGGCCGACGACATCGTTGAGTACCAGGTACACCGCAGTGTGTTCCAGACCTTCACGCCGTCCTCGCAGACCCTGCTCGCGCCCGTGGCGCCCACCAGCAGATCGTTCACCGACTCCACCGCCACCCCGACCGCGGCGGACTCGGCGGACACCTTCGGGAACGTCTTCTACTACATGGTCGCGGTGAAGACCCGTGACGGGCAGGTGATCCCGGCACCCACCGAGCTCGTCAAGCTGCCCACCGCGGGCCGGACCACCGTCGTCCTCCAGGGCGACGCGGCGGACACCACGCTCGCCAGCGCCCAGCCCACCACCGGCCACGACGCGATATCCGAGTCGGGGATCGGGCACCCGTGGATGACGGTCGGCAACAACTCCACGACGTACGGCAAGACGCGGGCGCTCCTGAAGTTCCCCTCGCTGAGCGAGGTACCCGCCGGGGCGCGCGTCCTGGAGGCGCAGCTCGACCTGTGGGGCACGACGACGACCACCGGCAGTGCCGGCGCGGTCTACGAACTGCGCGGGCTCACCAGGGACTTCGACGAGGCCGCCGCGAGCTGGAACAACGCCACCGCCACCACCCCGTGGACGGCACCGGGCGGTGACGCCGGAACGGTTGTCGCGGACACCGTGGGTGAGGTCACCAACGACCCCGCCCGCCAGAGCTGGATGCTCACCTCGCTGGCGCAGCAGTGGGTCTCCCAGCCCACGAGCAACAAGGGCGTGGCGATCCGGCTCAAGGACGAGTCCCTGAGCGGACCGCAGGAACGCACCGTGTTCCTGTCGTCCGAGGCCGAGGAGCCGCAGCTGCGGCCCCAGCTCGTCGTCACGTACATCGACAAGTCCACGGCGTCCACGTACTTCGCCCCCGACACCCCGTCGCGGATGATCCCGGGCGACCAGTACGGCATCGACGTCACCCTCACCAACACCACCACAACGGAGTGGAAACCGGCCGACCAGGCCCTCTCGTACACCTGGTCGCTGCCCGACGGCACGGACGCCACCACCGGCGGCAACCAGCTGCAGACCGCGCTGCCGAAGAACGTCCTGCCCGGTGAGACCGTCACCGTCAAGGCGCAGCTGAAGACCCCGATCAACTCGGACTCCGGCAACAAGCGCCTCGACTACGTCCTCAAGTGGGACCTGCGCAACAACACCACGGGCACCTGGCTCTCGGCCACCGAGTCCATCCCGCCGCTCGCGCAGAACGTGCGCGTGGAGGACCCGACCTCCAACCAGCTGGGCATGGAGAAGTTCTTCTCGTACACCGGGAAGAACACCGGCGCAGGCGGCTCGCTCGTCAACAACCTCTACGCGGGCAACACGGTCTGGCAGTACAACGCCCTCAGCAACCCGGGCCGTGGCGTCTCGACCTTCGCGCGCTTCGCCTACAACTCGCTCGACACCTCGGACACCGTCCTGGGCCACGGCTGGTCGGCGCAGGCCGCCTCGCCGCTGCGCCTCGGCGCCGCGCTCGACTTCCACCCCAACCCGAACCCGCGCGAGGTGACGCTGCCGGACGGCGACGGCACCTCGCACATCTTCCGCAAGCAGGACGACGGGTCGTGGAAGGCGCCCGCGGGCGTGCACTACCTGCTGGAACAGGGTTCCGGCGTGGACTGCACACCGAACAAGGACGGTGACCCGCAGGCGTGGTCGCTGACCCGCCCCGACCGCACGCGGTTCTTCTTCGACTGCGACGGCTATGTGACCTCGACGGTGGACAAGAACGGCAACACGCAGCTGTTCACCTACGAGGAGCGCAAGTCCAACAACAAGCCGGTCAAGTTCCTCCGCTACATCACCGACCCGGCCGGCCGGCAGTCGCTCACCCTGGACTACTACTCCAAGGCCGACAGCAGCAACCCCAAGATCATCGACCACCTCAAGTCGATGACCGACATCTCGCAGCGCAAGCTGACCTTCGCGTACTCGGACAAGGGGCTGCTCACCAAGCTCACCGACGGGGCGGGCTCGGCCCAGCCGAAGGTGTTCCTCTTCGAGTACGACGCCACCCAGGGCAACAAGAACGTCAAGCTGGTCAGGACGACCGACCCGCGTGGCAACGCCACCTCGCTCGACTACTACTACCCGAACGAGGGCGACGACCCGAAGTTCCACTGGTACACCCAGCAGATCACCGACCGCCTCGGCGGCACCACGGGCTTCGTGTACACCGACCCGGACGGCAGTGCCGGCTCGGTGATCGAGACCAAGGTGACGGACGCGGAGAACCACGTCACCACCCAGGTGCTCGACGGGTACGGGCGTTCCACGCAGATCACGAACGCCAAGTCGGAGACGACGAAGTTCCACTGGGACGCGGACAACAACGTCGACCGCCTGGAGGAGGCCAACGGCGCCGTCTCCACCTGGACGTACGACGCGAAGACCGGCTACCCGCTGTCCACCAAGGGCGCCGAGGCGAGCAAGAACGGCACCCCGGCGGGCACGTACACCTACCAGACGGGGCTCAACGGCCACATCGCCGACATCTGGCAGCGCAGGTCGCCCGAGGGCAGGACCTGGCAGTTCGCCTACGACCCCAAGGGCAACCTCACCTCCGTCACCGACCCGAAGGGTCTCGCCACCACGACGGAGGGCGACTTCACCACCACGTACGAGTACGACGTGCACGGTCAGATGACCAAGGCACTCGACGCCAACGGGCATCCGAGCTTCAACAGTGACTTCCAGCCCACCGGCTATCCCGGCGCCATCACCGACGCGCTGGGCGGCAAGGCGAACTTCACCTACGACGAGCGCGGCAACGTCACCAAGGTGGTCAACGCCAAGGGCGCCCAGGTGACCCAGAGCTACGACACCTTCGGGCGTCCACTGGAGAAGAAGGAGCCCAAGGACCAGGCGGCGGGCGATGTCATCATCACTCCCGCGGCCGTCTACGACGCCAACGACAACATCACCAAGGTGACGCAGCCCAACGGCTCGTTCTCCACCTCGGTGTACGACAAGGCCGACCAGGTCAGCGAGACCGTCCTGCCCAAGGACGAGCCGACCGACCCGGAGCGGAGGACCACGTCGACGTACGACAAGGTCGGCAACGTCCTCACCACCACCGAGCCCAAGGGCAACCTGACGCCCGAGGCCGGTGACTTCACGACGACGGTCCGGTACGACTCGGTCTACCAGCCGGTCGAGGCCGTCAACGCGCTCGGCAACAAGGTGTCGACGACCTACGACAACGTCGGCAACATCACCAAGGTCGTCGACGCCCGGAAGAACGCCACCCCGGACCCGGACGACTACGCGACCAAGTACACCTACGACCAGAACCACCGGATCGTCAGCACGTCGGACGCGGTCGGCAACACGACGTCGGCCAGGTTCGACCTGGACGGCCTCACCACGTCGATGCGCGACGCCGAGGGCAACGAGTCGCTCGCGACGTACGACGAGCGTGGCGCGCTCATCCAGTCGAAGGTGGTCAAGGACAAGGACGCGTCCGGCAATCCCATTCACCGGACGGTGAAGTACGAGTACGACGAGGTCGGCAACCCGGTCCGGACCCTCACCCCGCGGGCGCTCTCGACGACCGACGACACCACCGACTTCACGGCGGAGACGGTCTACGACGAGCTGAACCGGGTCAAGGAGGAGGTCTCCCCGTACGACAAGGACGACCCCCGCTACGGCACCCCGGACCGTACGTACTACTCCTACGACGCGGTCGGCAACCTGGCCGAGGTGTCGGCACCGCCCTCGCAGGGCCAGACCACCCGGAACAAGACCACGTACAGCTACTACGACAACGGCTGGACCAGGTCGACCACCGACTCGTGGGACATCACCACGTCCTACGACTACAACACGCTCGGCCAGCAGACCAGGAACACCCTGACCTCGGCCGGCGGTTCCCAGCAGCGCACCATCACCACCGACTTCTATCCCTCGGGCAACAAGAAGTCGCGCAGCGACGACGGTGTCCCGGTCGGCAAGTCCGTGGTGCTCGTGGACAGTTCCGACTTCCACAACACCGCGACCCAGGGGAACTGGAGCAGGACCGCAGCCGAGCAGAACTACGGCTACGACACCTACTCGCACCCCGCAGGGTCCGGCACCTCGCAGTTCGTGTGGCAGCTGAACTTCCCGCAGAGCGGCACGTACGAGGTGTTCGTACGCCACCCGAAGGTGACGGGCGCGGCCTCCGACGCGAAGTTCCAGGTCGCGCACGACGGCGGCACCACCACCAAGACGGTCAACCAGACGCAGAACACGGGCGCCTGGGTGTCCCTGGGCAGCTACGCGTTCGTCGAGGACGGTCCGCAGAAGATCACACTGACCGACAACGCGAACGGCACGGTGCTGGCCGACGCGGTGAAGCTGGTGCGCTCCAACACCGGCGAAACCGACACGGAGAAGAAGGACTTCTCCTACCGCTACGACGCCAACGCCAACCTGATCGAGGTCGGTGACCGGTCTCCGAACCCGAAGGTCGACACCTACAAGATCGCGTTCGACGGCCTCAACCGCATCGGCAAGGTCGAGGAGGTGACAGCGGGGGCGGTGAAGAACACCACCGCTCTGACCTACGACGAGAACAGCAACCCGCTCACCTCGACACATGACCTGACCTGGTCGAAGCTCGAGTACGACGCGCGCGACATGGTCACCAGGGTCACCAACGCGGACTCGCCGACCGCCGGGAATCAGCAGATCTCGGCCTTCAGCTACACGGCCAGGGGCCAGCTGCTCAAGCAGACCAAACCGAACGGCAACACGGTCGACCTGACCTACTTCCAGGACGGTTCGATCAAGCGCCAGCTCGAGAAGACCGCCACCGGTACGGTCGTCGCCCAGCACGACGTGGAGTACACGCTCAACGGGCACCGCTCCAAGGACGACCTCAAACTGATGAACGCCGACAACGCGTCGGAGTACTTCGACAACACGTACACCTACGAGTACGACCCGCAGGACCGGGTGGCGAAGGTCCTCAAGACGGGGGACTCCTCGTCCACGGAGACCTACAGCTACGACGGCAACAGCAACATCGTCGAGCAGTCCGTCGCAGGTGAGTCCACGACCCACCGCTACGACCGCAACCGCCTGCTGTCCTCCTCGTCCGGCGGGGTGACCAACACCTACAACTACGACCCGCTCGGCAGGCTCGACACGGTCTCCGCCGGCGGACAGAGCATCGAGAAGTACACGTACGACGGTTTCGACCGGACGGCGAAGCACCGGGCCGGCTTCGGGGCCGCGGCGCAGACCACGACGTACGCCTACGACCCGTTCGACCGCACCGTCAGCCAGCAGGCCAGCGGTACCGAAGGCAAGACGACCGCCTTCACCTACCTGGGCATGGACTCCACGGTCCTGCGGGAAACGGTCGACGGGAAGGCCGACAAGTCCTACCAGTACGCCCCGTGGAACCAGAAGCTCACCCAGATCAAACACAAGGACGACGGCAGCAAGGAACTGTCGCAGTTCACCTACCACCCGCGTGGTGACGTCGAGGCGATCACCAAGGACGACGGCAAGACCCGGGCCACGTACGGATACACGGCCTACGGTTCCGACGACACGTCGCAGTTCTCCGGGGCGGACAAGCCGGACGCGGCCAACCCGGAGAAGGAGTCGTACAACGCGTTCCGGTTCAACGCGGCCCGCTGGGACGGGGCGTCCGGCACGTACGACATGGGCTTCCGCAACTACGACCCGGGTCTCAACCGGTTCCTGACCCGGGACATGTACGGTGGCGCGCTCGCCGACATGTCGCTGGCCACGGACCCGTTCACCGGCAACCGTTACGCGTTCGCCGGCGGCAACCCGATCAGCTTCGTGGAGCTGGACGGTCACCTGTTCGGAATGTCGTGGTCGGACATCGGGCACGCGGCACTCGACGTCGTCGGGCTGATCCCGGTCGTCGGCGAGGTCGCGGATGTCGCCAACGGACTCTGGTACCTGGCCGAGGGCAACTACGTCGACGCGGCCCTGTCGATGACCTCGGCGATCCCGCTCGTCGGGTACGGGGCAAGCGCGGTCAAGGCCGGCCGGTACGCGGCCAAGGGCGTCGACGCCCTGGACACGGCCAACGACGCCCGCAAGGCGTCGGACAACGCCGGTGACGTGGTGGACGCGGCGACGCCGCCGAAGCCCAAGGACACCACCCCGGACAACCCCACCCCGAAGGCCGAGACGACCGCACCGAGCTGCAAGGTGAACAGCTTCGTCCCCGGCACGAAGGTCGTCATGGCCGATGGCAGCCACAAGGCCATCGAGGAGCTGGAGGTCGGCGACCGGGTCACGGCGACGGACGTCGAGGGCGATGACACCCGAGGCCGCGTCGTCACCGACACCCGCTCGCACGAGGGCGACAAGCACCTGGTGACGCTGACCGTGGAGAGCAAGGAGGAGTCGGGCAAGAAAGCGAAGGGCAAGATCACCTCGACGGCGGGCCACGAGTACTGGCTGCCGGCCGCAGGCCGCTGGGTGAAGGCGGGTGAGCTGGAGCCCGGTACCTGGCTGCGCACCGCCGCCGGTACCTGGGTGCAGGTCACCGCGGTCGAGCACACCAACCGTCATGCCCGGGTGTACAACCTCACGGTCGACGGCGTGCACGACTACTACGTGCTCGCCGGTGGTCTCGACCTGCTCGTCCACAACGGCTGCGGTCCCGGTGGACAGGACCGTGCCCCCGCCGGACACCAGTACCAGGGTGGCGAGTACAAGAACCTCAAGGACCCGAGCAGTCCGCCCGGGAAGCCGCGCAACGTGCCCGGTACGGAGATCAACCACATCCCGCCGGACTCCGTGACCGACTTCGCGTACGGTGATGGTCCGGCGATCCAGATGGACTACCTGGACCACCGTGCGGTGTATTCGACCGGGTCGGCGCGCGCCGCGAAGGCATGGCGTGCCTGGCAGAAGGAGCTCATCGGTTCGGGCCGGATCGACGAGGCCGTGCAGATGGACATCAATGACATCAGGCAGAGGTTCGGAACCAAGTACGACAGTGCGATCAGACAGATGGTCGACGGACTGGCCAACAATCCGGCGTACCAGGCACTGAGAACGGTGCCCGGCACCATCGGCTGACGGACGCAAGCACCATCCACAGTGGGGCGGGGAGCCGGACCAGGCCCCCGCCCCACCCCCCTTTTATTGATGGGAGAGCAGGATGAACCTCGAAGTGGTGCCCCCGGAGGGCGTGGGCCCGGTCCGGATCGGCATGACGATGGACGAGGCCAGGAGCGCCCTTGCGGCGATCGAGGGCTACGAGCCCGGCCCGCCAGGCTCCGAGAGCCTCACCGCCACGTACGCGAGCGGTATGTCGATCGAGCTGGAACCGGCCCCCGGCGGCACGCTCGGGGCGATCCAGGTCTACCGGCCGTACGCCCCGCTCCGCGTCGAATACCGGGGAATCGACCTTCTCCGTACCCCGGCCGCCCGGGTCGTCGAACAACTCGGTGCGCTCACCGAACTGGAGGAGGACGAGGGCGGCCGGAGCTATGTCGCCTCCGATCTGCTGCTGTCCCTGTGGCGCCCGTTCGTGGACGACGACAACCCCGAGGAGGAGCAGGGCCACTACTTCCAGTCCGTGCTGGTGGCCCAACCGGGCTACTACGACGGTCCGATGGGCTGAGGCGTGCGTCGGCGACGGTGGTGTCCCCGCTCGTCTTCATGGAGATCGAACACATCGCCACCCGCAATGTCGACCGGCGGGCCGCGCATGCGGTCAATGACTGGCTGCTCGGTCAGGAACGCGCCATGAGGGTGCTCGTTCCCGACGTCTCGGCCGGCACGTTGCGCTTGCCGACGCGGTGAACGCGGTTCTGGCCGAGGCGTACGAGACCGAGTACATCCTGACGCTTGACCGCCGGGACTTCCGCGCCGTGCGACCGCTGACCGGCCACAAAGCGTTCCGGCTACTGCCCGACGACCTCTGAGGCCGGGCCGGCGATATCGGTTGCACACCTGGCTCCGGGCGGGGAACAGTGCCGCTTGTACGGAGGCTTTCGTCCACGGCGGGGGCAGACAGGTGTGCGTGCTGGACGCGGCAGCCAAGAGGGCTGAGGTCGACCGATTCCTTCGTCAGTACGCGCGAGCCGTACGAGCCGACAGCGGGCACCCCGCACTGCGCGGCTGCGAGGAGGTCGTCTGGTCCGCGATCCCCGGATGCCCGGCCGGGATACCGGTCCTGCTCCACGGCCTGCTCGACACGGCCAGTGCTCCTGAAGCCGCGCGCGTGCTCACCAACGTCCTGATGGACGGGGTCTTCCGGCTGAGCTCCGCCGCAGGCCGCGGGGTGCCGAAGGGCTCCCGTCAGGCACGTTCGGTACGCCAGGTGGTTCGCTCGGCCGGCTCGTCGCCGGGAGGTGCCTTGTCCGCGCGGAAGGCGCGCCGGTAGGCGGCGGGCGTGGTGCGCAGGGCCTCGTGGAAGCGTCGGCGCAGGTTGACGGCCGAGGAGAGGCCGACCCGGCGCGCGATGGTCTCCACCGGCAGGTCGGTCTCCTCCAGCAGCGCCCGGGTGGCGGCGATCCGCCGGTCCAGCAGCCAGCGTCCGGGACTGATGCCCAGCTGCTCCGTGAAGCGCCGGGTCAGCGTGCGGGCCGAGACCTGGGAGCGGACCGCCATCTCGGCGACGCTGACCGGCTGGTCCAGCCGCCCGGCCAGCCACTCCAGCAGCGGGGCCAGCGTGTCGGCGACCGGTCCTGAGGTGGGCAGTTCGGCGTACTGCAGCTGGCAGCCCTCGCGATGCGGCGGCATCACCATCTGGCGGGCGATCCGCATCGCGTACGCGGCGCCCTGGTCCGTGCTCACCAGGTGCAGGCAGAGGTCCACGCAGGCCGCCGATCCGGCGCTGGTCGCGACGTCGCCGTGGTCCACGTAGAGCACCGCGGGGTCGACCCGGACCTGCGGGAACCGGGCGGCCAACTCGGCGGCCCGGGCCCAGTGGGTGGCGGCCCGCCGGCCGTCCAGCAGCCCGGCGGCGGCGAGCACGAAAGCGCCGGAGCAGATGCCGACGATCCGCGCGCCGCGCCGGTGCGCCCCGCGGACCGCCGCGACCACCGCCGGCGGCACCTCGGTGCCGGGCGCCTGCTGCCAGCCGGGGACCAGCACGGTGTCCGCCCGCTCCAACGCGTCCAGGCCCGCCGTGACCAGCAGGTCGTAGCCGGCCTCGGTGCGCACCGGGCCAGGGTGCTCGGCGCAGACCTCGAACGCATAGCGGGCGGGGATCGCCGGACCGTGGTCACCGAACACCTCGGTCGCGCAGGCCAGCAGGAAGGCCGACTGCGGGGGCTGGAGCAGGGCCACCACCCGATGCGGCGCCGGGGACTTCGGCAGCGAGCGAGGCGTCATGGCGCGAAAGTACCTCATCACGTCGTTCGAGACACTGGGGTTATTGATTGGTCCAGTCCAGCATCTGATCTGTGACCACCTCGCAGACACCGACACACAGCCAGACACAGACCCAGACACACGGCCAGACCGCCCGGAGCGATCCGCCGGCCGTCCGGCCGCCCGCCCGTCCCCCGTTGTGGGACCGGCGCTTCACGCTCTACTTCACCGCCCGCACCGTCTCGATGTTCGGCGACGCGATGATGCCGGTGGCCACCGCGCTCGCCGTCGGCGCGCTGTACGGGGTTTCCGGGGTCGGCTTCGTCCTCGGCACCTGGACCGGGACCTTCGTCCTTCTGGTCCTGTTCGGCGGGGTGTTCGCCGACCGGTTCGGCGCGCGCCGGCTGATGGTCTGCGCGGACCTCGTCCGGGTGCTCACCCAGGGTGTGCTGGCTGCCGCGTTCTTCGCCGGGCCGCCGCCGTTCTGGCTGCTGGTGACCATGGCGGCACTGGCCGGTGCGGCCGTCGCGATGTTCCTGCCGGGGGCTAACGGGATGGTCCCGCTGGTCGCCGCCGAGCCGCAGCGGGCCAACGCCACGCTCAAGGTGGCCGACGCGCTCGCCCACCTGCTCGGCCCGGCCCTGGCGGGGGTGCTGATCGCGCTGACCGGCGCCGGGGCCGTGTACGCGATCGACAGCGGCACCTTCCTGCTCAGCGCGCTGTGCCTGGCACTCATCCGGCTCGCCCCGGCCGACGTGCCCACCGACACCCCGGCCGGTGCCGACTCCGCCGCCCGCACCGGCAGTGCACTCCTTCGCGACCTGCGCCAGGGCTGGCAGGAGTTCCGCTCCCGCACCTGGATGTGGGCGGTGATCCTGATCTGGGTGGGCTACGGCGTGCTGCTCTTCGGCCCGCTGGTACCGCTCAGCTCGGCGCTGGTCGGCGCCCGGCTCGGCCCGAACGCCTACGGCCTGGCGGTGTCCTTCCTCGGCGTCGGAACGGTGCTCGGCGGCCTGCTGGCCCTGCGGCTGCGCCCGGCCCGGCCGCTGGCCGCGGGCGCGGTGGCGATGGCGCTGTACACCGCGCTGCCGCTCTGCGTGGCGCTGGACGCCGGCCTGCCGGTGCTGCTTGCGGGCCACGTTCTCGGCGGCGGCGCCTTGGCGTTCTGGTCGGTGATGTGGGCGACCAGCGTGCAGACCCACACCCCGCCCGCGGTGCTCAACCGGGTCTCCGCGTACGAGCTGGCCGGTTCGGTGTCCGGGATCGCGCTGGGCCAGATGCTGGCGGGGCCGGCCATCGCGCTGGCCTCCCCGGGGCGGCTGCTGCTGGTGTCGGCGGGCGCCTGCCTGGCGGGCTGCGTGGCGCTGCTCGTGACTCCGGCGATCCGCACGCTGCGCCGCGCCGTTCCGATGGACGGCGGCAAGCCCGGGGCGCCGGGCGGCCCGGACGGAGAATGAGCTGTGCGCTGCCTGGGCCGATGGGCGGCTTGACCGGCTGATCCGTCCGAGCGGAAGGCCGCCGTGCGCCGCGTCACCGCACGCGCACGGCGGCCTCCTCGCCGAAAGCCAAGCCGAAAGCCGAAAGCCAAGCCGTAAGCCGTAAACCGTAAGCAGCAAGCCCCAAACGTCAGGCCGGCAGCCCCAGTTCGCGGGCGATCAGCATCCGCTGCACCTCGCTCGTGCCCTCGCCGATCTCCAGGATCTTGGAGTCGCGCCACATCCGGGCCACCGGGTACTCGTTCATGAAGCCGTAGCCGCCGTGGATCTGGGTCGCCTCGCGGGCGTTGTCCACCGCCACCGTCGACGAGTACAGCTTCGCGATCGCCGCTTCCTTCTTGAAGGGCTCGCCCGCCAGCAGCCGTGAGGCCGCGTCGCGCCAGCCGATGCGGGCCATGTGGGCGCGCATCTCCATGTCCGCGATCTTGAACTGGATGGCCTGGTTGGCGCCGATCGGCTTGCCGAAGGCGTGCCGCTCCGCCGCGTACTTCACCGACTCGTCCACACAGCCCTGCGCCAGGCCCGTCGACAGTGCCGAGATGGCGATCCGGCCCTCGTCCAGGATGCGCAGGAACTGCGCGTAGCCGCGGCCCTCCTCGCCGAGCAGGTTCGCGGCGGGGACGCGCACGTCGCTGAAGGACAGCTCGCGGGTGTCCGAGGCGTTCCAGCCGACCTTGGAGTACGGGGCGGCGACCGTGAAGCCGGGGGTGCCGGACGGCACGATGATCGCGGAGATGCGCGGGGCGCCGTTCTCCTTGCGGCCGGTCACCGCCGTGACCGTGACCAGCTCGGTGATGTCCGTACCGGAGTTGGTGATGAAGCACTTGGAACCGTTGATCACCCACTCACCGGTCGCCTCGTCCAGCACCGCCGTCGTGCGGGTGCCGCCCGCGTCCGAGCCGCCGTCCGGCTCGGTCAGGCCGAACGCGCCGAGCGCCTCGCCCGAGCAGAGCCTCGGCAGCCACTGCCGCTTCTGCTCCTCCGTGCCGAAGCGGAACACCGGCATCGCGCCCAGCGAGACCCCGGCCTCCAGGGTGATCGCCACGGACGAGTCGACCCGGGCCAGTTCTTCGAGGGCGATGCCGAGGGCGAGGTAGTCGCCGCCCATGCCGCCGTACTCCTCCGGGAACGGCAGACCGAACAGTCCCATCCGCCCCATCTCCCGCACGATCTCGTACGGGAACTCGTGGCGCTCGTAGAAGTCGCCGATCTTCGGCGCGACCACGTCGTGCGCGAACGCCTCGACGGTGCGGCGCAGTTCCTCGTGCTCGGCGGTCAGCCGGTGGTCCAGGGACATGGTGGTGTTCACTCCTTGTGGGACTGCGCTTGTTACACCGAGAGTGCGCGGACGGTACGTGAAGGGCTGGGTCGGCCCAGTTGTTCGGCGAGCCACACGCTGGTGGCGGTGAGCTCGGCGAGGTCGACCCCGGTGTGGATGCCGAGACCTTCGAGCATCCAGACGAGGTCCTCGGTGGCGAGGTTGCCGGTCGCGCTCTTCGCGTACGGGCAGCCGCCGAGGCCGCCGGCGGAGGCGTCCACGGTCGTCACCCCGTGCTGGAGCGCGGCGAGGGTGTTGGACAAGGCCTGTCCGTACGTGTCGTGGAAGTGCACGCCGATGGTGCCGGTGGCGACGCCCGCCTCGTTCAGCGCGGAGAGCAGGGCCCGGACATGGCCCGGCGTGGCCACGCCGATCGTGTCGCCGAGCGAGAGCTCGTCGCAGCCGAGGTCCATCACCGCCCTGGCGACGCGGACGACCTGGCCGACGGGGACGGGCCCCTCCCACGGATCGCCGAAGCACATCGACAGATAGCCGCGCACATGCACCTTGTCGGCCTTGGCGCGGGCCACGACCGGCTCGAACATGGCGAGCGACTCGTCGACGGTCCGGTTGAGGTTGCGGGCGGCGAACGTCTCGGTCGCCGACCCGAACACCGCGATCCGCCGCGCGCCGAGCGCGAGGGCCCGGTCGAGGCCGCGTTCGTTGGGCACGAGGACGGGAAGCGAGACGTCCCCGACGTCCGCGATGTCGCCGAGCATCGGGAACAGCTGCTCCGCGTCCGCCAGCTGGGGCACCCACTTCGGGTGGACGAAGCTGGTCGCCTCGATCGTGGTGAGCCCGGCGACGGCCAGTCGGCGGATGAACTCCGCCTTCACCTCGGTCGGGACGACCGTCTTCTCGTTCTGAAGTCCGTCGCGGGCCCCGACCTCGTGGATGCGGACCCGGGGCGGCAGGCCCTCGGCGGGGACCCGCATGGGAAGTCCCTCGGTCATGATTCCTCCCTGGCGGTCACGACGGCCAGCACCTGGTCCATGGCGACGGTGGCGCCCGCCGTGACATCGAGTTCGGTCACGGTGCCGGCGTGCGGCGCGGAGATGACGTGCTCCATCTTCATCGCCTCGACGACGAGCAGGCTCTGCCCGGCGGTCACCTCGTCCCCGACGGCCACCTTCACCACCGTGACGGTCCCCGGCATGGGCGCGGCGAGCGTGTCGAGCCCGGAGCGTCCGGCGCCGCTGAGGGACGCCTCCACCGGGTCGTGGTCCTGGACGTGCCAGGTGTCGCCGTCCCGGCCCAGCCAGCTGCCCTCCGGCGACGCGGCATGGTCGAACGTGTGGGTCAGCCCGTCGATCTCGACGGTGACCCGGTGGCCGGACCCGACGACGAGCCGGACCGCCTGCGCACCGGGCTGCGGCGGGACCGGCCCGCAGGCGTCGGCCTGGACGTCCTCGGCCCGGCCGCTGTCCACGGTGGGCCCGAGCGTCAGCTCGGCACCCGTCGGCCAGGGGCGCAGAGCGGTCCGCACCGGCTCGTGCCCGGGGACCCGGAAATGGCGGACGGCCGGGGCCGGGGTGCCGCCGAGGCGCCAGCCGTTCGTTACGGAGAACGGGTCGGCCCAGGCGTCCGGCGCGGGGGCGGGGGAGGAGTGCCTGAGCAGTGCCGCCGCCCCGTAGACCTCTTCCGGTACGCCGTCGGGGACCAGCCCCGCCACCTCGCGCTCCACCAGCCCGGTGTCCAGCTCGCCCGCGGCCACCAGCGGGTGGGCGAGCAGCCGGCGCAGGAAGCCCGCGTTGGTCGGGACGCCGAGCACCACCGTGTCGGCGAGGGCCGCGCGCAGCCGGCGCAGGGCCGTCGCCCGGTCGGGGCCGTACGCGATGACCTTCGACAGCATCGGGTCGTACGTGCTGCCGACCGGCACACCCTCGCTGAGGCCGGAGTCCGTGCGGACCCCGTCGCCCTGCGGCTCATTCAGCCGCAGCACCGTACCGCCGGAGGGCAGGAAACCGCGGGACGGGTCCTCGGCGCAGACGCGGGCCTCGATGGCATGGCCGGTGAGCGTGATGTCGTCCTGCTTGTACGGCAGTCGCTCACCGGCGGCGATCCGCAGCTGCCACTCGACGAGGTCGAGTCCGGTGATCAGCTCCGTCACCGGGTGCTCGACCTGGAGACGGGTGTTCATCTCCATGAAGCAGTACGCGGCGGGGTCGTCGCCCGGGACGATGAACTCCACCGTGCCCGCGCCCACATAGCCGCAGGAGCGGGCCGCCTGCACGGCCGCCTCGCCCATGGCGGCCCGGGTCGCCTCGTCGAGGAGTACCGAGGGTGCCTCCTCGATGATCTTCTGGTGGCGGCGCTGGAGGGAGCACTCGCGCTCACCGAGGTGCACCACGTTCCCGTGGCCGTCGGCCAGGACCTGGATCTCGATGTGCCGGGGCCGGTCGATCCACCGCTCCACCAGCAGTGTGTCGTCGCCGAAGGAGGCGCGGGCCTCGCGCCGCGCCGCCGCGATCTCCTCGGCGAGCAGGCTCTCGTCGCGCACCAGCCGCATGCCCTTGCCGCCGCCGCCCGCCGAGGGCTTCAGCAGGACGGGCATGGCGATCTCGCGGGCGGAAGCGGCCAGTTGGGCGTCGGTGAGTCCGCTGCCCGAGGAGCCGGGAACGACCGGCACACCCGCCGCCGCGACCGTCTCCTTGGCCCGGATCTTGTCGCCCATCAGCGAGATCGCGGAGGCGGGCGGCCCGATGAATACGAGTCCGGCCTCCGCGCACGCCTGCGCGAAGCCCGCGTTCTCGGCGAGGAATCCGTATCCGGGGTGGACGGCCTCGGCGCCGGTGCGCCGGGCGGCGTCCAGCAGCCGTTCCACGGAGAGATAGCTCTCGGCGGCGGGTGCGGGCCCGATCCGTACCGCCGTATCGGCCTCCCGTACATGCCGGGCGTCCGCGTCCGCGTCGCTGAAGACGGCGACCGACCGCACACCGAGCTCGCGCAGGGTCCGGATGACCCGGACCGCGATCTCGCCACGGTTGGCGACCAGAACAGTGCTGAACATGGAAGTCCTCACATCACATCCGGAAGACGCCGAACTGGGGGTCACCCAGGGGGGCGTTGGCACAGGCGGTCAGAGCGAGCCCCAGCACCTGCCGGGTCTCCAGCGGGTCGATCACCCCGTCGTCCCACAGCCGGGCGGTGGCGTAGTACGCGTTGCCCTGCTGCTCGTACTGGGCGCGGATCGGAGCCTTGAAGGTCTCCTCGTCCTCGGCGCTCCAGTCGTCGCCGAGCTGGTCGCGCTTGACGGTGGCGAGCACCGAAGCGGCCTGCTCGCCGCCCATGACGGAGATCTTCGCGTTGGGCCACATCCACAGGAAGCGGGGGCTGTAGGCCCGCCCGCACATCGAGTAGTTGCCCGCCCCGTAGGACCCGCCGACCACCACGGTCAGCTTGGGCACCCGGGTGCAGGCCACGGCGGTGACCATCTTCGCGCCGTGCTTGGCGATGCCGCCGGCCTCGTAGTCGCGGCCGACCATGAAGCCGGAGATGTTCTGGAGGAACACCAGCGGGATGCCGCGCTGGTCGCACAGCTCGATGAAGTGGGCGCCCTTCTGGGCGGACTCCGAGAACAGGATGCCGTTGTTCGCGACGATGCCGACGGGGTGGCCGTGGATCTGCGCGAAGCCGGTGATGAGCGTGGTCCCGTACTCCGCCTTGAACTCCGCGAAGCGCGAGCCGTCCACGACCCGGGCGATCACTTCCCGTACGTCGTAGGGCGTCCGCGAGTCGACGGGCACCGCCCCGTACAGCCCGGCGGGGTCGACCTTCGGCTCCTCGGCCGGCCGCACCGGCCACGGAAGCGGTGCGCGGTCCGGCAGGGTGGCCACGATGTTCCGCACGATCCGCAGGGCGTGGGCGTCGTCCTCGGCGAGGTGGTCGGTCACGCCCGAGGTCCGCGAGTGCACCTCGCCGCCGCCCAGCTCCTCGGCCGTCACGACCTCGCCGGTCGCGGCCTTCACCAGCGGCGGTCCGCCGAGGAAGATCGTGCCCTGGTTGCGGACGATCACGGCCTCGTCGCTCATCGCGGGGACGTACGCCCCGCCTGCCGTGCAGGAACCGAGCACGGCGGCGATCTGCGGGATGCCGGCGCCCGACATCCGGGCCTGGTTGTAGAAGATCCGTCCGAAGTGCTCCCGGTCCGGGAACACCTCGTCCTGAAGGGGCAGGAAGGCGCCGCCCGAGTCGACGAGGTACAGGCAGGGCAGCCGGTTCTCCAGCGCCACCTCCTGGGCCCGCAGATGCTTCTTCACCGTCATCGGGTAGTACGTGCCGCCCTTGACGGTCGCGTCATTGGCGACGATCACGCACTCCCGGCCGCTGACCCGGCCGATTCCGGCGATCACTCCCGCCGCCGGGGCGGCGCCCCCGTACAGCCCCTCGGCCGCCAGCGGTGCCAGCTCCAGGAAGGGCGAGCCCGCGTCGAGCAGGGTGTCCACCCGCTCACGGGGCAGCAGCTTGCCGCGCGCCACATGCCGGGCGCGGGCCTTCTCACCCCCGCCGAGACGTGCCGTGGCGAGCCGCGCCCGCAGCTCGTCGGCGAGCGCGTGATGCGCCGCCTCGTTGGCCTGCCAGGCCTCCGAGGCGGGATCGGCCGCGCTCGCCAGGACCGGTGCCTGCTGCATCGTTCGAGCCCCCTTGCCCGTACCGCACTGGTTAATGACCGTTAACGCATTGCGCTCAGGTTAACGAGCGCTAACGGCCCTGTCTAGAATGAATCTCCATGAGCACCCATGCCACCGCCCGAGTCGCGGCTCCCACCCGCCGCGAGCAGATCCTCCGGGAGGCGGCGCGCCTCTTCGCCGAGCGCGGCTTCCACGGAGTGGGCGTCGACGAGATAGGGGCCGCCGTCGGTATCAGCGGCCCCGGCCTCTACCGGCACTTCCCCGGGAAGGACGCGATGCTCGCCGAACTGCTGGTGGGTATCAGCGAGCGCCTCCTCGACGGTGGACGGATGCGCGTGTCGCAGGACGCGGCGGCCGGCGACGGCTCGCCGGAGTCGCTCCTCGACGCGCTCATCGAGGGGCACATCGACTTCGCCCTCGACGACCGCCCCCTGATCACCCTCCACGACCGCGAGCTGGACCGCCTCCGGGAAGCCGACCGCAAGCGGGTGCGCCAGCTCCAGCGGCAGTACGTCGAGGTCTGGGTCGAGGCGGTCCGCGCCCTGTACCCGGCCCTGGCCGAGGCCGAGGCCCGGATGACCGTCCACGCGGTCTTCGGCCTGCTCAACTCCACGCCGCACCTCACCGGCGCCCTCCCGGACCGTGACGCGACGGCTGCGCTGCTGCACCGGCTGGCGCGCGGAGCCTTCGCGGCGGCGGCCTCCCGGGCGTAGTCCGCGTAGGCCGTCGGAGCCACCCGCCGTCCGTCGTGCAAGACGCCCGGCACACTGCGCACCCCTGACGGCACAATGGGTTCATGCCGATACCCAGCCGTGCCGCCCTCGTCGACCACCTCGTCCGTACGCGTATCGCCGGAGACGTCGCCACCCCGCGCGACAACAACCTCTCCCACTACCGCAAGCTCGCCAACGGTGACCGCCACTACTGGCTGGGTCTGGAGCTCGGCGACCGCTGGGCCGATGAGCAGGACGTGCTCGCCGTGATGGCGGAGCGCTGCGGGGTCAGCGACGACCCCGAGCACAGGTTCGGGCAGGACACCATCGACCCGGAGCTGACCGTCGACGCGCTGGACCGGATGGCGGCGAGGCTGCGCAAGGCGGCCGCCGACTCGGAGCGGGTCCTGTTCGCGACCGGCCACCCGGGCGGCCTGCTGGACGTGCACCGGCAGACCGCGGACGCGCTGCGGGCCGCCGGATGCGAGATCGTACGGATTCCGCAGGGGCTGAGGACGGACGAGGGCATGGTCTTCCAGTTCGCGGACGTGGCCGTCCTGGAGCACGGGGCGTCGCTGTGGCACACCCACTCACCGGCCCCGATGGCGGCCATCCTGGACGGCTTCGAGCGCGAGGGCCGGCCGCGGCCCGATCTCGTCGTCGCCGACCACGGGTGGGCAGGCTGCGCGGGCCAGCGGGGCATCGACGCGGTCGGCTACGCGGACTCCAACGACCCCGCGCTGTTCCTCGGCGAGGCGGAAGGCACGCTCCAGGTGACGGTGCCGCTGGACGACCACGTCACCGATCCGCGCTTCTACGACCCGATGACCGACTACCTCCTGGACGCGGCGGGACTGCTCTGACCCCGTACGGGGCCGGGACGGGAGCGCCGCCGTGGCCTTCCTGGGCGGCCGGTCCCGGCGCCGGGACCGGCCGCCCCTACCCACGGCCGGACGTGGACCGGCCGTCCTCGCGCTGACCCGGGCCCGGCGTCGGATCCAGATAGACCCGGCGGATCGCGGGGAAGCGTTCCCGCAGCTGCGCCTCCGCCTCCTCGCAGGCCCACTCGACCTGCTCGGCGCTCGCCACGTCCCGGAAGTCGATCTTCGCGGCGATCAGGATCTCCGTCGGACCCTGGATGAGCGTGGTGAGCTCCAGGACGCCCATGATGTGCGGGACAGAGAGCAGCTCCTCGCGCACGCCGTCGCGCATCGCCTTCGGCAGCGGACGGCCGATCAGCAACTGGGCGTTGGAGCGGCCGAGCACCCAGGCCACGTACACGAGCAGGACACCGATCAGGACCGATGCGACACCGTCCCAGACGCCGGAGCCGGAGAGCTGGCCGCCGAGCAGACCGCCCGCGGCGAGCAGCAGCCCGATCAGGGCGGCGGAGTCCTCCATCACGACCGCCTTGACGGCCGTGTCGGGCGTGTGGCGCAGGTAGTAGCCGGCGGGGGAGTGCAGCCGGGCGGCCTCACGGCGGACCTGCTTGACGCCCGTACGCAGCGAGTAGCCCTCCAGCAGGAAGGCGACGCCCAGCACGAGGTACGAGACGAGGGGATCACCCAGCTCCTCGCCCGCGACGAGGGTGTGCACGCCGTCGTAGACGGAGAAGACGGCGCCGCCGACGAACGTGGCGATGGAGGCGAGCATCGCCCAGATGTAGCGCTCGGGGCCGTAACCGAGCGGGTGTTCCTCGTCGGCCGGTTTCCCGCTGCGCCGGAGCGCGGTCAGGAGCATGACCTCGGTGACGGTGTCGGCGACCGAGTGCGCGGCCTCCGAGAGCATCGCGCTCGACCCGCTGATCAGTCCGGCGACCGCCTTCGCCACGGCGATGCCCAGATTGGCGGTCGCCGCGACGACGACGGTGAACGTGGACTCCCCACCACCACTTTTAGCATCGGTCATGGTGGGGAGTATGTCCGAGTCGGGTGGCTGTGACCTGTTCAGCCCCGCGGGGCGCGGATCACGCCCTCCTGGATGACCGTGATCGCGAGCCGGCCGTCCTGGGTGTAGATACGGGCCTGCCCGAGCCCGCGCCCGCCGGAGGCGGACGGCGACTCCTGGTCGTACAGCAGCCATTCGTCCGCACGGAACGGCCGGTGGAACCACATCGCGTGGTCCAGGCTCGCGCCCACCACGTCACCGACCGCCCAGCCGCCGCGCCCGTGCGCGAGCAGCACCGAGTCGAGCAGCGTCATGTCGGAGACGTACGTGGCCATGCAGACATGGAGGAGCGGGTCGTCCGCGAGCTTGCCGTTCGTCCGGAACCACACCTGGGAGCGGGGCTCCCGCGGGTCCCCGACCGTGGCGAAGGGAGGGGCGTCGCAATACCGGAGGTCGACCGCCGCCCGCGCCTCCAGGAGCCGGTCCATGACACCCGGATCGACGAACCGGTCCGCGTACCGGGGCAGCATCTGCGCCGCGGTGGGCAGCGTGTCGGGGTCCGGGGCGGGCGGCATGTCCGCCTGGTGCTCCAGCCCCTCCTCGTACGTCTGGAAGGACGCCGAGAGGTGGAAGACCGGCTGCCCGTGCTGGACGGCGACGACCCGCCGGGTGGTGAAGGACCGGCCGTCGCGGATGCGGTCGACGGTGTAGACGATCGGGGCACCCGGATCACCCATACGCAGGAAGTAGGAGTGCAGGGAGTGGGCCGTGCGGTCCGCGGGGACGGTCCGGCCCGCGGCGACCAGCGCCTGGGCCGCGACCTGACCGCCGAAGACCCGGGGCACGACCGCGGAACGGCTCGTGCCCCGGAAGATGTCCCGCTCGATCCGCTCCAGGTCGAGCAGATCGAGCAGGGAGTCGAGTGCTGCGCTCATGAGGGGAACGTAACTGCTCTACAGGCCCATCGACTTGGCAATGATCGACTTCATGACCTCGCTGGTGCCGCCGTAGATCCGGTTGACCCGGTTGTCGGCGTAGAGGCGGGCGATCGGGTACTCGTTCATGAAGCCGTAGCCGCCGTGCAGCTGGAGGCAGCGGTCGATCACGCGGTGCGCGACCTCGGTGCAGAAGAGCTTGGCGGAGGCGGCCTCGGCGGCGGTCAGCTCACCGGCGTCCAGGGCCTCCAGGGCACGGTCGGCGACGGCCTGGGCAGCGTCCACCTCGGCCTGGCAGGCGGCCAGCTCGAACTTGGTGTTCTGGAACGAGGCGACCGTCTTGCCGAAGACCGTGCGGTCCTGGACGTACTCCTTGGCGAAGCGGACGGCGGCCGCGGCCTGGGCGTACGCGCCGAAGGCGATGCCCCAGCGCTCGGAGGCCAGGTTGGTGCCCAGGTAGCCGAAGCCCTTGTTCTCCTCGCCGAGCAGGTCCTCGACCGGCACCTTCACGTCGACGAACGCCAGCTCGGCGGTGTCGGAGACCTTCAGGCCCAGCTTGTCGAGCTTGCGGCCTATCGAGTAGCCCTCGGACTTGGTGTCGACGGCGAAGAGCGAGATGCCGAAGCGGCGGTCGTCCTCGCGCGGGGCGGAGGTACGGGCGCAGACGATCACCCGGTCGGCGTGCACGCCGCCGGTGATGAAGGTCTTCGAGCCGTTGAGGACGTAGTGCGTGCCGTCCTCGGAGAGCTTCGCGTTGGTCTTCATCCCCGCGACGTCGGAACCGGTGCCCGGCTCGGTCATCGCGAGGGCCCACATCTCCTCGCCGCTGACGAACTTCGGGAGCCAGCGCTTCTTCTGGTCGCCCGTGGCGAGCATCTTGATGTACGGCAGGCCGAGCAGGACGTGCACGCCGGAGCCGCCGAAGGAGACGCCCGCGCGTGCGCATTCCTCCTGGAGCACGGCCTCGTACTTGTGCGAGTCGACACCCGCGCCGCCGAACTCCTCCTCGACCGAGATGCCGAAGACACCCAGCTCGCCGAGCTTGTAGTAGAAGTCGCGCGGCGCCTGGCCGGCGGTGAACCACTCGTCGTAGACGGGAACGACCTCGGCCTCGATGAAGGCGCGAAGGGTCTCCCGGAACGCCTCGTGGTCCTCGTTGAATACCGTACGGCGCACGGGGTGCCTCCTCTGTCGGCTTCGGTCAGCTCGGCGTGAGCTTCCGGCGGGCTGGCTAAGCGCTTGCTCAGACCTGGTTAAAAGTTACCCGCCAGTCACCGCACCTGTCCAGGGTGATGCTCGGCACGCTCGGCGGCCGGGCCGCGGTTCAGCCGGGCCCCGGTTCAGCGGTGACCCAGCGCGAACCACAGCTCCGTGCGTACGTCCATGTCGTCCAGGTCCGCTTCCAGCAGCGCCGCGCAGCGAGCGATGCGCTGGCGCACCGTGTTGCGGTGGACCTGGAGCGCGACCGCCGTGCGGTCCCAGCTGCCGTGGAGGCTCAGCCAGCACCGCAGGGTCTCGGTCAGCGGTTCGGTGAGCGGGGCGAGGAGGGCGCGGGCATGGGCCTCGGCCCGGTCGCGGGGGACCAGTTCCGTCAGGCCGGTCGGGGGGCGGTGTACGGAGAGCGGCGTACGGGTGGCCTCCGCGCGGCTCAGGGCGCGGGCCGCCTGGGCGTCGGCCGCCGCGAGGGCCGTGACCGGGGCGGGGGCGGAGGCGCCGAGTGTCCAGCCGGGCTGCGGGGTGATCCGGTCGGCGTCGGTGACCAGGACGCGTACGGCGTGACGGTCCGCGTCGACGAGGGCCGAGCCCAGTGCCGTACCGAGCGCCCCTGCGGTGAGCGGGTCGGCGGGCGCGCCGCCGGGGCGGCGCGCGTGGACCACCGTCCAGTGGTCGGCGGCGCCCAGGAGCGGGGTGACGTCCGCCGGGGCCGCGCCGAGCAGCATCCGTACGAGCGCGGCCGCACGGCCCGCCGCGTCGGCGCCCTGGTGCGGGGCGGTCAGCAGGGAGAGCAGGACGACCGCGATACCGGCCACCGTGTGGTCCCCCTGCTCGCGCCGGCCGGCGGACAGGGCGAGGACGAGCCCCTGGCCGCCGCCGAGCGGGTACGCGGACAGCTGGGTGCCGCCGACCGTGTCGGTGGCGGATGCGGGGGCCGGGTCGGGGCGGGCCGCGGGGGAGACCACCCGGGACAGACGGGCGAGGGCCTCCTGAGCCCCGGGGGCCGGGCGGCGGCCCGACGCGTGCAGCTCCTCGCCCTCGGCGGTCAGGAGGGCCGCACGCCCCGCCAGTTGCACGGCCAGCTGGTGCAGCACCGCGGGCACCGGGTCGGGCCTGGCCGCAGCCGAGGCCAGGGCCTGCTGGGCGCGGGTCACCCGGCGCAGCTCCCGGTGCCTCGCCTCCGCCATCAGTCGCCACACGGCCCGCGCGATCGTGGTGAACGGCGTCTCGGGCGGCACCTCCAGGAGCGGCAGCCCGTGCCGGTCGCACGCCTCGACCAGGGCCCGGGGCACCGTGTCGTGCACCGGCGCAACCCCGAACCCGAGCGCGGCCGCCCCCGCCTCCACGAGCCGCGCGACATAGGTGTCCGGGTCCTTCAGCAGCACCCCGGCACTCAGCAGCAGCTCACCGCCGAGGAGGTAGGGATACGGGTCGGCCATCTCCGAGGTGTGCACCCACAGCAGGTTCGCGTCGCGGGGACCGGCGATCCGGCGCAGCCCCAGCTCCTCCCTGGCCAGCAGCTCGGCCAGCGGGACGGGCGGGGTGGGCGGTGCGGTGGGGGAGTCCGGCATGGATGGTCCATCCATTCAGCGCTTCGAGAATGGCTGAAACGTACACTTCATGGTTGCTTATCGGCCACCTACCGTCTTCACCAACCTGTTGAGCGAGACGGAGGGAAAGCCCATGGCTGTCGACTACGCCGTGATCGTCGTCTATCTGGCCGGCATGCTCGCCATGGGCTGGTGGGGCATGCGCCGCGCCAAGTCCAAGAGCGAGTTCCTGGTGGCGGGCCGCCGGCTCGGCCCCTGGATGTACTCCGGCACCATGGCCGCCATCGTCCTCGGTGGCGCCTCCACGATCGGCGGTGTCGGCCTGGGCTACCAGTACGGACTCTCCGGCGCGTGGATGGTCTTCACCATCGGCCTCGGGCTCCTCGCCCTGTCCGTCTTCTTCTCGGCCCGCATCGCCCGGCTGAAGGTCTACACCGTCTCCGAGATGCTCGACCTGCGCTACGGCGGCCGGGCCGGAATCATCTCCGGACTCGTCATGTGGGCGTACACGCTGATGCTCGCGGTCACCTCGACCATCGCGTACGCCACCATCTTCGACGTCCTCTTCGACATGAACCGGACCATCTCGATCATCCTGGGCGGCGCCATCGTCGTCGCGTACTCGACGCTCGGCGGCATGTGGTCGATCACGCTGACGGACATGGTGCAGTTCGTCGTCAAGACGATCGGCGTGCTGCTGCTCCTGCTCCCCATCGCGGTCGTCAAGGCCGGTGGCTTCAGCGAGATGAAGGCCCAGCTGCCCACCGAGTACTTCGACCCGCTGGGCATCGGCGGCGAAACGATCTTCACGTACGTCCTGATCTACACCTTCGGCATGCTGATCGGCCAGGACATCTGGCAGCGCGTGTTCACCGCCCGCACCGACCGGACGGCACGCTGGGGCGGCACGGTCGCCGGTACGTACTGCCTCGTGTACGCCATCGCCGGAGCGGTCATCGGAACGGCGGCCAAGGTCATCTATCCGACCCTGCCCAGCGCGGACGCGGCGTTCGCGACCATCGTCAAGGACGAACTGCCGATGGGCGTGCGCGGGCTCGTGCTGGCCGCCGCGCTGGCCGCGGTCATGTCGACGTCATCCGGTGCGCTGATCGCCTGCGCCACCGTCGCCAACAACGACATCTGGTCCAGGCTCCGTGGGGCGGTCGCCAAGAGCGGCGGCGAGGAGGAACGCGACGAGGTGAAGGGCAACCGCGCGTTCATCCTGATCATGGGTATCGCCGTCATCCTCATCGCGATCGCGCTCAACGACGTCGTCGAGGCGCTGACCGTGGCGTACAACCTGCTCGTGGCCGGACTCCTGGTGCCGATCCTGGGCGGGCTGCTGTGGCGCCGCGGGACGGCGGAGGGTGCGCTGGCGGCGGTGTGCGTCGGCGGTATCGCGGTGATCGGCCTGATGGCCACGTACGGAATCCTTGCCAATGAGCCGGTCTACTACGGTCTGCTGTCCTCGCTCGCGGTGTACGTGATCGTGTCCCTGGCGACGAAGCCGACCGACGAGGCGGTGCTGTTCGCCTGGCGCGAGCGGCTGGCGGGGCGGGGCGCGGAGGCCGGGCCGGAACCCGTGAAGGAGCCGGTCACCACCTGACCCTGCGTCCTCGGTCGCCGGACGGGCTGGAACTGCC